>JAIXTK010000154.1 GCA_027483995.1 Acetobacteraceae bacterium
GTCCATGCGGGCTGGGCTTGTGCGGGCGAACCAGTCTTCGAGCCGGGCGCGTCTGATATCGAAGGGCAGCGGGCGGAGGTCTTCGGCGCCGTCGAAGAGGATGTCGTAGAGGCGGATGGCGACGGGGTGTTCGGCCATCAGCTTGGGGCCGACGGTCTTGCGGTTGAGGCGTTGCTGAAGGTCGGCAAAGGGGGCGACGGTGCCATCGCGGATGACGAGGAGTTCGCCATCGAGCACGGCTTCGAAGTCGACGGCTTCGAGGAGTTCGGGGAAGGCGGCGGAGATGTCTTCGGCGCCACGGGAGTAGAGGCGCCGGCCGCCCGGGGTGGCGACGAGCTGGACGCGGATGCCGTCCCATTTCCATTCCGCGCGGAGAGTGGCCGGGGACAGGTTGGGGAGGTCTTCGGGTTCCAGCGGGTGGGCGAGCATGGGGGGGCGGAAGACCGGGGCGGTGGCGGGGTCGGGCTTGTCGGCGTGGCCTTCGAGCCAGGCGAAGAGGGGCAGGTACGGGGGTGCGAGGCTGTGCCAGACTTCCTCGATATCGTCTGGTAGGGCGCGCCCCTGGGAGAATTCGGCGAGCGCGATGCGGGCGAGGCGGCCTGTGGCGCCGACACGCAGGCCGCCGGTGATGAGCTTCAGCAGGGCGAGGCGGGTGGAGGCGTCCGTCGCGTCGAGCCAGCCGGCGACGAGATCGGGCAGGCGGGGCTTGGGGGTGAGGTTGAGGGCCTCCACCACCTCCGGCAGCGTGGGGGGCGGGGCGTTGGTTTGGGACTCCGGCCAGATCAGGGCGACGGTTTCCGCGAGGTCGCCGACGAAATCGTAGGACAGGGCGAACAGGGCCGGGTCGGTGCGGGCGGTGGCGAGGGCCCGGATGAGGCCGGCCTTGGCGGTGGCGAAATGGAGCTCGCCGGCGATGGCGGCCAGGGCCAGGCCGCGGTCCGGGTCTGGCTGGGTTTCGAAATACTGGCGCAGCAGGCGGATCTTGTCGTTGCGGCCCTGGGTGAAGAGCAGGCGTTCGAGCAGGGTGGCGAAGGCGATCATGCGTCTTCCTCGCCATACCCGATCAGGCGCAGGGGGCGGCCGCGGATGCCGCGCTTGGCGATCTCGTGGATCAGGGCTTCCTCGCTGCCATGGGTGACCCAGACTTCGGGGGCGCCGACCTCGTCGATGGTGCGGTTCAGTTCCTGCCAGTCGGCGTGGTCGGAGATGACGAGCGGGAGTTCCACGCCGCCCTGCTTGGCGCGCTGGCGCACCCGCATCCAGCCGGAGGCCATGCAGACCACGGGCTCTGCGAGGCGGCGGGCCCAGCGGTCGGCGATGGCGGAGGGGGGTGCCAAGACGATGCGGCCGACGAGGTCCTTCTTCGCGGCGACGGTGGCGGGGCGGAACTCGCCGAGCGGGATGCCGTGGGCTTCGTAGATCTCGCACATCGGGGCCAGCGCGCCGTGCATGTAGATCGGCTCATCCCAGCCGGACTGGCGCAGCAGGGCGATCAGGCGCTGGGTCTTGCCGAGGGAATAGCAGCCGATGACATGGGTGCGTTCGGGGAACAGCTTCACGCTGGCCAGGAGCTTGGCGATTTCGCCAGCGGCCGGGGGGTGGCGGAAGACCGGCAGCGCGAAGGTGGCCTCGGTGACGAAGACGTCGCAGGGGATCGGGGTGAAGGGGTCGCAGGTGATGTCCGGCTGGCGCTTGTAGTCGCCGGAGATCACGGCGCGGCTGCCGCGATACTCGATGGCGACCTGGGCGCTGCCGAGGACGTGGCCGGCGGGTTGCAGCCAGAGCGTGACGTCGTTGATGGCGAGGCGTTCGCCCCAGGCCAGGGGTTGCTGGGTGCGGCCGGCGCCTTCGCCGAGGCGGGCGCGCATGAGGGCGAGGGTGGCGGGGCTGGCCAGGACGGCGTCGTGGCCCGGGCGGGCGTGGTCGGAATGGGCGTGGGTAATGATGGCGCGCGGGACCGGCCGCAGCGGGTCGATGTAGAAGTCGCCGGGGGCGCAATAGAGGCCTGCTGGCATGGGCGTGAGCCAGGTCTCGGGGTGCGGGGCGGTCACGCGAAGGGGTTCACGATGCGCAGGCCGGCGATGCGGCGGTCGTGCTGCATGTCTTCTGAGAGCACTTCGGTGCAGCCGAGCTGGGCGGCGGCGGCGAGGATGGCGCTGTCCCAGTAGCTGTATCCCGTGGCCTGCCGGATGGCGAAGGCTTCGTGCAGGACGGCGAGGGTCATCGGCTGCACCGGGAAGCGGCTGAGGCTGTGCACGATCGCGACGGCCTTGGCGTGGGTGATGGCATCAGGGCGGCTGGGCCGGGTGGACTGGTGGTAGAATTCCTGCAGGACCTGGACCGAGAGGGCGTTGTCGTCCTGGTCCAGCACTTCATCGGCAATGCGGCGCTTGGCGGTTTCGTGCGGGCGGTCGCTGATGGCGTAGAGGAGGATGTTGGTGTCGAGGAAGCGGCGCGTCATTTCCGGCCGCGGTCGTAGAGCTCCTCGCGCGGCAGGCGGTCGGACGCGGAGAAGCCCTTGATCGAGGCGCGCAGTTCCTTTTCCTCGCGCTTCAGGCGCTCGAACTCGCTCTCCTCGCGGGCGAGGCCGTTGAGGAAATCGCGGACCAGGGCGGAGACGGAGGTGTCGCGCTCGGCGGCCTTGATGCGGGCGCGGCGATAGGTGTCGTCGTCCACGGAAACTGTGATGTTCTTCATGGTTCCACAGTATCACAGCGGCGCAGGGCGGTGCCATGGCGGCCTTTCGCGGCGGGGTGGCCGGGCCTATGTAGGGGGGATGGCGGGAACATTACTAGAACCCTTTGCCGGCTGGTTTGCGCGGCGCGGCTGGGTGCCGCGGGCGCACCAGCTGGACGTGCTGGCGGCGGCGCGGGATGGGGCGAGCGTGTTGCTGACGGCGCCGACCGGCGGCGGCAAGACGCTGGCGGGGTTTTTGCCGAGCCTGGTGGACCTGCATGAGGGCCCCTGCCCCGGCTTGCACACGCTGTACGTCTCGCCGCTGAAGGCGCTGGCCGCCGATATCGCGCGCAACCTGATGGCGCCGGTGGAGGAGATGGGGCTGTCGATCTCGGTCGACACGCGCACCGGGGATACCTCCACGGCGAAGCGCAAGCAGCAGAAGGAGGCGCCGCCGAACATCCTGCTGACCACGCCGGAGAGCCTGGCTGTGCTGGTCTCCCAGCCCGAGGCCGCCTCGTTCTTCGCCACCTTGAAAGCCATCGTGGTGGACGAGGTGCATGCGCTGGCCGGCACCAAGCGTGGCGACCAGCTGGCATTGGGGATGGCGCGGCTGGCGGTTCTGGCGCCGGGAGTGCGGCGGATCGGGCTTTCGGCGACGGCGGCGCATCCGCAGGCGCTGGCGGCCTTTGTCTCCGATGACGGGCGGGGCGGGGGCGTGCGGCTTGTGGCGGTTTCCGGGGGCGCGCCGCCGGCGATCGAGGTGATGCTGCCGGAGGGGCGGCTGCCGTGGTCTGGGCATATGGGGCTGGCGAGTGCGCCCCTGGTGCTGGAGCGCATCCGCGCGGCGGGGATGACGATCGTGTTCGTCAATACCCGCGCGCAGGCGGAGTTGATGTTCCAGGAGCTGTGGAAGCTGAACGAGGAGACGCTGCCGATCGCCATCCACCATGGCTCGCTGGAGCCGGACCAGCGCCAGAAGGTGGAGCGGGCGATGGCGGCGGGCGCGCTGCGGGCGGTGGTGGCAACGTCGTCGCTTGACCTCGGCATCGACTGGGGCGGGGTGGACCAGGTGCTGCAGATCGGCGCGCCGAAGGGAGTGTCGCGGCTGTTGCAGCGGGTGGGGCGGGCGAATCACCGGATGGACGAGGCGAGCCGGGCGATCCTGGTGCCAGCCAATCGGTTCGAGGTGCTGGAATGCGAGGCGGCGATCCAGGGCGTGGCGGACGGCGAGCTGGATGGCGATGCACCGCGGCCCGGGGGGCTCGATGTGCTGGCGCAGCACGTGCTGGGCGTGGCCTGCGCCGGGCCGTTCCTGCCGGAGGAGCTGTATGCGGAAGTGCGGCGTGCCTCGCCCTATGCCGAGCTGTCGCGGCGGGATTTTCGCGACGTGCTGGAGTTCGTGGAGCACGGCGGCTACTCGCTGCAGGCCTATCACCAGTTCCGCAAACTGTTCCGCGACAGCGAGGGGCGGGTGCAGGTGGTGGGGGAGCGGGTGGCGCGGCAGCACCGGATGAATATCGGCACCATCGTGGAGGAGCCGATGATCAAGGTGCGCCTCGCGGGCCGGGGGGGTGGCACGCTGGGCGAGGTGGAGGAGTATTTCGTCAACGGGCTGGTGGAGGGCGACACCTTCATGTTCGCCGGGCGCCTGCTGCGCTTCCTCCGGCTGCGCGAGACCTGGATCGAGGTGGTGGAGGGCGGCGGCGGCGAGCCGAAGGTGCCGGCCTATGCCGGCGGGCGGATGCCGCTGACGACGAACCTCGCCGCCCGGGTGCGGGCGATGCTGAACGATCCCGCGACCTGGCCGAGCTTTCCGGAGCCGGTGCAGGAATGGCTGCGGCTGCAGAAATCGCTCTCCCGCCTGCCGGGCAAGGAGGGGCTGCTGGTGGAGACCTTCCCGCGCGGGGATGTGCATTTCCTGGTGGCCTATTGCTTCGAGGGCCGCAACGCGCACCAGACACTGGGGATGCTGCTGACACGGCGGATGGAGCGGATGGGATTCCAGCCGCTGGGCTTCGTGGCCACCGACTACGTGCTGGCGACCTGGAGCGCGCAGCCGCCGACCGACGTGGCGCGGCTGTTCGAGGAGGACATGCTGGGCGACGACCTGGAGGCGTGGATGGCAGAAAGCTCCATGCTGCGCCGGACGTTCCGCAACGTGGCGGTGATCGCCGGGCTGATCGAGCGGCACCATCCCGGCCAGGAGAAGAGCCGGCGGCAGGTCACGGTGAATTCCGACCTCATCTACAACGTGCTGCGCAAGCACCAGCCGGACCATGTGCTGCTGCGCGCCACGCGGGCGGATGCGGCCGGCGGGCTGACCGATCTCGGCCGGATCGCCGAGTTCCTGCGGCGCATCCAGCGGCGCATCCGGCATGTCAGCCTGTCGCGCGTGTCCCCGCTCGCGGTGCCGATCCTGCTGGAGATCGGGCGGGAAAGCGTGCGCAGCGGCGAGGGCGACGATGCGCTGCTGGCCGAGGCGGAGACGCTGGTGGCAGAGGCAATGGGCGAGGTGGCGCCGCCAGGGCCGAGCCCGCGGCGGCAGGAGCCGCGGCGCGTGCCGGCAGACCGGCGGCAGGGGCGGCTTTCGTTGCGGTAACGGCAGGTAGCGCTCGGGCCCCGGTGGCGGGGGGCGGCCGGGCATGCTTTTCTCAGGCGGAACGACCTGCTGGAGACCCGTCGAGGTGCGAGGGCCTGCATCGACCTATTTGGCAGCCGCGCTGCTGGGTGCCGGTTTCGTCTGGCTGCTGCTGCCGCTTGAGGTGCTGCTGGGCACGGGCGCGGTGTGGCACTCCCCGCCGGACGACCTGGCGCAGAACCTGACCGGGCACCTCGCATTCCAGCAGGAGCCCTGGCAGTGGCCGCCGCTGCTGGCCCGTACCCTGCGCTGGCCCGAGGGCGTCAGCATCGCGCTGACCGACAGCAATCCGCTGGTCTCGGTGCTGGCCAAGCTGGCGGCCAGCGTGACCGGGCGGCCGGTGAACCTGTTCGGCGCATGGCTGGGACTGTGCCTGGTGCTGCAGCCGGTGGCCGCGGTGTATCTGGTGCGCAGCCTCGGGGCGAAATCGCCGGAGGCGGCGTTGGCGGCAGCGGTGGTTGCGCTGTCGTTTCCGGCGCTGCTGGCGCGGATCGGGCATGAGAACCTTGGCCACATCAATCTCGTCGGCCACTTCCTGGTGTTGCTGGGCCTAGGCTGGTCGATCCGGATGGTGGGGGGCGGCGGCGGGCGGTGGTGGCATGCGATGGCGCTGGCGACGGTGACCATCTTCATCCATCCCTTCCTCTTCGTGCTGCTGTGCCCCCTGTTCGCGGCCCCGCTGATCGCCTGCGTTCTGGCGCGGCGTGGCGTGGCATGCGCGCTGGCGGGGTTCGTGGCCAGCACGGCCATCCCCTATGGCCTGTTCGCGGTCCTGGCCGGCGTGACGGGCGGGGGGGATTTCGGCTACGGCCATTATTCGATGAACCTGGCCTCGCCATTCTGGCCGCAGCGTTCCGGGGTGTTCGGGCCGGATCTGCCGGTGATCGACGCGACGGCGGGCCAGTACGAGGGGCTTAACTACCTCGGTGCCGGAGGGCTGTTGCTGTTGGCCGTGGCGGTGGGGCTGCTGCTGTCTGGCCGCGCGACATTTCCGCCCTGGCGGCTATGGATCGGGCATGCCGCCGTGCTGCTGGTCCTGACCGGACTGGCGGTGACGCACAAGGCGTATCTCGGCCCGTGGCCTGTTGTCTCGATCGAGGCCTATGTCGTTGAGCGCGTGATGGGGCCAGTGCGGGCCAGTGGCCGGCTGTTCTGGCCCGTTGCGTATCTGTTGGCGATCGTGCCGCTCGCGATTGTCGCCCAACGAATGCGCCGGCCTTGGGCCATGGTGGTGCTGGCCGTTGCCGCCCTGCTGCAATGGGTGGATGCCGCCCCGCTGCGCGCCGCCGTGCAGGCCTATGCCACCACCGGCGTGGACCGGAGTGGTGGCGTGGCGTTGCCGGCGCGGGCGACGTTGCTGACATCGGTGTCCTCCTGTGGCGCACCGGCGCCGGCGACCGGGCCGATGGATCGTCTGCGGCTGGATGCGATCCGGGCCGGCATCGCGCTGACCGAGATACGGTTGTCGCGAGAGCCGACGCAGCGTTCGTGCGAGGTCGCGACAAGCGATGCCTTGGAGCTGCAGCTGCGGCCGGGCGAGGTGCGGGCCTTTTTGGGCGACAAGGTGCAAGCGAGCCTGCGCAGCGACTTGCTCGGCCCCGGGGCGCGATGCCTTCGGGGCGCGGTCGTGACCTTGTGCACCGCCGACGCCACGGCCGGCGGAGAGGTGGCGGCGCCCGGTGCCGCCGTGCTGCCGCTGCAGCCGGGGCAGGTGGCGGAAGGAGACGCGCTGGAGCCGTACCTGGGCTGGGGGTGGGTGCGGGATCGGGAGGCGCGTTACTGGTCGAACGGGCCGCGCGCCGTTCTGTTGTTCCGGATGCCACGGCTGGCGGACGGTGCGAAACTGCGCCTGCGGCTGGAGGTGGAGGGGATCGGGGCACGCGACGGCCGGCCCAACCGGGTTCTGGCCAGCGTCGGGCCCAATGTCTGGTCCGCCACCGGCCAGGCAGCGCAGGAAATGACGCTGGCCGATGCGCAGGTGGCAGCGATGCCGCTGGAGATCGCCCCGGTGGGGGAGCCCGGCAGCATCGTGCGGGTGGTGATCCAGATCCCGGAGCCGGTGGACCCGCGCGTGCGCGGCAAGCCCATGCCGGTGCGCTGGGCCGGCATCCGGCTGCATCGGCTGACGGTGCTGCCAGGTGATCCCGTAGCCCCTTGAGCCCGGCCGCCGGCACCGCTTCAATGGCGCATGACTGAAACTGATCTGTGCCTGGGCGGAGAGCGGCTGGTGCTCGATGCCGGCGGGGCCGTGCTGTGGCCGGCCCGCAAGCTGATGGCGGTGGCGGACCTGCACCTGGAGAAAGGCTCGGCGGCGGCGGCGAAGGGGAGCCTGCTGCCACCGTGGGACAGCGCGGCCACGCTGGACCGGCTGGCCCGGCTGCTGCGGCGGCATCGGCCGGAGGTGACGGTGCTGCTGGGCGATTCCTTCCACGACCGGGCCGGCGCGTCTCGCCTGGGCGTGGCGGAGCGGGAGCGGCTGGGGCTGATGGCGCGGGCGACGCGGCTGGTGTGGGTGCTGGGCAACCACGACCCGGATGCACCGGTGGGCCTGCCGGGCGAGGCGATGGCCGAGCTTGTGCTGGGCGGGCTGGTGTTCCGGCACCAGGCCCAGCCGGGTGGCGCCCAGGAGGTGAGCGGGCATTTCCATCCCAAGGCGCGCATTCCAACCCGGGGGACGACGGTGGTGCGGCCCTGCTTCGTGGCCGATTCGCGGCGGCTGATCCTGCCGGCGCTGGGGGCCTATACCGGCGGGCTGGATGTGCAGGACCGTGCCATCGCGGCGCTGTTTCCGCAGGGCGGGCGGGTGTTCCTGCTGGGCCAGGGGCGGTTGTTCGGCTTTCCCTACCAGGGATGGATGGCGCGGGACCCGTTGCCGGCCGGGCAATCCACGCTCAAGCTGTAGGCTTCCAGACCGGAGACGGACGCCATGGCCGACTGGCTCGCCCCTGCCCTCGCCTATATCCCGCAATGGATCGCGCACCAGCGCCGCATCACGGAGATGCCGGGGATCGCGGTGGCGGTGGCGCAAGGCGGCAAGCTGGTGCTGGACCAGGCCTTCGGGGTTGCGAACCTCGGCAGCGGCGAGGCGCTGACGCCGAAGCACCTGTTCCGCGTGGCATCGCACTCCAAGACCTTCACCGCCGTGGGGATCATGCGGCTGCTGGAGGCCGGCAGGCTGCGGCTGGACGATGCGGCCGGCCACTACGTGCAGGGGCTGCACCCCGAGGTGGCGAAGGCCACGATCGCGCAGTTGCTGAGCCACACTGCCGGCATCGTTCGCGACGGCGACGATACCGGGCAATGGGCGGATCGGCGGCCGTTCCTGAACGAGGCGGAGCTGCGGGCTGCCCTGGCCGAGCCGCCGGTGATTCCGGCCAACACGCGCATGAAATACAGCAACCACGCCTTCGGTCTGGCCGGGCTGGTGATCGCGGCGGTGACGGGCGAGGACTACAACAGCTGGATCGCGCGCGAGGTGGTGAAGAAGGCGGGGTTGGAGAACACCGCGCCGGATGTGCCGGTGGGGCCGAAGGTGAAGACCAGCCGGGGCCATTCCTCCAAATGGGCGCTGGGCGAACGGCTGGTGATCCCGGCCGATAACTGCACCCATGCGCTGGCATCGGCCACCGGGTTCCTGTCCACCGCCGGGGATCTCGCGCGGTTCTATGCCACGCTCGATCCGGCGGCGCCGAAGAGCATCCTCTCCGCGGCGAGCCGGCGGGAAATCACGCGGCAGCAATGGCCGGTGCCGGATACCGCGGGGGACCGGCACTATGGGCTCGGCACCATCCATGGCCGGGTGGGGGATTGGGAGATGTACGGCCATTCCGGCGGCTTCCAGGGCGTGAAGACGCAGACCGCGACGATCCCCTCACGGAAACTGACCGTCTCCGTGCTGACCAATGCGGCGGACGGCACTCCGGGACTGCTGCTGGAAGGGGTGGTGCACATCCTGCGCGCCTTCCAGACGCACGGCGCGCCGGGCAAGGCGGTGGCGGGCTGGACCGGGCGGTGGTGGTCTTTGTGGGATGCCGTCGATTTGGTGCCGATGGGCAACACGGTGTTCGTGGCCGTGCCCGGGCAGGCGAACCCGTTCGCCGATGTGTCCGAGCTGGAGGTGACCGGGGCGGATACGGCGGTGATCCGCAAGTCCGGCGGGTTCGGCAGCCATGGCGAGGCGGCGCGGCTGGTGCGCGGGCGCAGCGGCAAGGTGGCCTCCGTGGTGTATGCCGGCGGCAAGCTGGTGGACGAGGCGGCGATCTGCAGGGAGTTGCGGGCGCGCTACGCGGCCGGGTGAGGGTGTTGTACCGGCGGCAGCGCCCCATATGACAGCGGTGTTTCTGCCAGGAGCGTCGATCGCGCCGTGAGTGCCTCCCGATCACCAGTCTTGCTGTGGCTGCGGCGCGAGTTGCGCTTGGCCGACAACCCGGCCCTGGAGGCGGCGCTGGCCACAGGGCGGCCGGTGCTGCCGGTGTTCGTGCTGGACAAGGACAGCCCGGGGGCCTGGGCGCCAGGCGGGGCCAGCCGGTGGTGGCTGCATCACAGCCTCGCGGAACTGGCGGCGGAGCTGGCCGCGCGCGGCGCACCGTTGGTGCTGCGGCGCGGGCGGTTCGAGGAGGAGATCCCGCGCCTGGTGGCCGAGACCGGCGCGGCGGAGGTGCATGCCGGCATTCCCACAGAGCCGTGGGCGCGCGAGACCTATCGCCGGGTGATCGCCGCGTTGGGGCCGGTGAAGCTGCACTGCCACATGACCGCCCTGCTGCATCATCCCGATCGGCTGCGCACCCAGGCGGGTGGGCCCTATGGCGTGTTTTCGCCCTTCGCACGGGCGTTCCGGGCCAGCGGGGCAGTTCCCATGCCGGTGCCGGCGCCGGGGGCGATCCCGGCGGGGCCGGACGTGGCGTCGGACCCGTTGGCATCCTGGGATCTGCTGCCGCGCACGCCGGATTGGGCGGGTGGGCTGCGGGCCGCCTGGGTGCCGGGCGAGGCCGGGGCGCAGGCGCGGCTGGCTGCCTTCGTGGCCGAGCGGATCGGGCAGTATCGCGGCGAGCGGGATGTGCCGGGGGTGGATTCCACCTCCCGGCTCTCGCCCTATTTCGCCTTCGGGGAGATCTCGCCGCGGCAGGTTTGGCATGCCGGCGCAGCCTGCGAGAAGTTCCGCGACGAGGTGCTGTGGCGCGAGTTCGCCGCCCATCTGCTGTGGCATCACCAGGCCTTGCCGGAGGCGCCGTTGCGCGCGGACTTCGCGGCGATGCCGTGGCGGGACGACCCGGCCGGGCTGCGCGCCTGGCAACAGGGGCGTACCGGCGTGCCGATCGTGGATGCCGGGATGCGGCAGCTTTGGCAGACCGGCTGGATGCACAACCGGGTGCGCATGGTCGTGGCGAGCTTCCTGGCCAAGCACCTGATGATCCCATGGCAGGCAGGCGAGGCCTGGTTCTGGGACACGCTGGTGGATGCCGATCTGGCGCAGAACGCGGCCAGCTGGCAGTGGGTGGCCGGGTGCGGGGCGGATGCGGCGCCGTATTTCCGGGTGTTCAACCCGGTGCTGCAGGGCAAGAAGTTCGACCCCGACGGCGCCTATGTCCGCCGCTTCGTGCCGGAGCTGGCCCGGCTGCCGGAGAGCGTGATCCATGCGCCATGGGAGGCGCCGGTGCTGGTGCTGCAGGCGGCGGGGGTTCGGCTGGGCGCGACCTATCCGGCCCCGATCGTGGATCTCGCGGCCGGGCGGGACCGGGCCTTGCAGGCCTTCGCGGGGCTGCGGAAAGCCGCATGATGGCGCCGGACGGTTCGCACGCCGCCGGGCGCCTGCCGCCGTCGCTGGTGCCGGATGGCATTCCACTGCGCGTGGTGGGCGACGTGCATGGCGATGCGCGAGCCTTCGCCCTGGCGGTGGCCACCGACCGCTTCGTGATCCAGCTGGGCGATATCGTGGACTATGGGCCAGACAGCGCGGAGGCGTTGCGCCTGGCGCTGCGCATGGTGGAGGAAGGGCGCGGCATCTTCCTGCTGGGCAACCACGACCACAAGCTGCGCCGCGCCCTGGGCGGCCGCAACATCCGGGTCGGGCCCGAGTTGGCCGTGACGCTGCGGCAGCTCGATCCCCAGCTGCGGCAACAGGCCGCGGTCGTCATCGACCGGGCGCCGGTGTGGCTACGCCAGCGCGCGGCGGACGGGTCCGCCCGGATGTTCGTGCATGGCGGCTTCCACACCGACATGCTGGGCCATGATCCGCCGCCGATGCCGGGCGGCAAGGTGCAGGGCGTGCTGGCCCGCGCGCTCTATGGCCAGACCACCGGGCGCCTGCAGCCGGACGGCTACCCGGAACGCGTTCTGCATTGGGTGGACCATATCCCGCCGGGCATGACCGTCTATGTCGGCCATGACCGGCGCAGCAACGATGGCCGGCCCTATCTGCGCACCGGGCGCGGCGGGGGGACGGCAGTGTTCCTGGATACCGGGGCCGGCAAAGGCGGGCATCTTTCCTGGATCGACCTGCCAGCCTAGGCTTCCCCGGGAACGAATAGGGAGCTGAGCCATGGCTGCGGTGCGCTATCTCGTGCAGGACGTGCCGGCCGCGATCGCCTTCTACACGGAGCATCTGGGCTTCACGCTGCAGCAGCAATTCGGCCCGGCGATGGCGATCCTGGCGCGCGATGACCTCACGCTGTGGCTCGCCGGGCCGATGGCCTCCGCCGCGAAGCCGATGCCGGATGGGCGCCAGCCAGTGCCGGGCGGCTGGGGGCGCTTCGTGCTGGAAGTGCAGGACCTGCCGGCGCTGGTGGCGAAGCTGCGCGCGGCCGGGGTGGTGTTCCGCAACGACATCCTGGCGGGGCCGGGTGGCCGGCAGATCCTGGCCGAGGATCCTTCCGGCAATTGCGTGGAGTTGTTCGAACCGGGGACATAGGACCGGTTCGGCCGGAACTGTCATGTGGCGCCGGCTGGCATGGCGGCCGCTTCGCGCTACTGTGGTGGCGAACCGCCACAGGAGGCTGTGATCTCCGCCTTTCGCCAGCTGCTGCTGATGCGGCACGCCAAGTCATCCTGGGATGACCCGCGGCTTTCGGACCATGCCAGGCCGTTGAACCCGCGCGGCCGCGCGGCGGCTGCGGCGATGCGGGGCATGATGCAGGCCGTGGGGCTCGCACCCGATATCGTGCTGGTGTCTTCCGCGCGGCGCACGTTGCAGACGCTGGAGGCACTGGAACCGTGGGACGACACGCCGCTGGTGGAGCCGATGGACGCGCTGTACCTCGCGGACCCTGCCCAGTTGCTGCAGCTGCTGCATGGGGTGGCGGAGACGGCGCGCAGCGTGCTGGTGCTGGGGCACAACCCCGGGCTGCATGACCTGGCGCTGATGCTGGCTGGCTCCGGCGACGAAGCGATCCGGCGCCGGCTGGACGAGGGGTTCCCGAGCGGGGCATTGGCCGAGTTCAGCGTGCCCGGGAGTTGGGCGGCACTGGGCGAAGGCAGCGGCCGGCTGGTGCGGTTCGTGACGCCGCGCGACCTGCCGGGAGAATGAGCCGGAGCATGCGATGACCCAGGCCCAAGCCGGCGTGGCGCTTGAGCTTTTGGTGCCGGTGGCGGAGATCGCAGTGCTGCGGCGCCAACTGCGGGGGGCGCTGGGGCGAGCCAGGCCCCTGATCGAGGAATGGCACGACGACAGTGAGGGCGCGCTGGCGCGCCGCGGTGTGGCCCTGGTGTCCTGGCGCACCGGGCGCCTTTCAGGCTGGAGGGCTGAGGCGCTGGATTCGTCGCGGGCACCAGGTGCCGTCGCGCCGGTGCGGGCCGAGGCGGCGACACTGGAAGCCTTGCCGTGGCTCACGCTGCCCGATGGGCCAAGGCCGGTGCAACGTTTGCAAGGGCGGGTGCGCGAGGGCCTGATGGCCGATGTCGCGCTGCGGCTGGTGGACGGGCACCTGCAAGCCGGGGATGGGGTTGCGCGGCTGTTCCTGTCGGGACCGCTGGCGGAGGTGACGGCACTGGCGCTGTCGCTGGCGTCGGCGATGCCGCTTTCGGTGCCGATGCGCAGCCTGTCCGCAGAGGCGCTGTTGCATGCAGGCCTCCCGGTGCCGACCCGGCGGCTTGGGGCACCAGACATGCCGGCGGGGCTGCCGCCTGGCACCGGTTTCGCCCACGCGGCGGGTCACCTGCTGGGCGTGTTGCTGCACTATTCTCCGGCTGCCGCAGCCGGACAAATTGGCGAGCCGGTGCACCAGATGCGGGTAGCGCTGCGCCGGTTGCGCGCCCTCACTTCGGTGTTCCGCGGCGTGGCAGCCTGCCCGGAACTGGACGCGGTGCGCCCGGGCTTGAAGGCGCTCGCCTCCGCGCTGGGCCCGGCGCGGGACTGGGATGTCTTCCTGGACGGCACCGGCCGGCGGGTGCTGGCGGCATTTCCGGAGGTTGCCGAGGTTGCGACGCTGATGGCCGCGGCGGCGGCATGCCGGGCCGAGGCCTATGAGGTATTGGCCACAACCTTGGTGGGGCCGGAGGTGCGCTGCCTCGCCATCGGGATCGCCACCCTGGCCATCGGGCGCCCCTGGGAGGGGGTGGGGGGGCTTCCCACGCCGGAGGCCGAGGCGTTCGGCGCGGCGGTGCTGGCGCGACGGCTACGCCAGGTTGCCCGGCAGGCGAAGGGCATGGCGTCCCAGCCCGATGCGGCGCTGCACGAGGTTCGGCTCAAGGCGAAGCGGCTGCGCTATGCCGCCGAAGTGTTCGCGCCGCTGTTCCCCGGGCGGGAGGCGCAGCGCTTCCTGCGGCGGTTGGCGGCCTTGCAGGAAGCTCTTGGCCACCTGAACGACAATGCCGTGGCCGCCGGGTTGATGCAGGCGCTGGCGGCACATGGTGGCGGCGGGCTGGCGGGCGGGCTGGTGCGCGGCTTCGTCGCCGGCCAGTCCGGGCAGACCCGACGAGACGCCACGCAGGCGTGGAGGAGGCTGCGCAAGGCCGAGCCATTCTGGGAATAAGACAAGCGACTCCATTTTGTCATCGATTCGCATGGGATTCGCACGGACACGAATCGAGTGTTGCGCGCATGCAGGCGGCGCGCTAGGTGCTGCCTTGGCCTGGGACTTCGCCCAGGCGCCTCCAGTGACAACCCGTGAGGAATCGCGGCGTGGCCCTGCATCGTCGGCGACGGATCTTCAGTGGCGGCCTGGCATCGCGGAACGGCGGTGGCGACATGCCGCGTGGCCTGCTGGCGACGCTCGCCGGGGCTGCTGTATTGGGCGTGGGCGCGCTGCTGCTGCAGCCGGCCGACCTGTTCGGCCGCGCACCTGCCATGACCGGAACCGTGGCGGTGCCCGCGGCCCAGGTGGCCGTGGTCGATGGCCAGACCTTGCGGCTGGGCGAGACGGTGGTGCGGTTGCAGGGCGTCTCGGCGCCGCCGCGCGGCACCTCCTGCCTGCGGCCGGACAATAGCCGGTTCGATTGCGGGGCCGCCGCCAGCGATGCCCTGGCACAGCTGCTGCGCAGCGAACCCGTGGCGTGCCGGCTTTACGGGCGCGATGCCGGGGGTTTCCTGCAGGGGCTGTGCGAGGCCCAGGGGCTGGACCTCAACCGCGGCATGGTTGCCTCCGGCTGGGCACGGGCGCGCAGCGAGTCCCCGGGTTTTGCCGCCGCCAGCTTCGGCGATGAGGAGGGCCAGGCCAAGGCGGCGAACCGTGGCCTGTGGCAAGGAGGCGAAGCTTCCTTCTGACCGCGCGGCACCCCGCCACTGCGCCCGGTTGCGCTGCCGCGGCGGCAGCCGTAGGTTTCAAGCCTTCTGCAAGGAGGTGGCCGTAGCATCGGCTGATCCGGCCGCTGGCCGGAGACGATGGCCGCCCTGCTGACTTGCGGCGTGCTACGGATTGTATCGGGCGGCGCGGAGCGCCACCAAGCCAGGGGATGAGGCATGAGTGCGACGGCAAGCACGGGCGGCGGATCGGTCACGATCACGCTCGATGGCAGCAACAAGACAACATCGATGAAGCTGATGGCGGGCACCGTAGGCCCGGCAGTGTTCGATATCCGCAAGCTGTACGACCAGCTGGGCGTGTTCACCTACGACCCCGGCTACGGCAGCACGGCATCCTGCGAGAGCAAGATCACCTACATCGATGGCGACGTGGGCGAGCTGCTGTATCGCGGCTACCCGATCGAGCAGCTGGCCGAGCAGTCCACCTTCCTGGAAGTGGCGCACCTGCTGCTGAACGGCGAGCTGGCCGATGCTTCGTCCCAGAAGGAATTCGACCTCGGGATCATGCGGCACACGATGCTGCACGAGCAGATCCGCCGCTTCTTCGACGGGTTCCGCCGCGATGCGCACCCGATGGCCGTGATGTGCGGCGTGATCGGCGCGCTATCGGCGTTCTACCACGACAGCCTGGACATCAACGACCCCGAGCACCGTCGCATCAGCGCCTTCCGCCTGATCGCCAAGGTGCCGACGATCGCCGCCTGGGCCTACAAGTACTCGATCGGGCAGCCGTTCATCTATCCGCGCAACGACCTCGGGTATGTGGACAACTTCCTGTACATGATGAACGCGGTGCCGGCCGAGCCCTACACGGTGCCGCCGGTGCTCTCGAAGGCCATGGAGCGCTGGTTCATCCTGCACGCCGACCACGAGCAAAACGCCTCCTCCTCCACCGTGCGTCTGGCCGGCTCCTCCGGCGCCAACCCGTTCGCCTGCATCGCGGCGGGCGTGGCGAGCCTGTGGGGCCCCGCGCATGGCGGCGCCAACGAGGCGGTGCTGAAGATGCTGGCCGATATCGGCGACGTGAAGAACATCCCGCAGTTCCTGTCCGAGGTGAAGGACAAGAACAACCACACGCGCCTGATGGGCTTCGGCCACCGCGTGTACAAGAACTACGACCCGCGGGCGAAGATCATGTCGCAGAGTGCGCATGAGGTGCTGAAGGAGCTCGGCATCAAGGGCGACCCGCTGCTGGACCTGGCGATGGAGCTGGAGCGGATCGCGCTCTCCGACGACTACTTCGTCAGCCGCAAGCTGTACCCGAACGTGGATTTCTATTCGGGCATCATCCTGAAGGCGATGGGGCTGCCGGTGAGCATGTTCACCGTGCTGTTCGCGGTTGCCCGCACCACCGGCTGGATCAGCCAGTGGAAGGAGATGATCGAGGACCCGTCGCAGCGCATCGGCCGCCCGCGCCAGATCTACACCGGCGCCGGCCGTCGGGATTTCGTGCCGATGGGCAAGCGGTAGTCGTCCCGCCGCCTGGCAGAAGGGCGGCGATCGATCCAGGACCTAGCCATGGTGAGCCGGCCGGATGGATACATCCGGTCGGCTTTTTCATGACTGGCTCGTTATGGGGACGGGGCGGACCTCCGGGCTTGGGGGGCATTCTTGCGTGTCTGGAATGCGAGGAGTGCAGCACCTGCACCGATTTGCGCCGCCACTTGCCGGAATGGTCCCGACGTCTCCCTGCGTGTGAATCCCGTGAATCCGTGACGTGACGCTGCGCTTCAGGATGGTCACGCAAGTTGCTTATAGGACTCCCTTTCCAGAATTTTATTCACGCCCGACATGAGTGCGGAAACTTGAATTAACGTATTGTTTATATTTGAGTCGCGTCACGGAGCCACGGAGACGCGCGTGCACCGCGCATCACGGGGCCAAGAAAGCTTACGAATGAACCACTTCGGGCCAATTGCTAGTTGCATTCCAGCAGCGAACCCGATCCTATTGTGATGTTCCGTCAATCTCCGTCAGGAGAATGGACATCATGGTGCCATTGCGATCCCTTGACCATCTCGTGAGACGACGGCTGCAGCAATGGCCCCAACGGCCGCCGGGGCTGAACAAGCAACCTGTGCGCGAAGCCTGGCTGCGGTGCCGGCCGGGTGACCCCAGCAACAGCCCGATCCCGCCGGCGCAACCCTTCCTGAAATTCCCGGGCAGCAACCGCATGCGCACGCTGCCGGATGGGCTATGGCTGAACTTCGGCGGCACGCCGGACGAGCCGTTCGCCGACATCTTCGCCATCGAGGCCTGCGGATCGCTGCAGAACCTGCTGGACAAGCGGTCCCGCTTCGCGCCCAGCACGCGGTCGCTGCTGGCGGTCTGCCCGGTTTCCTGGTTGATGGCCCCGGTGATGCCCGGGGACACCACGCCGCGATGGAAGGCCACACGGGTGCTACGCGGCGAACCGGTCGTGCCGCTGGTGCTGCCGGTGCGGGACATCCGTGTGATGTACGCCCTGAAGCAGCGGCAGTACAAGGGCTTCGCCGAATGCCAGCTGCCACAGCCGCACGAATATTTCGTGCCGATGGAAACGCTGGTGGCGGAGGATGCCCACGAGAACCCAGCGCTACGCGAACTGGTCTCCCGCGCCTCCGTGCGCAGCAACTTCTATCAGGGCACCTGAGCGGCGAGCACGGCCTGCAACCGGTCCGGGTAGTCCGTGCACATCTCCTGCACGCCCATCGTGATCAGGCGGGCCATGTCGGCCGGCTCGTTCACGGTCCAGGGCATGACGCGCAGGCCGAGCGCCTTTGCCTCCGCCACCTGCGCGGCAGTAAGGGCCCGGAAGCCCGGCGCCCAGAGGGTTCCAGGCACCGGCGAGAGGGCGGCGATGGTGGCCGGGACGGAGCCGCCATGCGCGGCCGGGTCGGCGCCAGCCCACCACAGCGCCGCCTTGGCCTGCGTGTCGGCGCTGGTGATGTAGCCGCGCGGGATGGCCGGCGCGACACGCTGGGCATGGGCCAATGCGCGCCAATCAAAGCTGCGCAGGGCCACCTGATGCTGCATGCCGATCGCGGCAACCGCACCCAGCACGGCATCGACGATCTGCGCCGGCGGCGCCGTCAGCTCCGGGCGATCGGGCATGGTCTTGATCTCGATGTCCACCACAATGCCGGCCGGGCGGGCCAGGGCCAGCACGTCGATCAGGGCGGGGATCCGCGCGCCGTCGCGGGGCGCCTGGGTGGCGAATGGCGCCGCATAGGCGCTGCCGGGTCGTAGGCGGCCGACATCGTAGCGGTGCAGCGCGGCACGCGGCAGGTCGCCTATGCGAGCCCCCTGCCCCGCCAGCCATCGCCCATCCGGGCCACGGACGATATCGCCGTGCAGGACGGGATCGTGGACCACAACGGGGATCCCATCGGCGGTGAGGGCCACGTCCAGTTCCACGGACGCCACGCCCAAGGCGAAGGTGCCGGCGAAGCCCTCCAGCGTGTTCTCGGGCCAGAGCCCTCGTGCGCCGCGGTGGCCGGATATGTGGAATGACTGTGCCATGGCGCTGGTCTCCCCCGGGTTTGCCGGCGCGTCAAGATCGCGGCAGACTGCGCGGATGACACAGAAGATTCTCGGCGTCCTCGGCGGCATGGGCCCGCTGGCCAGCGCGCAGTTCATGCTCCGGCTCACCCTGCTGACGCCGGCTTCGCGCGACCAGGAGCATATCCCGGCCGTGTTGTGGTCCGACCCGCGCGTGCCCGACCGCACGAAGGGCAAGCTCGATGGCGGGGAGGACCCGGAACCCTGGCTTCTGCGCGGGGTGCGCGGGCTGCAGGCGGCCGGGTGCGGGGCCATCGCCATCCCGTGCAACACAGCGCATGGCTGGTACGACGCGATGGCCGCGGAGGGGCTGCCGATCCTGCACATCGTGGATGCGGCGGCGGCCGAACTTCGCAAGGCGGCACCGCGGGGCACGATCGGGCTGATGGGCACGGCGGCCACGCTGCGGATGCGGCTGTATCAGGAGCGGTTGGAGACACAGGGCTGGATCTGCCTCACCCCTTCCGACGAAGAGATGGCCACGCGGGTGACGCCAGGGATCGGGCTGGTGAAGGCCAACCGGGTGGCCGAGGCCTATGCGCCGCTGGCCGAGGTGGTGGCATCGCTGGCGGCACGCGGGGCGCAGGCGGTGGTGCTGGGCTGCACAGAGATCCCGCTGGGCATCCTGGCCGGGCCGCACGAGACTCTGCCGGTGCCGACCATCGATACGATCGATGCTCTTGCGCTGGCATCCATCGCTTGGGCCAAGGCGTAGGGAAGCAAGCGGTTCTTTTTTGAAAAAAAGAACCAAAAAACTTTCATTCGTTTGCGGCCGCTCTGGGGCGAGCCGCAAACGGATGCGTCTTCTTCAGTCGATCGCGGCCTGGTAGCTCAGCACCCGCAGCTCCTTGCGGATCGGGTAGGTGCTGCTGGGCATCAGCTGCGTCATCATGATCACGATCATGTCTTCCACCGGGTCCACCCAGAACGCGGTACTGGCCGCGCCGCCCCAGGCATACTCGCCGGGCGTGCCAAGGATCTGCGCCTTGGCGGGGTCGAGCATCACCGAGAAACCCAGGCCGAAACCAATGCCGAGGTAGGAGCTTTCGCTGAAGCGTGCCTGCCCCATGTCCCCCATGTCGCCGCGCAGGTGGTTGGTGGTCATCAGCTCCACCGTCTTGCGGCCGAGCAGGCGCTCGCCACCCAGTACGCCCTTGTTGCGCAGCATCATGCAGAACTTGAGATAGTCCCCGGTGGTGGAGGCAAGGCCGCCGCCGCCGGATTCCATCTTGCGGTCGCCGAGATAGCGGCTGGTGGCGGGGTCGTCGAACAGCATTACGCCGCCCTTGGGGTGCGGCACGTAGTTGGCGGCGAAGCGGCCGCGCTTCTCCTCCGGCACGATGAAGTGGGTATCATTCATCTTCAGTGGGTTGAGGATGCGTTCCTGCAGAAATTGGCCGAAGGTCTGGCCGCTGATCGCCTGCACCAGCGCGCCCAGCACGTCGGTGGCGACGGAGTAGTTCCATTCCTTGCCAGGCTGCGCGATCAGCGGCAGCTTTGCCAGCTTTTCAATGGTTTCCATCAGCTCGCTGTCGGGGTGCCCGAAGTCCGCAAGCTTGTTGTCGCGGTACAGCGCATCGACGGCGGTGGCTTCCATGAAGCCGTAGGTGAGGCCGGAGGTGTGGGTGAGCAGGTCGCGGAAGGTGATGTCGCGCTCGGCCGGCACGGTCTCCACCTTGCCGCGGCTGCCGCCCACGGCCACCCGGCTGCCCTTGAAGGCCGGCAGGAAGCGGCTGATCGGGTCGTCCAGCTGGAAGCGGCCTTCCTCGTAGAGCATCATGATGGCCACCGAGGTGATCGGCTTGGACATCGAATAGATGCGGAAGATGGTGTCCGGCGCCATCCGCACGCCGCGTTCCTTGTCGGCATGGCCGCTCATGCCCCAGTGGGCCACCTGGCCGCGGCGGGCGACCAGGGTGGAGACGCCGGCGAAGCGGCCGCTGGCCACGAGCTCGTCGCGCCAGGAGTCGATGCGCGCAAGGCGCTGGCTGCAGAGCCCGACATCCTCGGGCGAGGTGATGGTCATGGCATCGTTCATGGGGGCCCTCCTGGTGCCGCGACGATGGCCGGGCCGGCCGGGCCGGTCAACCTGGGCCCCTGCTGCGCGGGAGGGCAGGCGCGCGCAGGCAAGGGTGGCGCGCGCCGCGCCGCGGGTCCATCCTAGGGGCAATGGACCGGTTCGATTCCCGTATCCGCGTGGCTGAGGCGGCCAGCGGCGCGCGCACCTACCTGATCGACCTGCCGCCGGAGGCCCTGCCGCCGGTGCGGCCGCGCGACCTGCATGCGGCGTGGGATAGCGCGCGCGGTGCCGCGATCGCCCAGCAATGGGGCCGGCCGCTGATGCTGCGCTTCCGCAGGCCGGATGCCGAAGAAACCGAGCTGGCGCTCGCCGATGCCGATGCCTGCTGCTGGGCCGCGGCGGTGGACGCGACGGTGGGGCTGGCCAGCCCATATGGGCTTTCGGTTTGCCTGCGTCTTCTGGCGCTGGTGGAGCTGCTGCCGCGCGAGCCCTGGGCCCTGCCGCTGGTCGCGCTCAACCGCGACGGTGCCTCGGTTCATCCCTCTCTTCTGCGCGCTGCCTCCGTGGCGCCGCTGACGCCGCATGCCACCTTCGATGCCGGCACGCTTCGAGAGGTCCTGCGGCAGGAGGCGGCCCTGCCCGCGCCAGCCGCCTCGCCCATACCGGTTGCCGCCCCCTCCCACCCCGGAGCCCGCGCATGATCCTGCGCCACCTTGCACTCACCATCCTGTTGGGGGTCGCCGTGTTGCCCGGCTGCACCCCGCCCCCGAGCACCACCGCAACGCCGGCACAGGCAGCCGCCTGCCGGCAGCGGGCCGACGAGGTATACGAGCGCCAGAACCGCGCCGACGTGTATCGCAGCGACACCTATGCCTCTGGCACGCGCGATGCGATGTTCTCCTCCACCGGCTCGCCGGCAGCTGCGATGGCAGGATTGCCAGGCCGGTTTGCACGCGACCGCATGCTGGCCGAGTGCCTGCGCGGGGTGGCCAACAATGTCGCCAGCACGCCCGACGCCCCGGCCCCGGCGATTGCGCCGGCCGCGCCCGCCGCGCGCGCGAGGCCCTGACGAAGCCAGCACGCAGCCGTGGCCAACCTCTCATCCATTGGCCGCGTTCTGTCGCGGCGCAACACTGCGGTGTTCTACGGCGCCAGCATGACGTGCTGGACCGGCATCTGGATCCAGCAGATCGCCGTTGACTGGTTGGCCTGGCAGCTGACCCATTCGCCGCTGTGGGTGGGCATCCTGGCCTTCTGCAACCTGGCGCCCTCGGTGATCGTCTCCCCGTTCGCCGGCGCGATCGCCGACCGCATGGACCGGGTGCGGCTGACCCAGATCACCCAGCTGGTCGTGGCCACCCACTCGGCCCTGCTGATCCTGCTGGTGGTGACGGGGTGGATCCGGATCGAGATCCTGGCGGTTCTGGCGGTGTTCACCGGCATCTCCGGCAGCTTCGCCCAGCCGGCGCGGCAATCGCTTGTGCCGGGCATGGTAACGCGCGAGGACCTGCCCGCGGCGGTGGCGATCAACTCGCTCACCTGGAATCTCGGCCGCTCCATCGGCCCCGGCATCGGTGGATTGATCGTGGCGTTCTGGGGGGTGGTGCCGGCGATGGCGGTGAATTGCGCCGCCTATGTGATCGCCTGCCTGTCGATGTTCGCGCTGAAGCTGGATCCCGCGACCCGGCGCGGGCATGCGCCCACAGGCTCCATGCTGCGCGAGACGCTGGACGGGCTGCTGTATGTCGGACGCCATCCCGGGATGCGGCCGCTGTTCATCTTCGCCGCGGTGCTGGCGGTGCTGGCGCGGCCGATCCAGGAAATGCTGCCGCCCTACGTGGACAAGGTGTTCGGCCAGGGGCCGGAGGGGCTGGCGGTGCTGTCCAGCGTGATGGGCCTGGCCGCCTTCGCGGGCGGGATGGCGATCGGGTTGCGCGGCAAGCTTTCCGGCCTTTCGACGGTGACCGTTTGGGCAGGCGTGGTGCTGACGGTGTGCACCGCGGGTTTCGTGGCGACCGGGCATTTCGCCTTCGCCTGCGCGGTAGCCGCGGTGTTGAGTGCGGCGACGACCATGCACGGCATCTCGGCGCAGACGCTGATCCAGTCCGGCACCTCTGGCCAGATGCTGGGGCGGGCGTTGAGCCTGTGGGGCATGGTCGGGCGGGCGGGCCCGGCCCTGGGGGCACTGATCTACGGGATTGCGGCGGAGTTCGGCGGGCTGCGCTGGCCAGTGGTGATCGGCTGCACGATCGCGCTGCTGGCCTGTGCCTATGCCTGGCGGCGGCAGCCGCAGATGGCGCGGGCACTGGAGCGGTCGGACGGCTGAGGGGGGTCAGCCAGCTACCGAGAAACTCGGCTGGATCATGGCTTGCCGCCAGAGCAGCACCAGGATCTCGTCCAGACCCGTGTCGAACGCGGTAGGGTCCGGAGGGGCGACACCGAGGCCTGGCAGCAAGGACGCAGCTTTGTCGCGCAACTCCCGCCACGTGCCGGGCCCGGCGCACAGCGCCTCCAGCTGCGCACGGGCCCAGGGGGTGTGGCCGTTGATCATCGCGCGGCGGGCTGGATCGGTGAACACAGCGCCGCCATCCGGCGCCTGTTCGCGGCGCAGAGCGGCTGTCCAGACCACGCCGGGATGGCGAAGGCCCTGCCCCGGCGCTCCAGGCCGGGCAAAGAGCATCGTGCGGTAGCCACCACCGGTCGTGAAATCCAACGCATCGGCGGACCGTGCCGCCGCGCTCGATGAGACACCCGGCGCCAGCGCCAGCGGCGGGAGCGCATTGAGGTAGGCGAGACCCGCCGGGGCCAATGCAGCCTCCAGATCGCCGGCAAGCAGCGGGTCGAAGACCGGGCCGAGCGCTTCGTGAAACAACACCACATCCGATGCGGCTTCCATCGCGGCCAACGTGGCACGGGCAAGCTGCGTGGCCTCTCCCTGCGCCGGCACAACGGCGGCAAGGGCGCGCAGGTTGGCGCGGGCCAGGGCGAGTTGCCGATCGGGCCGCAAGGAAGTGTCGTTGCCGGCACGCAGGATGCCGGCCAACCAGCTGCGCGCCACGCCAACCAGGCCGGTATAGGCGGTGATCACGGCCACGCCGCCCGGGCGCAGGCAGCGGGCCATCAATGCCAGTGCCGCGGCGCGGGCCGGCGGCGGCATCACATAGGCGGTGCCGACGAGGTAGATCACGTCGAACTGGCCGAGTTCCTCCGCCGTGATCGAGGCGGCATCGCCGTGCAGGATGCGCCAGCGCTCGCCCAGATGGGCACCGCGGGCCCGCGCACGCTCACAGGAATCGGCCGAGGCATCGATGCCGACCATCCGGCCCGCGCTGTGCCGTGAGGCCTCCAGCAATTGGGCGGCGGCGCCGCAGCCGATATCCAGCACATCCAGCACCGGGCCGGGGGATGGTTCCAGCCCCAGCGCCGCCGCCGCGCCGCGCAGGGCCGGGAGCGCAAGCGCTGGGATGGCTCCGCCCTCGTACGGCACCGTATCGTAGGCGCGGCCGATCTCGGCGGCGAGGCTGGGGCCGGATGTCACCTCTGGCGCCAGGGCAGGCCCGAGGCCTTCCAGCCGGCGATCTGGCCGCGATGGCCGCTGCCATCCGGATTGCCCTCGAACCCATCGGCGACGTTGTACACCTGCGGGAACCCCGCCTCTGCGGCCGCCTGGGCAGCGGCGAGGGAGCGCACGCCGGAGCGGCAGAGGAAGTAGATGCGGTGTTCCGGCGAGAAGCCGGCCTGCTTCAGCTGGTCCACGAAGGCGGTGTTGACCTCCATCTTCGGGAATATCTGCCAGGGGATCAGCACGGGCTGCTTGCCGGCAGCGGAAAGGTCGACGAGGCCGACATAGGTCCACTCGGCGTCGGTGCGGACATCCACAAGCTGGGCCTGAGGATCCTGTTGCAGCACTTGCCAGACCTGGGACGGGGAAATGTTCTCGACCATTCTGCGACTCCCTATGATGATACGGCGACATGGCCCCGCCTCGGCTGGGTTACAACGGGAAACAACCGAGAGAGACTGTATGATGGCGCCTTCCGCGACCGTTGCCGCTCCCCGCCCGGCTGCTGGGTTGGAGGCCGCGATCGGCAACACGCCCCTGATCCGGTTGCGCCGCGCCTCTGAGGCTACGGGCTGCACGATTCTCGGCAAGGCCGAGTTCATGAACCCCGGCGGCTCCGTGAAGGATCGCGCGGGGCTGGCGATCATCGAGGATGCGGAGCGGCGCGGACTGCTGAAGCCGGGCGGCACGGTGGTGGAAGGCACGGCAGGCAATACTGGCATCGGGCTGACGCTGGTGGGCAATGCCAAGGGCTATCGCAGCGTGATCGTGATGCCGGAGACGCAAAGCCGGGAGAAGATTGACTTCCTGCGCATGATCGGCGCCGATCTGCGGCTGGTGCCGGCCAAGCCATTCAAGGACCCCGGCAACTACGTGCATGTCTCCCGCCGGCTGGCCGAGGAGATGGGCGCGGTGTGGGCGAACCAGTTCGACAACCTGGCCAACCGGGAAGGGCACCAGGCGACGACGGGGCCGGAGATCTGGCAGCAGACGGACGGCAAGATCGATGCCTTCACCTGCGCCTGCGGCACCGGCGGCACGCTGGCCGGGGTGGCGATGGCGCTGAAGGCGCGCAGCAACGCGGTGCGCGTGGTGCTGGCAGACCCCGAGGGCAGCGCGCTGTATGGCTGGGTAAAGAGCAACGACCTGACCGTGACGGGAAGCTCGATCACCGAGGGGATCGGCCAGGGGCGGGTGCCGGGGAACCTGGAAGACGTGCCGATCGACGATGCCGTGCGCATTCCCGATGCGGAAGCGCTGGAGCAGGTGTTCGATTTGCTGATCCATGAAGGGCTTTCGATCGGCGGCTCCGCCGGCATCAACGTGGCGGCGGCGATCCGGGTGGCGAAGGCGATGGGGCCGGGCCACACCATCGTGACGATCCTGTGCGACGGCGGCGCGCGCTACCAGTCCAAGCTGTTCAACCCCGAGTTCCTGCGCGAGAAGGGGTTGCCGACGCCGCCCTGGATGAGCTGAGCGGTGCAGGCGCTGGACCGCTTCCTGTCCCTGGCCGGTGCAGCGGTGGCGGCACGCGCCACCGGGGCGGCATGGCCCGCGGGCCAGCGCGTTGCGGCGCTGCTGTCGTCCCCACCTGAGAATGCCGCGCCCGCCCCGGCCGGCCGGCAGCCAGCGTGCCGCCACCTGACGGCGGCGCTGAACGCGACGCCGCCGGCGATGGCCGAGGCGTTCCGGGCATTGGAGCCGCAGCTGGCATGGCGGACCCGAGACCTGCCGGGGCTGGACGGGCGCTATGCCGGCGCACCGGTGCTGGGCCCGCAGGGGCTGCAGCAGCGCGGCGGCCTGGTGGCTGGGATCAGTCTGGTCGCCCCCGGTACGACCTACCCGGATCATGACCATCCGCCGGAGGAGATCTACCTGGCCTTGTCCGGCGGGGAATGGTGGAACGCCGCGACCCCGTGGCATGCCCCGGGGCCAGGTGGGATCGTGCATAATCCGCCAGGGATCCTGCACGCGATGCGCGGGACGGATGTGCCACTTCTGGCGATCTGGTTCCTGCTTCCCCCGGTGTAGCGCGCCGACTGTATCCCACGCCTGATCACGAATCCGGAGTGCCCGCGTGCCCGCATCGCCCCGCCTGCCGTTGCCACCCAGCCTTTATGCCGAGACGGCCCGCCCGCCGGTGGCGGCGCCGCCGCTGGATGGGGACAAGAGTGTGTCGGTGGCGGTGATCGGTGGCGGGTTCACCGGGCTCTCCGCCGCGTTGCATCTGGCCGAGCGCGGGGCGGATGTGGCGGTGCTGGAGGCACATGAGCCTGGCTGGGGGGCATCGGGGCGCAATGGCGGGCAGGTGAATCCGGGGCTGAAGGGCGATCCGGACGAGGTGGAGCGGCTGTTCGGCCCGGAATTGGGCCGGCGCATGGTGGAGATGAGCTGGAACGCGCCGAACACCACGTTCGAGCTGATCCGCCGCCACCAGATCCAGTGCGATGCAAGCCAGACCGGCACGATCCGCGCCGCGTTCCAGCAGAACAATGTGGCCGACATTCAGGGTGCCTACGACCAGGGGGCCAAGCGCGGCATGCCGGTGGAGTTCCTGGATGCGGCGCGGATGCGCGAGGCGACGGGGACGGACCGGTATCTGTGCGCCATGGTCGACAAACGCGGCGGGCATGTGAACCCGCTGGGCTATGCGCGCGGGTTGGCACAGGCGGCGATCCAGGCCGGGGCGGCGGTGCATGGGGGGACGCCAGCGCAGAAGGTATGGCGCGATGGCGGCAAGTGGCATGTGCAGACGCCGACCGGGACGGTGCATGCCGACGAGATCGTGCTGGGGACCAACGGCTACACCGACAATCTGTGGCCCGATCTGCGCAAGACGGTGGTGCCGGTGTTCAGCGCCGTGGTGGCATCGGAGCCGCTGAGCGACGCGGCGGCGCGGGCGATCTTTCCGATGCGGTCCTCGCTTTATGAGTTGGGCAAGGTGACCACGTACTACCGGCTCGATCGGCAGAACCGGGTGCTGATGGGCGGGCGCAGCAAGCAATCCCCGGTGGGCGGGCCGGAGGATCTGATGTTCCTGCGCCGCTATGCCGAGCGGCTTTGGCCTGTGATGAAGGGCATTCGCTGGACCCATGGCTGGAACGGGCAGCTGGCGATCACGCTCGATCACTATCCGCATATCCATGAGCCGGCACCGGGCGTGACGGTGTGCCTGGGCTACAATGGCCGCGGCGTGGCGATGGCGAGCGCGATGGGGCCGCAACTGGCCAAGCGGATCCTGGGCGGGCGGCAGGACGAGATCGACATGCCGATCACGGACCTGAAGCCGGTGCCGTTCCACGCGTTGTGGCGGACCGGCGTGGCGGCGCGGATCGCCTATGGGCGGATCCGCGACTACCTGCACATCTAGCGCCGTCCCGGCGCGTTCCCCCGCCACAACCGCCCTGACCGCAGGCTGACCGGACGCTGACATACGCCGTCAGCCTCGCGACACGCCCACACCCGTATGCCTCTTCTGCCGGCACGGCGCCGGCATCACGAAGGGGTAGCGGACCATGAGCGCCGAACAGCACCTCATGCTCAGTGCCATGCTGGCCACCGGCTTCGCCTGGTCTGCCTGCTGCTGCCCTTGCCTGAATGCACCGTAGAGGGAGCACCGCCATGAGCACACCCACGCCTGGGCTTCGCCGCCCATTGTTCGAAACCCTGCGCGACGAACTGCCCTGGTTTCGCCGCCCGCTGTTCGAACCCGTCCCGCAGGACGAGACACCGCTGGCCCTGCCCGCCCGGCCCCAAGCAAGCTCCGCGCCCGCCCCTGCGCGCCCGGCCCAACACGCGCCCCAGCCCTCGCCCCCGCCCCCGCCCCCGCCCCGCACCCTGGAATTCCGCAGC
The DNA here is from genome assembly GCA_027483995.1 of Acetobacteraceae bacterium. GTDB lineage: Bacteria > Pseudomonadota > Alphaproteobacteria > Acetobacterales > Acetobacteraceae > CAMDGX01. Next base: position 28,028 of record JAIXTK010000154.1, read on the forward strand.
ATCGACGGCAGCGGCAACAATCTTGGCCGGCCCACCGACAATGTCGCCGGCAGCGACTTCACCCGAATCGGCCCCGCCCATTTCGCCGATGGCATCTCGGCCCTGCGCGACGGGCCAAACGCGCGCACGATCAGCAACATCGTGGTCGGCGACGGCGATGCGGCGATCCCGAACCCCGAGGGCCTGTCGGGCATGATGTATGCCTGGGGCCAGTTCATCGACCATGACCTCGATCTCGCGCGCGGCGACGGAACGACGCATATCGATGTCACCGTGCCAAACGGAGACCCGGTGTTTGCCGACGGCTCCACCATCGCGTTGACGCGGGTCATCACCGATCCCGCGAACGGCGCGGTGGTGAACCACGTGACCGGCTGGCTCGACGCCTCGATGGTCTATGGCTCCTCGGCCAGCGTCGCCGCCAGCCTGCGCACCGCCGGCGGCTACATGGCGACCTCCGACGGCGGCAATCTGCCGATCGCCGGCGGGCAGTTCCTCGCCGGGGACGTACGGGTGCAGGAGAACCCCTCGCTGACCGCGCTGCAGACCCTGTTCGTGCGGGAGCACAACCGCCAGGTTGATCTGCTGAAGACCGCCCACCCCACATGGAACGGCGAGCAGCTGTATCAACAGGCCCGCGCCATTGTCACCGCCGAGATCGCCAACATCACCTACACCGAGTTCCTGCCGCATCTTCTCGGGCGCACCGCGATCGCGCCCTATCGCGGGTACGATGCGAAGGTGGACGCCCGGATCACCGACGAGTTCGCCGGTGCCGCCTACCGGTTTGGCCACTCCATCGTCTCCAACGAGGTGGAGAAGATCAACGAACTCGGCGCAACCGTCGGGCCGGAGCTGGGGTTGGTGGACGTGTTCTTCCAGTCGCCCGCGGATTTCACCGCCAATGGCGGTATCGGCGGCATCCTCCGCCATCTGGCTGACGACCGGTCTCAGGCCCTGGATGCGCGCATCGTGGGGGATCTGCGCAATTTCCTTGCCAACCCGCCAGACGGCATGGATCTCGCGGCGATCAACATCCAGCGTGGCCGCGACCTCGGCCTCGGCACGCTGAACGAAACGCGCGTCGCCCTTGGCCTGAAGGCCTATACCAAGTTCGAGCAGATCACCTCCGACGCGGCAACGCTCGCGGACCTCAAGACCGTCTATGGCACCGTTGACAAGGTCGAGCTTTGGATCGGCGGCCTGGCCGAGAAGCATGCCTCCGGCGCATTCGTGGGCCAGACATTCCAGGCCATCATTGCCCGCCAGTTCACCGCCCTGCGCGACGGGGACCGGCTGTGGTGGCAGAACCAGGGCTTCGATGCCCAGACCGCCGCGCAGATCGGCAAGACGACGCTGGCCGACCTCATCCGCATGAACACCGACACGAAGCAGATCCAGCCGGACGTCTTCGTCTATTACGACCGTCACTCCGGCACCCTCGGCGGGGTGGCGGCGGATACTCCGGCCAGCCCCCAGTTCATCGTCGGCAGTGCCGGCGCCGATACGCTTACCGGCGGCACGGCGGCCGATATCCTGGTGCCAGCCGCCGGCACCCCACGCCTGACCGGCGGCGCCGCGGCGGACACATTCGTCTTCAGCACAACAGGCATCAACGCGGTCATCACGGACTTCGTGCCTGGAACGGACCGCATCGTGTTCAGCCTGCCGGGCGTCGCGTCCATCCGCGACGTTACGATCACGTCGACGGCCAGCGGTGCAGTGCTCACCGCGGGGGGCGACAGCATCCTGCTGGCCGGCATCCCGCGCTCGGCCGTCAGCAGCCGCGACATCGACTGGCAGGTCTAGGGGGGCGACATTGGAAATGCCGCTCCCCGCGCGTCACCCACGCAGGACGAATGGCTTCTAGTGCCGCTGCAGCAGGCGCAGGGCGTTCAGGGTTACCAGCACCGTGGCGCCGGTATCGGCGAGGATGGCCGGCCAGAGGCCGGTGACTCCGACGATGGTGGTGACCAGGAAGACCGCTTTGAGCCCCAGCGCGATGGCGATGTTCTGGCGGATATTGGCCATGACGCGGCGGGACAGCACGATCATGGCGGCCACATCGGCCACGCGGCCGTGCAGCACGGCGGCGTCGGCGGTTTCCAGCGCCACGTCGGTGCCGCCACCCATGGCGATGCCGATATCGGCGGCGGCCAGGGCCGGGGCGTCGTTGATGCCGTCGCCCACCTTGGCCACCACGTCGCCCTGGGCCTGGAAGGCGCGCACGGCCCGTAGCTTGTCTTCGGGCTTGAGGCCGGCGCGGGCCTCGATGCCCAGGCGCCCGCCGATGGCGGCGGCGGTGGCTTCGTTGTCGCCGGTGAGCATCACGCGGCCGATGCCCATGGCTTCCAGCGCGGCGAGGCCGGCCTTGGCATCGTCGCGCGGCATGTCGCGCAGGGCGATGGCGCCGGCCAGCACGCCGTCGGCCACCAGAATGGCCAGGCTGCGGCCGGTGGTGGCCATGCCTTCGATGGTCTCGCGCTCATCGTCGGTGGCGGTGGCGCGTTGCAGCGCGGCGGATGGGGCGCCGAGGAAGAGCGCCCTGCCCTCCACCGTGCCGGACACCCCCTGCCCCGCCAGCGCGGCCGCACCTTCCACGCGCGGCACCGCCAGCCGGTCTTCCTCCGCCGAGGCCAGGATGGCGGAGGCGAGCGGGTGGCTGGAGCCGGTTTCCAGTGCGGCCGCGAGCCGCAACACCTCACGCGCCGGCAGGGCGAAGGCGACGACATCGGTCACCTCCGGCTTGCCGCGTGTGAGCGTGCCGGTCTTGTCGAAAGCGACCATCGTCACCTGGCCCAGCCGCTCCAGCACCGCGCCGCCCTTGAGCAGCAGGCCACGCCGGGCGCCGTTGGACAGGCCGGCGGCGATGGCGGCGGGGGTGGAGATGACCAGCGCGCAGGGGCAGCCGATCAGCAGCAGGGCGAGGCCCTTGTAGATCCAGCCGGACCAGTCCCCATCCAGCAGCAGCGGCGGCAGCACGGCGACCAAGGCGGCGATCACCATCACCGAGGGCGTGTACCAGCGGGCGAAGCGGTCGATCATGCGTTCGGTGGGGGCGCGGTGTTCCTGCGCTTCCTCCACCAGGCGCACGATGCGGGCGATGGTGTTGTCCGCGGCCTTGGCGGTGACGCGCACGCGCAGGGCGGCGGCGCCGTTGACCGTGCCGGCGAAGACGGTGTCCCCGGGCGCCTTGGCCACCGGGATGCTCTCGCCGGAGACCGGGGCTTCGTCCACCCCGCCTTCGCCTTCCAGCACCATACCGTCAGCGGCGATGCGCTCACCGGGGCGAACGAGGATGACGTGGCCGGGCATGAGCCCGGCGGCCGGGCGTTCCAGCAGGCGGGGGCCGACCTCCAGCAGCGCGGTGCGGGGGACGAGGTTGGCGAGTGCCTGGATGCCGGCACGGGCGCGGCCGGCGGCCACACCTTCCAGCATCTCGCCGATCAGGAACAGCAGCACCACGCTGGCGGCTTCCTCGGCCGCGCCGATGGCCACGGCGCCGATGGCGGCGACGACCATCAGGGTTTCGATCGAGAAGGGCGTGCCGGCGCGGGCGGCGAGGAAGGCACGGCGTGCCACCGGCACCAGCCCGACCAGCAGGGCGGCGACGAAGGGCCATGGTGCGAGCGACGGCACCGCGGTTTCCACCGCGAAGGCCAGGGCAAGTGCTGCGGCGCAGGCCAACACCAGCCGCGCCTTGGCGCCGCGCCACCATGCGGGCGATCCCGTGCCGGGGCCACCGTCGGCGACCAGATCCGGCACCGCGCCGGCATCGCCGAGGGATGAGAGGCCGTAGCCCAGGCGCGTTACCTGGCGTTCCACGTCTGCCAGTACGCCGGCGGAGCCGTGGCGCACCACCAGCGTGGCCGCGGAGACGGAGACGGAGACATCCGTCACGCCGGGCAGGCGCCGCACCGCCGTGTCGATCTTGGCGGCGCAGGCGGCGCAATCCATGCCCTCCACCCGGTAGCGCGTGCGCGTCTCGGCGTCGGGCATGGGGACTCCTGCTAGGGGTTCGGCGCGCAGATGCGGCGCGGGCCCATCGAGAACCAGGCGCGGCGGATCAGGCCGCCTTCGACCTCATAGATCGCCAGCACCTCCACCTCCCCAATCCCCTCGGGGAAGTTGCGGGTGACGGTTTCGCGGTCGACAACGAGGTTGCCGACGATCACCCGGGCCTCCAGGCGGCCGAACAGGTCTGGCTCCTGGAACCGCTCGACGTGGCGGGCACGAACGGCGGGTGCCCCCTGGGCCAGGAGCGTGTTGGGGAAGGCGTAGTATTCGCAATCCTCTGCCCAGCAGGCCATGAAGCCTTCGATGTCGCGGGCGTTATAGGCGTCGAGCTGACGGGCGACCGGCGCTGCGGGGTTGGTCATCGGGGCCTCAGGCGAACGGATCGGCCACGCGCGGCCAGAACGGGCGCGTGACCTTGGTGTAGGGCAGGTTGACGAAATCCGCCCCCACCGTGCCCGGCGCAGCCACGTAGCGCACCGCCTTCGCGATCGGCGCGAAGCCCGCGTAGAAATGCTGCATCGACTTCACCACCACGATCTTCTTGTCGGCTAGGGTGCAGCCGGTGCCGGTGAACGCATCGGGGTTGAACACCTGCTGGCGCTTGCTGGTCAGGATGATGTGGATGCCGTTCGCCTCGACCCAGGCCGAGGTGCCGTACTGCGCCCGCCCGCCGCCCAGACCCTTCTGGGTATGATCCTGCACGATCTTCCGCACCGTGATCCGCAGGTCGATCGGCTGGCCGGAGACCGGGCCGGACTTGCCGCCGATGCGCAGGTCGAAGCTGGCACCCTCCCCGGCCTCGGCGCAGAAGGACACGGCGATCGGGTCCCAGAAGCAGCCGATGGCGGCATTGGTGACGCCGCGCTCGACCAGGCGGCGGAGCACGAAGGTGCTGTCGCTGGGGGCGCCGCCGCCGGCATTGTCGGCCACGTCGGCCAGGACGATGGGGCCTTCCGGCTGGGCGAGGGCGAAATCGATCGCCTGGTCGATGGTGTCGTGCGGGGTGACGGCTTCGTTGCGGAAGGCCCAGACCTCCTGGTGCAACTGGGCGGCGAGCGCCGCTGCCTTGGCCTTGTCGCCATCGGCGATCACCACGAACTTGGCGCCGACCTCGGCCACGTCGGCCCAGGGGAAGCCGTGGCCGAAGGAAATCGAGAGGATGCCGTCCTTGCCTTCGAGCGATTGCATGCGGGCGACGAAGGATTTCGTCGGCTCCACCGGGGTGCGCCACATGCCGACCATGCGGCAGTCATGCAGGGCGACGACGGGCTTCGTCTTGCCGCTGATGGCGTCGCGCACGATGTCGTACAGCTCCTGGGCGCGCTCGATGCCGTCGATATGCGGGTACTCCTTGAAGATCACCGGCAGGGCGCTGTCGCAAATGTCGTCGGTCAGGTGGCAGTGCAGGTCCAGTTCCACCCCGATCGGCACGTTCGGGCCGACGATCTCGCGGGCGCGCTTCAGCACGTCGCCCTCGCAGTCGTCGTAACCGTAGGCGACCATGGCGCCGTGCAGGAAGAGCAGCACGCCATCGACCGGCAGGGCGGCGCGCAAGTCGTTGAGCAGGGTGTCGCGCAGTTCCTCATAGACCTCGGTGACGATGGGGCCGGAGGGCTCGGTGGTGGCGCAGATGCTCTCCACGATGCCGAACCCGTCTGCCTCGCCGCGCTTGCGCCAGACGGCCAGCACGCCGTTGCCACCGCCGACGACGGGCTGGAGGCTGCCGTCCCGGCGGTAGAAGGGCTTGTCGACCTTGAAGGCGTTCATCCCGGTGGGCACCGGGGACCAGGTGTTGGTTTCAGTCAGGAAGGCGGCGGTGAACAGCTTCATGGCGCGGCTCCGGTTGACCGCCCCACGGTAGCGCATCACGGGCGGCGTGCATAAGCTGGCGCGATGCTGACCCCATTGCTGCCCGACGCGGACGCGCCGCACAACATCGTACGCGGCCTGCACGGCCACCTCGTCTACAACCGCCACGATAGCGTCGTCGGCCTGTCCGCCCGCGCCTATGGCGAGTATTTCGAGTCCGAGGTGGACATCTTCCGCAGCTGCGTCGGCACCGGCATGCATGTGGCCGATATCGGGGCCAATATCGGCACCCATGCGCTGGCGCTCGCCCGCCTGGTTGGGCCAACCGGCTGGGTCTATGCCTTCGAGCCGCAGCGCGTGGTGCACCAGTTGCTGTGCGCCAACATGGCGGTGAACTCGATCCTGAACGCCGATTGCGAGCGGCTGGCGGTCTCCGACGCGGCCGGGCAGATCGGGGTGGCGGAGCTGGATTTCACCCGACCCAACAACTATGGTGGCCTGGCGCTAGGCCGTGGGCGGCGGACGGTCGCGGCGGTGACGCTGGACGAGTATCTGAATGGCCGGCCACTGCATTTCCTCAAGGCCGATGTCCAGGGCATGGAGGCCCATGTCGTGCGCGGGGCCCGCCGGACGCTGGCCGCCCATAGGACGCTGATGTATCTGGAGGCCGATCAGCCGGAGGAAACCCCGGCCCTGCTCGAAGCGCTCGCCGAGGCCGGCTACGCCGCCTACTGGCACCTGCCGCGCTTCTTCCGGCCGGACAATTTCGCCGGCAATCCCGAGGACCTGCATGCCAATGGCTGGGTTGATCGAGGAGGCGCGTATCTGAATTCCATCGGCTTTGCCATCAACATGCTCTGCGTGCCGCGCGGCGTGGTGGTGGACGGGTTGCTGCCTGTTGAGGGGGACCACCCGCTGCATCGCGCCGCCAACCGGTTCCATGCGGCGATGCCGAACCAGGGTTGACGGAATATCCAGGATCCTGGAAGTTTCTTCCTTGATCCTGGATTTTACATGACAGACCTCAACACCCGCATCGGCACCCGCATCCGCCAGCTTCGCGCCAGCCAGGATCTGTCGCTGGAGGCGCTGGCCGCGCGCGCCGGGGTCAGCCGCTCGATGATCTCGCTGATCGAGCGGGGCGCGGCCAGCCCGACGGCCGTGGTGCTGGAACGCCTGGCCACCGGGCTCGGCGTGATGCTGGCCACTCTGTTCGACGCCCCCTCCGCCCCACCCGCGCCGGTCAACCGCCGCGCCGACCAGACCGAGTGGCGCGACCCCGGCAGCTTCTATGTCCGCCGCAACCTCACCCCGCCCGGCATCGCGGCGCCCCTGCAATTGGTTGAAGTGGAGTTCCCGCCCGGTGGCCGCGTCGCCTACGAAAGCGGGCCACGCGCGGGGCGGGTGCACCAGCAGATCTGGGTGATCGAGGGCACGATGCAGGTGACGCTGGGCGAAACGGCGCATGCGCTGGCCGAAGGCGACTGCCTGGCCATGGTGCTCGATCGCCCGATCACCTTTCACAACCCGACGCAGCATCCGGCGCGCTACCTCGTGGCGATCGTGGCGGATGGGGAGCCCCGCTGATGGAGCTGATCCTGGTCGCCGCCGCCCTGGCGAGCGCGGCGCTGCATGCCAGCTGGAACGCCGCAGTGAAGGCGAGCCGGAACCCGGCGCAGGCGGCCACGGGGCAGATGTGCTTCGCGGCGCTGATCGGGCTGCCCGGGCTGTACTGGACCGGGCTGCCGGCGGTGGAGTCCCTGGCGTGGATTGCGCTGTCCACGGCGATCAACACGATCACGGTGCCGGCGATGCTGCGGGCCTATGCGCTGGCCGGGTTCGGGCTGGTGTACCCGGTGATCCGGGCGGTGGCGGTACTGCTGATCGTGCCGCTGGCCGCGGCGGTAGCCGGCGAGCGGGTAGGGCCGTGGGGGCTGGTGGGCGTGGCTGTGATCGCGCTTTCGTTGCTCACGCTCGCCTTCGATGCGGCCAGGGCCGGGGCGGGGCGGGCCACCAACCTGCAGGCATTGGGTTGGACCCTGGCGGCGGGGCTGGGGACGGCGGCCTATGTGATCACAGATGCACAGGGCGTCCGGGCATCAGGCTCGCCCTGGGCCTATGGGATCGTGGTGTCGGTGACGAATGCATTGGCGATGCTGGTGCGGCAGCGGCACAACCTGCCATCGGTGGCGGAGTTGCCCGGCGTGCTGCGGGTGGCGGTGCCGGGCGGGATCGCCTCCATGGCGTCGTATCTGCTGATCCTGTGGGTGTTCAGCCTGGCACCGATCGCCCCGGCGGCGGCGCTGCGGGATACCTCGGCGCTGTTTGCCATCGTGATCGCGGCGCTGTTCCTGCGCGAGCGGTTCACGCCGGTGCGGATTGCCGCCGTGGCGCTGGCGGGGTTGGCGGTGCCGTTGCTGCGGCTGGGTTAGCTGAACAGCAGGGCCTGCGCGTTGTCGTGCAGCATGCGGCGCAGGTCCTCTGCCGGCAGGTTCATGGCACGCCCGGCGGCCACGGTGCGGGCGAGATCGAGCAGCGGGTAGTCGGAGGCGAACAGCACCTTCTCGCTGCCGCGCTGGCCATGCCAGCGGCCCGAGAGGAACCGCATCAGCGCCTCCGGATAGGATTTCGGCGACCAGGCCGAGGTGCAGATGTAGAAATTGGCATGACGGGCGGCCAGGCGCACGGCCATCTCGGTCCATGGGTCGCCGATGTGGTGGGCGACGATGACCAGATCTGGGAAGGCCAGGGCGACGTCGTCGAGATGGGTGGGGTCGTTGGGGGCCATGGGCCAGAGCGGGCCGGGCATGCCGACATAGGTGAACAGCTTCAGCCCGAGATCCACGCAGCGCGCATACAGTGGGTAGTACCAGCGGTCGTTCGGGGCGAGCCCCCAGGGCGAGGGCGTGATGTGGACGCCGATCAGGTTGGGATCGCCCTGCAGGGACTGGATGATGCGCGGGTTGCGCATCAGGTCCCAGTAGGAACCGGGGCCGTGTTCCGGCGGCATCACCGTGGCGATCCAGCGCAGCCGGCCGTTGGAGGCGGCGCACAGACGGGCGAGTTCGGCGTGCAGCGCATCGAGCGCGGGTGGGGTGGTGGGGTAGTAGACCTTCGCGGCCAGGATGCCGTGGGAAACGCCGGCGCGGTCCATCTCGGCCAGGACCTGGTCGAGGCTGCGCTGCGGCGGGAGGCCGCCTGGCTGGTCCGGGTGGTGGAAGGTGCTCATCACCCGGCGCAGGCGGGCATCGTCGGTCCAGGGCACCACGTCGGCGCGGGGGATGGGGCCGGCCTCGCCGATCCAGGGGGCGTGCAGGAAGGTGTCGATGATGGGGCCGCCATAGGGCTGGGTGCCTGCCATCAGCCGGCACCCCTTGGCGTGGTGCTGAAGATATCGCGCAGCATCCGCTTTGCCCCCACCCATTGCTGGGTGAAGTAGCTGCCTGTCGCCAGTTCCTCCTCCGCGGTTGGGTCGCCGGTCTGCACGAACTCGCGGGAGAAATCGGCGGTGCGGAAGATCATGTCCCACCAGGGCAGGACGGCGCCGTAGTTGACGCTGATCTCGCCGGCCGCGGTCACGCCGTGATGGGCGCGGTGGAAGCGCGGCGAGACCAGCAGCCGCTCGCCGAGCCAGCCGTAGGAGACGCGGGCATTGGCATGGCTCAGGCTTTCGATCAGGCGCAGCAGCAGCACCAGCAGCGGGAACTGCATCGGCGGCACACCGATCAGCAGCGCGATGCAGGTGAACCAGGCGAAGCCGATGACGTCGTCCAGCAGGTGGTTTCGGTCGTCGGACCAGAAGGTCATCTGCCGTTGGGCGTGGTGCAGCGCGTGCAGCGAATACCACCAGCGGAACACGTGGCTGAGGCGGTGGCGCCAGTATTCGCCGAAATCGAGGATGATGGCATAGAGGAGGAAGGTCAGCACCGGCATGCCGAACAGGAACGGGAAGATGCGTTCCAGCGTGGGCGGCACGTAGCCCATGTCGGTCAGGGTGCCGCTCAGCTCCACCTGCAGCTTGAAGAACAGCACGTAGGTGATCAGCGGCAGCAGGCCGACGCGGCTGATGAAGGTGTAGAGCACGTCCACCACCACCGCCTGCGCATCCGGCCAGCGTTCCACCGGGCGCCAGCGTTCCAGCGGCACGCAGACGGCGAAAGTGACCACCACCTGGGCGGCGCCATAGACGGCGAACAGCGCCCAGCCGAAGGAGATGTCTTCCCACTGGATCAGGCCCAGGGAAAACAGCAGCGGCAGCAGCAGGGTTTCCTGGATCCAGCCGGCGGCGGTGTCGAAAGCGGGGATCATGCGGTGGCGATGGCGCGGGGGTTGAGGAAGATGCCATGCGGCGAGCGGCCGACATCGATGGTGGTGAAGTCCCCGCTTCTGGGATCCATCACCGCCACCTTGTGGACGAAGCGCATGGTGAACCAGATGTTGCCGTCCGGCGCGAATTCCAGGTCGTCGGGGCCGCCGGGCAGGCGGTAGCGGCGCACGGGATCAAGGGTGGCGGCATCGAGCACCACCACGGATTGCTGGTCCAGACGGTTGTTGACCCAGATCGTCTTGCGGTCCGGCGCCCAGAACAGGGTGTGGGCGCCCTTGCCGGTGCGGATGCGGCGCAGCAGCTTGCCAGTCCGGGCATCCTGCACCGCGACGTCATCGCCGCCCATGTTGCCGGTGAGCACGCGGCCGGCATGCACCAGTGTGCCGGCAGGGGCAGGGCCGCATTCCTCGTTCCACAATATCTCCAGGCGGCGCAGGTCGATCGCCACCACGCGCCCGGTGCCCTGGAGCGTGACGAACACCACGGAGCTGTCCGGCAGGAAATCCATGTGGCTGGGCATGGATTTGATGGGGAAGCGCTTCAGCAGCTTGTAGCTGCCGGCTTCATAGATATCGATCTGGTTGCGGGCGAGACCGGCCACGACAAAGAACTTGCCGTCCCCGCTGAACTGCAGGTGGTAGGGGTTGGAGATCGGCATGCGGCGCGTGACCGCGAAGGTGCGGGGATCGAGCACCTGCAGCTCGTTGCCGGAGGAATCGCCAATCAGCAACTCCTTGTGGTCCGGTGTCAGGGCCCAGTGATGCGGCTCCCGCAGCACCGGGATCCGCCGGGTTTCGCGGCGGGTGGCCATGTCGATCACGCTGAGCGAGGCCGCGCCGGAGTTCATGATCAGCACCGCACCCCCACCGGCCTGGGCACCGGCCTGGGCACCGGCCGAACGCGGGAGCAAGGCGGCCGCGCCGAGCGCGAGCGCGCCACGGCGGGTCATGCCATCGAGCCCGGAACGATCTTTCGTCACCATTTCAACCAGTTCTGGAGAGTTGTTCAGCCTCCTCGATAGCACACCGGGGCATCCGCGGTCCACGATCGGATGAATGGCGGCCTGGGCTGCGCCCATGCGGCGCCGGCATGGCGCTTGGTGCGCGGATTGACCAGGATCATGGCGACTCGCCCCCGGGAGAACTGCGCCATGTCCTTCGTGTTGCTGGCCGACGACCTGACCGGCGCGCTGGATACCGCCGCGCGGTTCGTGCCGCGCTTCGGCCCGCAGAGGGTGACGTGGAAGGGCGCCTGGACCGCCGGCGCCCGGGACCTGGCCACGCGCGAGGGCTCGGCGGATGCGGCGGCGGTGGCACATGCAGCCTGTGGGCCGGCGTTGCGCGGCGCCTCACTTGCCTTCAAGAAGCTGGATTCACTGCTGCGCGGGCATCCCGCCGCCGAGCTGGCCGCCAGCTTTCGCGCCGGCGGGTTCGACCATCTGGTGATCGCGCCGGCCTTCCCGTTCCAGGGCCGGGTGACGCGCCATGGGCGCCAGGTGGCACAGGGGGTTGCGGTTGATGTCGATCTGGCCGGGCAACTGGCCGCCCTCGGCCTCGCGCCGGTGGCCGCGCGCGCCGGCATGGCGGCACCGCACGGCGTGAGCCTGTGGGATGCGGAAAGTGACGCCGAGTTGCGGGCGATCGTGGCCGCCGCGGGTGCCCTGCCCGGCCGGGTGTTGTGGGCGGGCACCGGCGGGTTGGCCGGTGCGCTGGGCGGTGGCGCGGCACCGCGGCCGGAGTTGCCGGCACCGCTCGTGGCCATGATCGGGTCCGACCACCCGGTGAGCCAGGTGCAACTGGCCGCGACATCGTGGCATTTTGTGCTGGAAGGGCCGATCCGCGACCTGCCGTTGCCGGCCGCGATCAGCCTACGCCTGCCACCGGGCGTGCCACGCGCCGAGGCCGCCGACCGGATAGGGCGGTTCTTCACGGAGGTGGCCTATCGGCTGCCCCGGCCGGGGAGTTGCATCGTGGCGGGCGGCGAGACCATGCGTGCGCTGGCGGATGGCCTTGGCGCCACCGCGCTGACGGTGCTGGGCGAGCATGAACCCGGTGCCCCCGTCTCGCGCATGGAAGGGGGGCATTGGGACGGGTTGCCAATCCTGTCCAAATCAGGTGCCTTCGGTCGCCCTGATTTCCTCGCCAGCCTGCTCGGTTGAAGGAGTTTTCCCATGCCTGCGTCCCCGCCGGTTCTGGCCGTCACCATGGGCGATCCGGCCGGGATCGGCCCCGAGATCATCGTCAAGGCTGCCCGCGCGCTCGCCCCCCGGCTTGCATCGGGAGAGATGCGCCTGTTGGTGATCGGGCACGCCACCGCACTGGACCAGGCCTGCGCCACGCTAGGCCATGCCGCCTTCGCACGGGCTGACGAGACAGCGGCGTTCCCGCCGCTGGCGCTGCTGCCGGCGGGCGACGAGCACGGCGCCATCGCAACCGGATGCCTCAGCCCCGAGGCCGGGCGCTTCAGCTTTCTGGCAGTGGACCAGGCGGTTCGCCTTGCCCTGGCGGGGCGGATTGCCGCCATCGTGACGGCGCCGCTGAACAAGGAGGCGCTGAACCTGGCAGGGCACAAATATGCCGGCCACACCGACATGCTGGCGGACCTGACGGGGCAGAAGACCTCTGTGATGATGCTGGCGCATGGGAACATGCGCGTCAGCCACGTCACCACCCATGTCGCGCTGGAGAAGGTGCCCGCGCTGGTAACGCCCGAGCGGGTGCGCCGCACGATCGACCTGACGCATGATGCATTGCGCCGCATGGGCATTGCCCGGCCACATATCGCGGTGGCGGCATTGAACCCGCATGCCGGCGAGGGCGGGCTGTTCGGCACCCAGGACACCGACGTGACCGCGCCGGTCGTGGCGCAGTGCAACGCGGAAGGCATCCATGTCAGCGGCCCCGTGCCGGGGGATACGGTGTTCGTGAAGCTGCGCGGCGGGCAATACGATGCGGTGGTGGCGATGTACCACGACCAGGGGCACATCCCGGTGAAGCTGCTGGGCTTCCAGATGAACCCCGCCACCGGCACCTTCGATTCGCTCTCTGGCGTGAACATCACGCTGGGCCTGCCGGTGATCCGCACCTCGGTGGACCACGGCACCGCCTTCGACATCGCCGGCCGCGGCATCGCCAACGCAGACAGCATGGTGGAGGCGATCGAAGTGGCGCTGCAGATGACGGCCGCGAAGGGATCACAAGCGAAAGGAGCGTTCGCATGAGCGCCGGCTGGAAACGCGAAGAACTCGCCACGCTGGGGCAGATCTCCGGCGCACATATGGTCAGCCATATCCACATCCTGGTGCTGCCGCCGCTGTTCCCGCTGCTCAAGGAACAATTCGGCGTGGGCTATGTCGAACTCGGCTTCGCGCTGACACTGTTCAACATCGTCTCCGCCCTGATGCAGACGCCGACGGGCTTCGCGGTGGACCGGTTCGGGCCGCGCCGGCTGCTGGTGGGCGGGCTGCTGCTGGGCGGCAGCGCATTCATCGTGGCAGGGCTCAACCCGGTCTATCCGGTATTGCTGGCCGCCGCGCTGATGGCCGGGTTGGCCAACTGCGTCTACCACCCCAGCGACTACGCCATCCTCTCCTCCGGCGTGATCGGCGAGGCACGGGTTGGCCGGGCGTTCTCGATCCACACCTTTGCCGGTTATGCCGGCACGGCGTTGGCGCCGGCGGGAATGCTGCTCGCGGCCGGTGCGTGGGGCGTTTCGGGCGCGCTGATTGCGGCCGGGCTGCTGGGGCCGCTCTTTGCGCTGCCGCTGCTGTTCGGGGCGCCGGCCGGGGCGCCGCGTGCGGCGGTGCGCCGGGCGCCGATCCCGGCGCGGCAGCTGATCACCCCGCAGGTGTTGTCGCTGGTGGCGTTCTTCGCCGTGATCGGCATGTCCGGCGGCGGCATCTCCGGCTTCTCGGTGGTGGCGATGAACGCGCATCACGGCACACCGGTATGGGTGGCGAGCATAGCGCTGTCGTTCTACCTCGGTGCCTCGGCGCTTGGCGTATTGGCCGGCGGCATCATCGCCGACCGCACGCGCCGGCACAGCGAGGTGTCGGCCGGTGGCTTCGCGGTGACGGCCGTCGCCATCGCCATCGTGGGCCTGGTGAACCTGCCGATGTGGGCGCTGCTGCCGGTGATGGCGGTGGGTGGGTTCTGCACCGGCCTGATCATGCCGTCGCGCGACATGCTGGTGCGGGCGAGCGCGCCAAAGGGGGCGGAGGGGCGCGTGTTCGCCATCGTCTCCACCGGCTTCAACATCGGCGGCATCATCGGCCCGCTGCTCTATGGCACGATCATGGATTTCGGCCACCCGGGCTGGATTTTCGCCGTCTCAGTGGGCTTCATGCTGTCCACCTGCGTACTGGCGCTGGCCAATGACCGCCGCGCACGGCTTGCGGCCGCCGAATAGAAAAAGGGGCGGGCCCTTGCGGACCCGCCCCCTGTTCCATCCTTCGGCTGGGATCAGATCGCGTCCCAGGCATACACGTCGCGGGTGCGCTCCAGCGGCGTGAGGCTGGACTTCCACGCCGGCAGCAGCGTCTCCGCCAGGGCCTGCGCCGACCAACCGGTGCCGCGGTGCATGGTGCGGATCGGGCGCGGCTGGCTGTAGAGATAGATCTCGTTGCCGCGCGCACCCATGATCTGGCCGGTCACTTCCTTGGCGGCATCGCTGCCCAGGAAGGCGGCGAGCTGGGCCACCTGGTCCGGCCGGGTCTTGGCGGCGCGGGCCTGCATCTGCTCCTCGGTCTGGCCGGGCACCGTCTCGATCATGCGGCTGAAGGCGTGGGGCCCGATGCAGTTGCTGCGCACGTTGTAGCGCGCCGCGTCACCGGCGATGCCGCGCGACATACCGGCGATGCCGAGCTTGGCCGCCGCGTAGTTCACCTGGCCCACCGAGCCGATCAGGCCGGAGGTGCTGGTCATGTGCACGAAGGCCCCGCTTTCCTGCTTGCGCATGAACGGGATGGCGGCGCGGGAGACGTAGAAGGCGCCATAGAGATGCACCTTCACCACCGCGTCGAATTCTTCCGGCGTCATGCGGTGGAAGATGGTGTCGCGCAGGATGCCCGCGTTGTTCACCACGATGTCGATCTTGCCGAAGCGGTCGATCGCGGTCTGGACCATGCTCTGGGCGCTGTCCCAGTCCGCCACGCTGTCGTAGTTCGCCACGGCCTGGCCCTGGCCGTGCAGGGCCTCGATCTCGCTGACCACCTGCTGCGCGGGTGTCGAGTCGTTGCCGCTGCCATCGACGGCGGCGCCGATGTCGTTCACCACCACCTGGGCGCCGTTCTCCGCCATCACCAGCGCTATGGCGCGGCCGATGCCGCGGCCGGCACCGGTCACGAGGGCAACCTTACCCTCAAGCATTTTCTTGGACATGCCCGTCCCCTCCTTGGAACTATTTGCAGTGGGGCGAGTGTGCGACGTGCCGGCCGCGCTGTCACCCTCAGCCCTGCATGGCGGCCGTGCCTTGCCAGAGCAGCGCGGCACGGCGACGATCCCGCCACCTTAGAGAGGGATGGCCATGGAACTGAACCTGAAGGGCCGGCGCGTGATTGTCGCCGGCGGCAGCCGCGGCATCGGCCGTTCGATCGCGCTCGGCTTCGCCCAGGCGGGTGCGGCGGTTTCGATCTGCGCGCGCGGCGCAGACACGCTGGAGGCCACGCGCCAGGAGCTGGCCGCGTTCGGCGGCACAGCGCACGCGGCCCCCTGCGACCTGTCCGACGCCGCGGCGATTGCCGCCTACATTCCGGCGGCTGCCAATGCCCTCGGCGGCATCGACATCCTGGTGAACAACGCCTCCGGCTTCGGCCGCGGCGATGACGAGGAAAGCTGGGAATCGAGCCTGTCGGTGGACCTGATGGCCGCCGTGCGCGCCAGCCGGGAGGCGATGCCGTGGCTGATGAAGGGCACGCAGCCCAGCATCATCCATATTTCCTCCGGCTCCGGCCTGAACCCCTCCGTGCGCACGCCGGCCTATGGCGCGGCGAAGGCGGCGGTGAACCACTACACCCGCACCCAGGCCGCGGCGCTGGCCAGGCATGGCATCCGGGTGAATTGCGTGGCGCCGGGCTCGATCGAGTTCCCCGGCGGCTCCTGGGAGCGGCGCAAGACCGAGGACCCCAAGCTGTACAACTCCATCCTCAACTCCATGCCGGCCGGGCGGCTGGGCACGCCGGAGGAGGTGGCGAACGTGGTGATGTTCCTGGCCTCCGACATGGCGATCTGGGTCACGGCGCAGATCATCCAGGTGAATGGCGGGCAGGGTTTCGGGCGGTGAGCGCCGACATCGGGAGCTGGGCGCGCTGGCAGGCGCCGGAGCAGATCGGCTGGTCCACGGCGAAGCTGGCGGAGGCACAGGCCTTCGCCGGCACGTTCAATTCTGCCAGCACGATGGTGGTGGCGGGCGGGAAGGTGGTGGATGCCTGGGGCGAGATCGACCGGCACTACAACGTGCACTCCATCCGCAAGAGCTTCCTCAGCGCGCTGTACGGGATCCACGATGCCGAGGGGCGCGTGGACCTGGAAGCCACGCTCGGCAGCCTGGGCATCGACGACAAGGAGGGGCTGTCGGAGCGCGAGAAGCTCGCCACCGTCCACCAGCTGCTGGCGGCGCGCTCCGGCGTCTATCACCCGTCGGGCTACGAATCGCCGAACATGCTGGCCATCAAGCCGGCGCGGCACAGCCACGGGCCCGGCGTGAACTGGTGCTACAACAACTGGGACTTCAATGCGCTGGGCACGATCTACCGCCAGGTGACCGGCGCCGATATCTACGCCGACTTCAAGGCGCGCATTGCGGACCCGATCGGCATGGAAGACTACGTGCCGGAGCGGGACGGCAGGTACCACCCGCTGGAAGCCTCGATCCACCCCGCCTACCCGTTCCGCATGACGGCGCGCGACCTCGCCAGGTTCGGCGAGTTGTTCCTGCGCCGCGGGCGCTGGGGCGGCGCGCAGATCGTGCCGGAAGCCTGGGTGGAAGACAGCGTGGCGCCGATCTCCGATGCCGGGCTGGCCGGCAGCTACGGCTACATGTGGTGGGTGGCGCGCGACGGCATCCA
>JAIXTK010000398.1 GCA_027483995.1 Acetobacteraceae bacterium
CCTGCGCGACCTTCGCTTCCTCGACCTCATCGACCTCGACATCGCGTCCTGCAGCGACACTGAGGGATACGAGTTCCTCGTGCATCTGCGGAATGCCCCGGATGCGGCGCCGATGACGCGAGCCGAGCACTACCCGCTGCGGCGCCAGCTATTCGCCCGGCTGGCGGCGGAGCAGGATGCCTTCGGCGAGCGCACCGCGGCCGGCGGGCCGGCGGGCAAATTGACGGCACCCGGTTCCCCTGCATCCCTCGCCAGCCACCCGACCCGGCGGGGATGACCGAGAGCGTCCACATGGATCGGCGGCAGCGTATCCTCCAGCACATCCTGCCCGGCATGAAGGGCATCGAAATCGGCCCCTATCATGCCCCGCTGCTGCCTAGGTCGGCGGGCTGGGACGTGCTGGTGCTGGATGTCCAGGACGCCGACAGGCTGCGGGCGCGGGCGGCGAAAGACCCCGCCATACCCCCTCAGGGCGTTGCCAGCATCGAACCGGTGGACCTGCTGGGCCCGGCGCACCGGATGGCCGAGATGGCGGCCGCCGCGGGCCATGAACCAGGCAGCTTTGACTTCGTCGTGTCCTCCCACAATTTCGAGCATCTGCCCGACCCGTTGCGCTTCCTCCAGGCGGCGCAGCAGGTGCTGAAGCCCGGCGGCGTGCTTGCCATGGCCGTACCGGACAAGCGCTGCTGCTTCGACCTGCTACGGCCGCGCAGCACGCTGGGCGCGATCCTCGAAGCCTATTTCGAGGCGCGGCAACAGCCGAGCTTCCGGCAGCAATTCGAAGGCCTCGCCGAATGCGTGGCGCTGGTGCCGGGTGCGCCCGCGGCGGCGCCGGGCGAGGACGCGCTGCGCGGCGGCCAGGTCCGTGAGCTCCTCCAGGAGCTGCTGCTGGCCTGGCGGCAGCGCATCGCGGCCGGCTCAATGCCCTATCGCGATGCGCATTGCTGGACCTTCACACCGGCCTCGGCGGAACTGATCCTGCGCGACCTCCACTTCCTCCGCCTGATCGAACTCGAACTGCTGTCGTGCAGCGCGACATCGGGGGGCGAGTTCTACCTTCACCTGCGCCATGCGCCGGGCGCATCGGCGGTATCGCGCGCCGACCATTATGCGCAACGGCGGCAATTGTTGCGGCGCATCGCGACGGAGGAGGACGCCTATGGCAGTCTCACCGCAGCCAAGGCGGTGCGGGAGAGTGAGCGGCGGCCGCTCGCGTCCTGGAGGTCCTGAGATGTCTCGGCGACCGGCACCGCTTGTGGCAGGCAGGACCGGATCGTCGACGCCTCCTCGCCCGGCAGGCCAACGGGATGGCGTCGCAGCGGCGTCGGCTTGACGAAGGGAAAGCCGAGGCGCCGGACCAGGCAGCGGCCAGGGCATGCGTCGGGTTCAGCGGCCAGCGCCGCCACCGCCTTCTGCCCGCGCGCCAGCACGAAGCAGCTCCGCATGTGATGTCCGCCCTGGGCGCTCTCGGTCATGCGGCAGACGCCATCGCCGGCCGCGCGCAGGGTGGCGAAGATCGGCGCCATGGCGATGAAGACCACGGCGAAGCCGGCGTCCCGGTAGCGGGCCAGCTGCCGCAGCACCATGGCCGAGACCACCCCAAGGCGGTTGAAGTGCCAGTACAGCGCCACGCTGCGCGCCCCGGGCCTCCCGGCGCAGGATCGGGCCGCGGCCGCGTCGCTGCGCATACGCAGGGATTCGCGCCCGCTGGCCGATACTTCAGTCTATTTCCGCAACACGCAATAGAACTCGATGCCGTCATCCGCTGCCGGGCGCATCCATCGGCCCGAGAATGGCGCGATCGTCCCGACCACATGGTCGATCATCGCGGCGAAGCTGGCGTGGGTCCAGACATGCATGTGGATCGAGTAGCCGGCGCGGAATTCGTCCATCCAGCTGGTTCCGCGCTTGGTGAGCAGGCCCTCGAAGCCTTCCGCCAGCTCGAAGAACTCCCGGTAATGGTCCTGGTCGCGCAGCGAGCTGGGGTGCGCATGGTCGAGCAGCAGGTGGTCCAGGCTCGTATCCGGGCGCCGGCGGTCGAAGGTCCGGGTCTTTTCCGGCACTGCGAGCACGAGATGCCCGCCCGGCCGCAGGGCGCGGTGGCACGCCAGGATGGTGCCGATCGGGTTGCGCAGATGTTCGATGACATGGCTGGCGATGATGAAGTCGAGGCTCTCCGCCGCCAGGGCGTCCGGCTTATCCAGGTCGATCCGCCGTGTCGGGTCGACCAGCCCATGCGCCTGCTGGCCTGGGTAGAGGCCTTCGAGCAGCTCCTCGTAGCGCAGGACGTCGGCGTAGCTCACCAGGGCATGCAGCGGCACCGGAAACGGGCTGGCCGCCGCCCCGAATTCGATGCCTTCGCCCGCAAGCTGCGACGTGGCCCATTGCCGCGCCTCGCCCACCGTGCGTGGCTGCAGCGCCTCGAACGCCGCCAGGGGCAGGCTGCGGCCCAGCGGCTGCGCCGGCACGCAGGACAGCAGCACCCGATCGTCCACGGCGACGACGTCCTCGGGGAAGCGGTAGCCATGGGCAGTGAGGCATTCGGCGTTGGGCACCGGATGCCGGCGCCCGCAGCGCAGCAGCAGCACCAGGTTGCCGAAGACCGGCCCGTGCGAGCAGACCGGCACGGCGTGCTGGCGTGGATCGTCCCGCCGGGGCAGTCCCATGGCGTCGGTGGTTGCCGCGTGGCGGCCTTCCCGCGCCAGCACGAAGCTGCGCCAATGGGCGATCTCCAGCCGGCTGAGCTCGAGGAAGCGAATCATGTCGTCCCGGTACGCGTCCGCCAACGCCGCCAGTGCCTCCGGTTCGGCCAGCGCCGTCGAGGCGCCGGCGTTCAGCCGCTGCGGCGTGACGGGGCCGCCGGGTTCGGCGACGCCGGCGAAGCGGGCGATGCGGGCCAGGGTCTCGTCCGGCTGGCCGACCACGTCCTCGAAGCGGAGCAGCAGCAGCTGTTCGCGGGGGAACAGGGCGAGCGCCGCCTCCAGCTGCGCCCCGTAGAGGCCGCGGCGACGATAGGCGAACTGGCGCAGGCCCCCCCCCGCGCCGGCGCAGCGCGCATCCTCCGCCGCCAGGGCTTCGGCGAAGCCGAGCGGCTCCACCCCGCGGGCCCGCTCCATCCGCCAGGCCGATACGGCCCGTTCCACCGGGTCGCGGAACACCAGCACCAGCTTCATGGCCGGGTTGTAGTCCCGCACCCGCGCCAGGGCGCCGGGCCAGAACAGGGTGGCCGGGGTGCTTTCGAACCAGGTGGCGTCGGCCGGCGCGCCGGCGAAGGCGGCGTGCAGCGGCGCGTAGTCCGGCTGCCGCCAATCCGTGGCGGCGTCGTCGTCGAAGAAGTGCAGCTCCTTCCGCCCCACCGGCCCGGCCAGGCCGGGCAGGGTGCTGAGCATGCCGTGCAGCGTGGTCGTGGCGGCCTTCTGCACCCCCGCGACCAGCAGGCCGAGCCGCTTCATCGGCGTACAGCCCGGGCCGGCGTCATGTCTCCACCTGCCGGCGGATGGCCTCGTGGATCCGCTCCAGCGGCGCGTCCCAGCCGGCATGACCCGCCGCGATGGTGCGCAGGCCCGCCTCGGCGAGGCGGTCGCGCAGCTCGGGCGCCTCGATCAACCGGGTCACCGCGTCGGCGATGCTGCTGCGGGTCATTTCGCACAACAGGCTGTTCTCGTAGTCCTGCAGCAGCCAGCCGGTGTGGCTGTTGCGGTTGGTCACCACCGCGGCCCCGCATGCCATGAGTTCCAGCGGCAGGTAGGAGGGATGCCGCGTCGCCATGGCCACCAGGCCAGCATCCATGGCGCGATACAGCCGCGCCGTTTCCGTATAGGTCAGCAGGCCGAGATTCTCGACGATGCCGTCGAGGCCCCAGGTGGCGGTGTCCCAGGCCTGCCCCGCCGTCACCACCTGCAGCGCGCTGCCATGGCGCCGCTTGAGGTCGATCAGCGCCGCGGCGATCGCCTCGAAGCAGTTGCGCGGCGTGCCGGGACGCGCATAGCAGAACAGGCGAAAGGGTTCATTGTCGCGCCTGGGGCGGCGGTCCGTGGCATGAAAGACCTGCTGGTCGACCGCCGGCAGGAACACATCCGCCGTGCCGCCGAGCCGCACATAGGATTCTGCGAGCGACGGCGTGTTGCAGAGCGCGTGGTAGCCGAAGCGATAGGTTGCCTCCGCCAGGCAGCTGACGGCGCCGGCCGGGTAGAAGTCAGGCTCCCAGTCCTGGACGAAATAGAATTTGCGCCGCGCTCCGCCGAAGCGCAGCAGCGGGTAGGCGGTGGTCCACAGCGTGCAGACCGCCGCATCGACCGGGCCGGCGCTGTCTGGCACGCCACCCGCGTCGCTACCGAGGACACGCGCATGCGCCAGCGCCGGGAAGGCCTGGGCGATGCGGCCGGCAATCGCACCGGTCTCCTCGCACCCCTGCACCACGAAGCATTGTTCAACGCCGTGCATCCGCTGCAGGTGGTCGGCCGCCCGCAGGATGGTGTGGATGCCCCCGTAATAGGGCGTGGCGAATTCTGGCACGATCCAGAGCATGCGCCGCAGCGGCCGGGCGGGGCGTGTCATGCAGCCGCAGATCGATGCGGAGATCTCCTCCTCCGTCGCATCATAGGCCGAGACGCAGTAGCGCGCCTCGTCACCAGGCAGTGCTGGCCCGGCCGATGGCGGCGGCAAGGCCGCGGCGATGCGCGGCGCGCCCGCCTTCCGCGCCGCGTCCAGCCGCGGGCTGAGGAAGCGGTCCCCGCGCGGCAGGGCCGCGCGCACGGCGGTGGGGTCGATGCCGCCGTTGAAGGCGGCCAGCTCGAAGCGGCTCGGCAAGCCTTGCGCCGAGGCGAAGCTGGCATTGGGGTTCAGCAGGATGCGCCCACGCGGCAGCAAGCGAAGACAGAAGGCAAGGTCGCCCCGCAGCCCGGCGGCCGGAAGCGAAAACCCGCCGCCCGCCTGCCAGGTTGCCCGCCGGAAGGCCATGGCGCCCCCGGCCACGGCCGACATGTTGCGATACCAAAGGCAGCAGCCGGCTTCGCCATTGTAGTGGCGTTCCTCGCCACGGAAGGCCGGCCAGGCCGCGCCATCCTGGAAGAACACGCCATGGTCGAGGATGCGCCCGCCGGGGTCGAGCACCTGTCCACCGACGATGGCAATGGCGGGGTTGCCCAAGGGGCCGGCCAGTTCCGCCAGGGCCTGGTCGTCCCGCGGGGCAAAATCCGCATCGACCAGCAGGACGATGTCGCCGGCATCGTGCCGCAACACTTCATCCACCGCCCGGGCCGGATCGTGCCCCTCGGCCACCGCCAGCGCTGCGCCCAGCCGCGCCGCGGCCTGGCGGAGCAGCGAATTCGGTGGGCCGCCGACGGCAATCAGCGTGATCGTGCCGTCGGGCAGCGGGCCCCAGTCGATCCGGATCAGCGGGCCTTCATGCCGCGGGCTGGCCGCGGGCCAGCCCGCGCGCGGCAGGTATTTGCGCAGTGTCCTGAGCTGCCCTTCCAGTGCATAGGGCTTCACCGCGCTGCCCCCGACCGAGACCGAGGTCTCAATCATCCGCCAGTGGTAGAGGATGCGCGGTACATGGACCACGCGCCCGCCCTGGGGAATGGCGCGCAGGAACAAGTCCCAGTCCTGCGCACCATCGGTATCGGGGTCCCAGCCGCCAATCTCCCGCAGCCGTGCCGTCGGCATGGCGCAGACATGGGTGAGGTAGTTGGCGTTCAGCATGATGTCGGGCGACCAGCTTGGCTTCAGCAGCGGGCTGCTGGGCCGGGTGCCGGCGCGGTCGATCATGTCCTTGTCCGAATAGACGAAGTCGGCCTCGGGCGTGGCCTCCAGCGCCTGGGCGATCTCGGCCAGCGCATCCGCCGTCAGCAGGTCGTCATGGTCGAGGAGGACCACCCACTCCCCCTCCGCGAGTTCGAGCGCGGCATTGGTGTTGCGCGCGATTCCGCCGTTGCCGGGCAGGATGGCGAGCGCGATCCGCGGGTCCCGCCGCTGCGCAGCCCTGGCCGTGTCGATCAACGGTGCCGCGTTGGCCCCGGTATCGACGATGGCAAGGCAGAGTTGCCAGCGTGAATAGGTCTGCGCGGCGACCGAGCGGATCATCGCATCGAAAACATCCAGCGGCGGCTGATACACCGGGACGACGATGCTGAACCGCAGCTGTTCGCAGGTGTTGCGGGCCATCCGCTGGCGCAGGCTGGCGCTGTCCCCGGCCGCCGCGGGCGCGGGAAGCGCGGCGGGTGCCTGCGGCCATTGCGTGCGCACTGCCGGGCCGCCCCGCGCCGGCCCGAACTGCGCCGGCCCGAACTGCGCCAAGTGATCCTGCAGCATCCTGGCGCTGGCGACTGACCCGGCCGGCAGGATGCCGGCCCAGGAGAGGGCTTCCGGTGCCTGCAGCGGGTTATCGCGGACGAACTCTGCCTTGAGGAAGGGAAACCCGGTTCGGCGCAGCAGCAGGCCAGCGAAATGGTGCGTGGGATTGAGCGGGTGATTCAGCAGCAGGCGCCGCAGCGCAAAGGGGTCCTTGGCGCAGCGCGCTGCCCGCATCCGGAGCAGCGGCCCGAATGCCGCCATCACCGGCGCCCGTTCTTCCGGATGTGCGACGAACAAGCCCTCCAACTGCGCATAGGGCCAGAGCGCGGCAACCAAATGGCCACGGGTCTGCATCGCGCGCGTCAGCGCAATCTCGAACTGGGCGATCAGCGCGCCCTTGCGGTTGGTCAGCCAGCGCGACGCCAGGAAGGCGCGCAGGTCACGGATCGCCGCCGCGCCACGGAACAGCATCAAGTAGGATTGCAGGTGCGGCCGATGCTGCACCCCTTCCGTCAGCCCGAAGACCCCATCGCCCGACGCGCGCAACCGGCCGAACATCTCCTCCAGCGGCCGCAACGGACCCAGCACTGAATCGTTCACAAGAAGCAGTTCGTCGATATCGGTGCCGTCGGGATAATATTCCGCCAGAATGTCGGACCAAGCGCCAAAGTCGCGTGCCAGGTTGGTGCGCAGCACGGCCAGTTCTGCCAACTGGCGCACCTGGCGCCATGCTTCTTCATCCAAGTGGGGGGCGTTGGAGACGAAGGCGATCCTGAACCCCTGCCGCGCATATTCCTGCAACTGCAGCAGCACCATGTCCGACACCCGACCGGAAGGCGCATAGTGCACGTAGATCGCCAGCGAGCGCGAGACGGATGGCAGCACCCCGGACTCGACTCGCAGAATTCGCGACGACGGTTTCGCGGCGTTGGCGGCAATCTCTCCGACCAGGGCCGCTGCACGCCCCGGCAGCGCCCGGGCGAAGCCAATGGTCTTGCGCGCCAGGTCACCCGCAAAGCGCAACCGTCCGACGGAGGTGCGTCGGAAGGGCTGATCGAGGATCTCCTGCATCAGGCCTGGCGAGCCATGGCCGATACCCCGCGTATCACAGAGTGGCGACAACGCCGCCGCGTCCAGCGCTGGCTACACATGCTTCATGGCCTCCACATCCGCCGAACAGTGCAGTTTAGGTGTTGATGGAGGAAAGCACAAAAAATCGTGATCCACCGGCATGGCGCGCCGAGGCGCCGGAACGACCCTCGCCAGGCCAGTCAGCAGGCCGCTTCGTCCAGCGCCGCCGCCGGAAAGGCTTCGGGCTGCAGTCCGTTCAGCAGCCATTCGTACAGCGCCATCACCGTGCCCGGCCGATCGTCGCGGGACGCCGCATGATGGTGCCTGCGATCGTCGCGTAGCAGGGCATCCACTTCCAGCGCCATGGTGCGCGGCGATGCCGCGCCGGCCAGGCCGAGGGATCGTGCCAGCGGCAGCACAAAGCGCGACTTCTCCCGCAGCAGCACATCGTAACTGGTGGCGATACGGAATCGTCCGCGCGTATGGCGTTCGGCGTCCAGGTAGCTGCGCAGCCAGAGCCGCAGCGCCGCAGGCGGCGGCATGCCGTTGCGCACGGCCAGCGACGCGGCGACCTCCGCCGGATGGCGGACCGCCAGCACATGGCGCAGGTCGAGCCCGCGTTCGGCCGCCAGGTCATCCCACAGCGGCAGCAGCCGGCACAGCCGTGGATCCTTGATCAGCAAGGGGCCTGGACCCGGCAGGTCCTGCCGCAGCAGGGTCCACAGACGGTGCCGGAACCGGCTTTCCCGGATGATGTCCCGCTGCGCCTCCGTCCAGCCCCCCGCATCATCCCAAGTACTCTGCGCGGCGGCCAGTACTTCATCGTGCAGGCTGACGATGCGTTCCGATTCGAAGAAGCCGTCCCTGTTGTCCGGCTGGGGCATCAGCAGGTCGCGGGGCAGCCTGGCGCCGGTCCTGGCCAGTGCGCCCGTCAGCGCCGAGGTGCCGCTGCGGTGGACGCCCATCACCAGGATCACGCACCGATTGCCGATGCCCTGCCCCAGCATCACGCTGGTGCCCCGCCATGGCGTTGCGCGGGCCGCAACGCGGGCAGCGCCGATGGCGCGATGGTATCCCCGCCTTCGTCCTCGGCAATAGCGAGCGTCGTGGCGAAGTCCGGGTAGAATACCCGGACCAGCGGGAGGAGGGGACGCAGGGCGCGCGCCAGCGGCCGCAGCGGCACCGAGGCGTAGCGCGTCCTCGCATCATAGGGCTGGCGGGGACGCGACGGCACATGCACAACACCCGAAATCTGGGCCAGCGATGCGGCGGGATCCGCCAGCATGTCCTCGTACCGGATCACACGGCCGGCGGGCAGCGCCAGATAGGTGCGAAGCTGCCAGTCCATGGCGATGACCTGGCGTTCCAGCGTCGTCCGCGCGATGGCCATGCTGGCGGCAAGGCGGGGGGCGAAGGCCTCGGCGATCGGTAACGCGCCGCGATTGATGTTGATGTCGACAGTCTGCCAGGACGCCAGCACCGAAAGTGGGTCGCGGATGATGGCGTATAGCGGGTAGCGGCGGGCAAGGTCGCGCGCCAGGGCGGTGAAGAGCGCGGGGTGCTTGACCACCAGCCGAAAATCCCGGGAGAGCGCCTTGCCGGGATAGATCAAGCCATGCTGAACCAGGGATGGCCGCAGATGGCCATGCGGCGCGTGGTCCGCTTCCACCACGTTGTCCGGCACCACGCCGCCCCGGTGTTTGGAGGGGGCGGTGCCATCGCGCAGCAGCCCCTGGCGCGTCATGGTGAGGAAGGCATCGATGTCGGCGAGCGCGCGCTGCCGGTCGCCATGCAACGCCATTTCGATCGGCTCCGCCAGCGCCACGGTATCGGGGTGCTCGTTCAACAGTGCGCAGGCCAGTGTCGTGCCCGATCGCGGCATGCCTGTCAGCAGCACAGTCGTCATGAAGCGTACCGTCTCCTCCCGCGGTGGCGACTATACCGGCCTTGAGGGGCACTGCCAGGGCGGCGCCAAGGTCTGCAGGATGTGGCGGTAGTGGTCGCGCTCCCGCGCGAGACTTCGACAGGCCACCGTCGCCGCGCCCCCCGCCCGCAGGGCGCTGCGCAACACGGGATCGGCCAGCAGCCGCCGGGCAGCGGAAGCGAGAGCGGCCGGATCTCGTTGGACCACCAGGCAGTTCATGCCGTCAATACAATGGTCGCGCCCGCCCAGGCAGTCGCAGGTGACAGCCGCCACACCCAGATGCATCGCCTCCAACGGCGGCAGGAAAAAACCCTCGCGCGGTAGCGGCAGCAGTACCGCCACATGCGCCTGGGCTATGCGCGCAAGATATTCGCCACGAGGAATGGCCGCCGTTGCCACATCCACATGCACGGTATCGCCCAGCGCAGCAGCAATGGCGCGGGCAAGCGGCGGGTCCTTCAGCCCGGCGATGAAGACATCGGTCGAGCCGCCGGCGCGAGCCGGCATAGGCGGCCGCGCGATGGCGGTGGGCGCCACATGGACCGGGCCGTTCGCAAGCGGCCTGATGGCATCGGCCAGTGCATTGCTGACACAGATCCGGGTTGCCGGGCGGCTGAGACAGGCGCGCAGGAAGGAGCCTGGTGTCAGGTGGCGGAAGCCCTGGACCAGGTTGATCACGTGGCAGCCTGCCGGATCGAGCCCGGCGTCGTCCAGCTGGCGCCAGTCATCGCCGGCGACGAAATACGTCTCGGCCGGCCGCAACCGCGGGCTGCGCCGGCAGGGCAGGCGGTCGAACAGGTCGGCATCGTGGAGGGCGGGGTCGGGTTCGCCTGACAGGTACAGCACCGGGCGGTAAAGCCCGGACGCATGGGTGTGTTCGATGTAGTCGCGGACTTTAAGGTGCCCGCCGGTCAATCCCTCCCGACGCCGGATGAAGAGCATCTCCATGATGTCGGCATGACCTTGAGGGATGAACGGACCGGTTCGCGGGCCGGCGTGGCAAGCCTGCTCAGATCCTCGCCACCCGATCTAGCACCAAGCCGCCCTGGGGGCGAGGCGCGGCCCGGCCATTTTGACCCGGAGCGCCGGTGGGGGTTAATTGTTGCGCCCTGCCGGCGCGGGCTTGGTGCGAGCCGAAGGCATGCTGGAGGAGGGCTCCCACGGCGCGAGGAGAGAGCAGCCATGTGCAACCAGGCGAGCAGCGCCACCACGCCAACCGGCCTGGAGCTCGCCCATCTGTCCAGGGGCGCGGAATCGGCGCGCGGGAATGGCGGCATCACGTGACCGGACACGAACCTGGCCCAGCGCCCCAGGCCGCCGACCGGCATGCGCTCGTCGGCCCGCGGGCGCTATGGCACGAAAAGCGTATATTCCAGTTTCGTTTCCTTCGCGACGCAGGGCTGCAGCCAGGGCACCGGCTTCTGGATCTCGGCTGCGGGACGCTGCGGGGGGGTATCCCGCTCATCGATTACCTGCAGGCCGGTCACTATACGGGCGTAGACGTGCGGCCGCATGTCATCACCGAAGCGCGGCGCGAATGCGACGACCATGGCCTGGCGGCCAAGTCGCCCGTGCTGCTGTGCCATGACGATCTGCGCCGGCTGGCACTGCCGCATCGGTTCGACGTCGTTTGGGCCTTCTCAGTACTGATTCACATGGACGACGACACGCTGGATGCCGCCCTGGCCTGCGTGCGGCGGCATCTTCACCCGGTTGGCCAATTCCTCGCGAACGTAAACCTGGGGGACCGGCCAGACGGCGCGTGGCAGGGCTTTCCCCTCGTCTGGCGCAGCATGGCTTTCTATGATGCGGCATTCCGGCGCCATGGCCTCCACGTCGTAGATCTCGGGACCCTGGCCCGGTTCGGGAACCCGACGCGCCATCGCGATCCGCAGACGGAAGCCACCCAGCATATGCTGCGCGCGATCCCTGCAGGGGGATGATGATGGGGCTGGTTGAGACATAGCGGCACGTCAGTGCCATGACAGGGCGCGCCTCGCTCGTCGCACATCGTATCGATGGACAGGGAAGCGCCCATCTGGGTGCCCTTCATGAAGACGATGCGCCGGGCCGGTGGAGGTACACCCGCCAGAAGAGCAAGGCCGGCCCCCTCGCATCATCGACAGTTCGATAAAGCACGATCCAGGGGCTCGGCCCCTGGTGGGGTCCGGGGCAACGCCCCGGCCTTCCTTCCCTCCCTTCCTCCCGCTAGACCTTCCCCATGAGCCCGGTCCCCAAGGATGCCACCCCCGCCATGGCGCAGTGGTTCGCGCTGAAGGCGTTGAACCCGGATGCGTTGCTGTTTTTCCGGATGGGCGATTTCTACGAGATGTTCTTCGACGACGCGCAGGCCGCGGCCGGGGCGTTGGATATCGCGCTGACGCATCGCGGCACGCATGAAGACAAGCCGATCCCGATGTGCGGCGTCCCGGTGCATGCGGCAGAGGCCTATCTGGCGCGGCTGATCCGGCGCGGGTTCCGCGTGGCCGTGGGCGAGCAGATGGAAGACCCCAAGACGCGGGTGGGCAAGGGGCCCATCAAGCGCGCGGTGGTGCGGCTGATCACGCCGGGCACGCTCACCGAGGAGGCGCTGCTGGAATCCGCACGCGCCAACCTGTTGCTGGCGCTGTGCGAGATGGGGCGGGAGCTGGGCGCCGCGTGGCTGGATGTCTCCACCGGGTTGTTCGAGACGCAGATGGTGGCGCCCGGCGCCTTGCCGGCGGTGCTGGGGCGGCTGGATCCGGCGGAGATCCTGGTGGCCGGCGGGATCGACCTGGGGGATTGGAGCACCAGGCGCGGGCCGGAGCAGGCGGTGCCGTCCGTGGCCGTGGCGCGGCGCAAGCTGGCCGAGGCGTTCGGGGTGGCGGATGTGGCGGCCTTCGGCACCTTCGGCGATGCCGAGGCCGGGGCGGCGCTGCTCGCCTTGGAATATGTGCGCACCACCCAGGCCGGCACGATGCCGCGCCTCGCACCACCGGCGCCGCTGGGTGTGTCTGGCCGGCTGGAGATGGATGCGGCGACCCGGGCCAGCCTGGAGGTCACGCGCTCACGCGAGGGCGGGGAGGGGCACACGCTGCTCTCGGCGATCCGGCGCACCGGCACGGCGGCGGGGGCGCGGCTGCTGGCGGAGTGGCTATCCGCCCCGCTGACGGAGATGGCCGCGATCACGGCGCGGCAGGATGGTTGGGTGTGGCTGGTGGCGCATGGCGATGTGGCCGCCGAGCTGCGCGCGGTGCTGAAGGGCGCGCCGGACATGGCCCGCGCCCTGGGCCGGCTGTCCGTCGGCCGTGGCGGTCCACGCGATCTGGCCGCGATGGCGCATGGGCTGGGCGCCGCGCACCACGCGGTGGCGCTGCTGGAAGGCCCGCTGCCGGTGCTGCTGGCCGGGGTGGTGGCGGCCTGCGACGTGGGGCGGGAGATGCAGGGGCGCCTGGCCGCGGCGCTGGCCGAACCGGCGCCGCTGCGCGTGGAAGACGGCATGATCGCCGCCGGCTTCGATGCGGAGCTGGATGCGGAGCGCGCCCTGCGGGATGACAGCCGGCGGGTGATCGCGGCGATGCAGCTGGATTTCGCCCAGCGCTATGGGGTCGCGAGCCTCAAGATCCGTCACCACGCCCAGCTCGGCTACGTGGTGGAGGCCCCCGCCGTGGCGGTGGAGAAGCTGCGCCAGTTCCCGGACCTCACCCTGCGCCAGGGCATGGCCAATGGCGCCCGCTTCACCTGCCCGGAGCTGTCGGAACTCGATCGCAAGATCAGCGAGGCGGCGGAGCGGGCCCTGGCGCGGGAGCGCGCGATCTTCGCGCATCTCGTCGGCGCGGTTCTGAAACATGCCGAGGCGATCGCCGCCTGCGCCGCGGCCCTGGCGCGGCTGGACGTGCTGCTGGGTGCTGCCACCCTGGCCGGCGGTGGCACCTGGTGCCGGCCGGAACTGCGCGAGGACGAGGCGCTGCACATCGCCGCCGGGCGGCATCCCGTGGTGCAGGCCGCGCTGGCGGGCAGCGCCGTGTTCGTGCCGAATGACTGCAACCTCTCGGCGGAGCGGCGGGTGCTGCTGCTCACCGGGCCGAACATGGCCGGCAAATCCACCTTCCTGCGCCAGAACGCGCTGATCGTGATCCTGGCCCAGTCCGGCCTGCCCGTGCCGGCCGCCTCCGCGCGCATCGGCATCGTGGACCGGCTGTTCAGCCGCGTCGGTGCGTCGGACGACCTCGCGCGCGGGCGCTCCACCTTCATGGTGGAAATGACGGAGACCGCCGCCATCCTCCATCAGGCCGGCCCGCGCTCGCTGGTGGTGGTGGATGAGATCGGGCGCGGCACCGCCACGCTTGATGGCCTGGCGATCGCCTGGGCGGTGCTGGAGGCGCTGCACAACACGGTGCGCTGCCGCACCATCTTCGCCACCCATTTCCACGAACTCGCCCAGCTCACCGCCGAGCTGCCGCGCCTCGCCCCGCACACCATGCGGGTGAAGGAATGGAAGCAGGACGTGGTGTTCCTGCACGAAGTGGCCGAGGGCGCCGGCGGCCGATCCTGGGGCGTGCACGTGGCGCGCCTCGCCGGCGTGCCGCTGGCGGTGGTGAAGCGCGCCGGCTCGATCCTGTCGGCCCTGGAAACCCGCGCCGGCCGCCTGACCGAAGCCGCCGCCCTGCCGCTCTTCGCCGCCGCCGCGCCGGAACCCACGCCGCCGGAGCCGCAGACCGACCCGCTGCGCGACGCCCTGGCCGAAATCGATCCCGACACGCTCACCCCGCGCGAGGCGCTGGAAGCGCTGTACCGGCTGCGCGGGCTGCAGTAGCAAAGGAAGGCCAGGGCTCTGCCCTGGACCTTGTTAATGGGATCAAAGGGCCGCCGGCCCTTTGATCCCATTAACAAGGTCCAGGGGCTCGGCCCGTCGCGCGAAGGCGCGCAACGGACCAGGCGGGTTTGGGCGGAGCCCAGCCTTGCCTTAAGCCACCCCCATCGCGGCGAGGCATTTGCGCATCACAGAGGGCAGCGCCTCCCCATCCAGCGCATTGGCGGGGCGCAGGAAGCCCTCGCCTGTGATGGCGGGCACCTCGGCGGCGTAGAGCGTGATCGCCAGTTCGAAATGGGTGAAGCCGTGGTTGGCCGTGCCCGCCGGGCGCCAGTGGGCGGGCTGCGGTGCCTGGGCCAGTGCCTCCGCCTCCGGCCAGGGCGTGTCGCGCCAGGGCGTGCCGGGCAGTTCCGTCATGCCGCCGAGCAGCCCGCGCGGTGGGCGGCGGCGCAGCAGCACGCGGCCTTCGGCGTCCGTCAGCCAGAAATGCACGCCATGGCGCAGCGGGCGGGCCTTCTTCTGCGCCTTGCGCGGCAGCTCCGCCGCGATGCCCTGGGCGCGGGCGGCGCAGCCCTCCTGCCACGGGCACAGCACGCAGGCCGGCGAGGTCGGCGTGCAGATCGTGGCGCCGAGATCGAACAGCGCCTGGGTGAAATCGGATGGGCGCGCGCGGGCATCGGGGTCGTCGCCCAGGCGCTGCGCGGCGGCGGCGATCGCCGGCTTGGCGGCCGGCAGTGGCGCTGCGATGGCGAAGATGCGCGATGTTACCCGCTCCACATTGCCGTCCACCGGCACCACGGGAATGCCGAAGGCGATGGAGCCGATGGCTGCCGCCGTATAGGGCCCGATGCCCGGCAGTGCCTGCAGCCCCTCCAGCGTGGTGGGGAACGCGCCCGCCGCCGCCACTGCCTTGGCGCAGGCGTGCAGGTTGCGGGCGCGGGCGTAGTAGCCCAGCCCCGCCCAGGCCTGCATGACCGCCTCCTCCTCCGCGCGGGCCAGGGCCTGCACATCGGGAAAGCGCGCCAGGAAGCGTTCGTAGTAGGGTGCCACCGCCGCAACCGTTGTCTGCTGCAGCATGATCTCGCTGAGCCAGACGCGGTACGGGTCGGGAAACTCGCCCGGCAGGGCGCGCCAGGGCATGGCGCGGCGATGGCGGTCGTACCAGGTCAGCAAGGCAGCAGCGCGGGGCATTCCACGGGTATGGCGACAGAGGACGACAGCGACAAGCCGGTGGCAGGCCGGCACGTCTATGGCCCGCGCGCGGTGGGCGCGCTGGTGCCCGGGCTGGTGAAGCCGGCCTTCGGCAAGCGCGCGCCGGCCACCGCGCAGGTGCTGGCGGATTGGGAGGCGATCGTGGGCCCGGCGATCGCCGCCGTGAGCGTGCCGCGCAAGCTGTTCTCCGGCACCCTGGCCATCGCCTGCTCCGGCCCGATGGCGATGGAGCTGCAGCATCTGGCGCCGCAGCTGATCGAACGCATCAACCGCCATCTGGGCAAGATCACGGTCACGCGGCTGCGCTTCGTGCAGGATGCCCCCGCGCTGCGCCCGGCCCCGCGCCCGCCGCGCCCCGCGGCGGTGGCCAAGGCCCGCGCCGCGGTGGAGGGCCTGCCCGAAGGCGAGTTGCGCGATGCGCTGGAGGCGCTGGGCCGGGCTGTGCTGGCGAGCCGGGGAAGCTAGACTGGCCCGGTTCGGTGGCGAGTCTGGACGTGGGCGCGGCAGCGCGCTAGAACACTACATGTAGAGGTTCCAATGGCGTTTTCACGGCGTGTACTACTAGGGATTGGGGCAGGCGTGGTGGCTTCGGCCGCCGCTGGCGGGCTGTGGTACGCCCGCAGGCCAGACCAGACCGTGGCCGCCCCGCCGCCCGGCGGTGGTTCTGCCCCGGCGCCCGCTGCCACAGCCGAGGGCATCATGGGCGAGCGTGCCATTGGCCGCGCCGATGCCCCCGTGGTGGTGCGGGAGTTCTTCTCCCTTACCTGCAGCCACTGCGCCGCCTTCCACCGCGACACCATGCCGCAGGTGAAGAAGGAGCTGGTCGAGACCGGCAAGATACGGTTCATCTTCCACGATTTCCCGCTGGACCAGGTGGCGCTGACCGCCGCGGTGGTGGCCCGCCACCTGCCGGCGGCGAGCTACGATCCGTTCGTGTCGGCCCTGCTCGCCTCCCAGGATCGATGGGCCTTCGCCCGCGGCGTGAACACCACGGACGAGCTGGCCAAGATGGCCGCCCTCGCCGGCCTCTCCCGCGCCGCCTTCGACGCCGCGGTAGCGGATGAGGCCACGCGCGCCGCCCTGCTGAAGGCGCGCGACGATTCGTCGCGCATCTACGGCATCGACTCGACGCCCAGTTTCGTCTTCAGCGGCCCGGCCCAGCAGAACCAGAAGGCGGCCGGCGCCCGCCCGTATTCAGACTTCGCGCGACTCGTGCAGCAGGCCGCAGGATAGGGCCGGCCAACCCCGCGGGCGCCCCGCCCGCGGGACATTGCCTTGGGAACCATCGCATTGCCTGTGAGCTTCAGCCGCCTGCGCATCGCCGGGTTCAAGAGCTTCGCCGAACCGGCGGTGGTGCATATCCTGCCTGGGCTCACCGGCGTGGTCGGGCCGAATGGCTGCGGCAAGTCCAACGTGGTGGAGGCGCTGCGCTGGGCGATGGGCGAGACCTCCGCCAAGTCCCTGCGCGGCGGCGAGATGGACGACGTGATCTTCGCCGGCACCGCCGCCCGCGCCTCGCGCAACCTCGCCGAGGTGACACTCTATCTGGAGGAGACGGCCGGCATCGCACCGCCGCCCTTCCATGAGGCGCCGGAGCTTGAGATCAGCCGCAAGATCGAGCGCGGCAACGGCAGCCAGTACCGCATCAACGGCCGCGAAGCGCGGGCGCGCGACGTGCAGACGCTGTTCAACGACCTTGCCACCGGTGCCCATTCCTCCGGGCTCGTGAGCCAGGGCCGCGTTGGCGCGCTGGTCAACGCCAAGCCGGATGAGCGGCGCCAGTTGCTGGAGGAGGCGGCAGGGATCACCGGCCTGCATTCCCGCCGGCATGAGGCGGAGCTGAAGCTGCGGGCCGCCGAGAACAACCTCGCCCGTGCCGAGGACCTCCGCGGCCAGCTGGAAGGCCAGCTTGAATCGCTCAAGCGCCAGGTGCGCCAGGCCAATCGCTACCGCGCCATCTCCGGCCTGGTGCGCGCGGCCGAGGCCGAGCTGCTGGCGATCCAGCGCGCGCGGGTGGAGAAGGTGCGCGAGGTGGCGCAGGCCGCGATGCACGCCGCCGGCGTGGCCGTGGCCGAAGCCACCACCGCTGCCGCCTCTGCCGCTGCGCAGGCCGCCACCGATGCCGCCGCCCTACCGGAACTGCGCTCCCGCGAAGGCGAGGCGCGCACCGGGCTGGAACGCCACCGCATCGCCGGCGAACAGCTCGCCGCCGAGGAATCCCGTGCCCGCGAGGCGCTGTCCGGCGCCGCCGCGCGGCTGGAGACGATCGAGCGCGACCTCGCCCACGCCACCACCCAGCAGCGCGACGCCACCGCTGCGGTGGAACGCCTCGCCGGGGAGGATGCCCGCCTCGCGGAGGAGGAAGCCGCCCACCCGCCCCGGCTCGCCGCCGCCGAGGCCCGCGCCGCCGAGTTGGAGGATGGCGTGCGCACGGCGGAGGCCGAGGCCAACCGCGCCACCGAGCACGCCGCCGACCTCGCCGCCCGCCATCGCGCATTGTCGGAAGCACTTTCCCAGGCCGAGCAGCGCGCCCGCCGCCTGATGGACCAGCGCACGCGCCTGGAAACGGAGGCTGCGCGGCTGGCCGGTCTGCGCGTTGATCCCGCCCGGCTGGAGCAGGCCCGCGCCGCGCAGGAGGCCGCCACGGCCCGTGTGGAAGCCGCTGCCGCCGCGCTCGCTGCCGCCGAGCAGGCCCGCGCCGCCGCGCTGGAGCAGGCCACGAAGGCGCGCACCGAAGGCCTGCGCGCCATCGGCACGGCCCGCGATGCCGCTTTGGCCGAAGCCGCCCGCGCCCGCGCTGCCGCGCTGGAAGCGGCCGAACAGCTGCGCGTTTCCGCCCAGGCAGAACTGTCTGAGGCCCGCGCCGCCGCATCGGCTGCCGGTTCCGCCCGCGCCCGCGTCGCCGCCGAGGTGCAGGC
>JAIXTK010000351.1 GCA_027483995.1 Acetobacteraceae bacterium
AGCCGGCAGGGCGGGTTGGTGCAGGGATGGAGGGAGAAGGAAGGCCAGGGCTCTGCCCTGGACCCGCTGGGGCCTTAGGCCCCAGACCCCTTCACTTTTCCGCCTTCGGCGGGGAGGGGCCGCCCGGGACCCTCCACCGCCTCGACGGCCCCTCCCCGCCGAAGGCGGAAGGTCCCTGGTGGGGTCCAGGGGCAAAGCCCCTGGCCTTGCTTCCTTCATCCCAGGGCCGCCCGGACGGTGGCGATGATGTCGCGGGCGGTGAGGCCGGCTTCGGCGAGTTGCTTGGCCGGCGTTTCGTGGTCGATGAAGATGTCGGGCAGGGTCATCGGCCGGATCTTGAGGCGGCCGTCCAGCAGGCCTTTCCAGGCCAGGTGGTGCAGGACCAGGGCGGAGAAGCCACCGGTGCTGCCTTCCTCGATCGTGACGAGCAGTTCGTGCTCGCGCGCCAGGCGTTCCAGCAGGGCGCCATCCAGCGGCTTGGCGAAGCGGGCATCGGCGACGGTGCAGGAGATGCCGTCGGCGTCCAGAGCTTCGGCCGCCTTCAGGGCATCGGCCAGGCGCGTGCCGAGGGAGAGCAGGGCCACGCGCGTGCCTTCGCGCAGGATGCGGCCTTGGCCCAGGGGCAGGGCGGTGCCGCGCTTGGGAACCTCCACCAGCCCGGTGGAATCGCCGCGCGGGAAGCGCACGGCGCTGGGGCGGTCGTCGATGCCGGCGAGGGTTGCCACGGCATGGGCGAGTTCGGCCTCGTCGGCGGGCGCCATCAGCACGATCCCCGGCAGGCAGCCGAGATAGGCCAGGTCGAAGCTGCCGGCATGGGTCGCCCCGTCGGCCCCCACGAGCCCGGCCCGGTCCAGCGCCATGCGCACGGGCAGGGATTGGATGGCCACGTCGTGCACCACCTGGTCGTAGGCGCGCTGCATGAAGGTGGAGTAGATCGCCACGAACGGCTTCAGGCCTTCGGTGGCCATGCCGGCGGCGAAGGTCATGGCGTGCTGCTCGGCGATGCCCACATCGAAGGTCCGGGTGGGATGCGCCTTGGCGAAGCGGTCGAGCCCGGTGCCGGATGGCAGGGCGGCGGTGACGGCGACGATGGTGGGGTCCGCATCCGCCTCGGCCACCAGCGCATCGGCGAAGATGCGGGTGTAGGTGGGCGGGCCCGGCGGCGGCTTGGCCTGCTCGCCCGTCAGCACGTTGAACTTGGAGACGGCGTGCAGCTTGTCGGCACTGGCTTCGGCCGGCGCGTAGCCGCGGCCCTTGTTGGTGATCACATGCAGCAGGATCGGCCCGTGGTCTTCCGCCTCGCGCACGTTGCGCAGCACCGGCAGCAGGTGGTCCAAATTGTGCCCGTCGATCGGGCCCACGTAGTAGAAGCCCAGCTCCTCGAACAGCGTGCCGCCGGTCAGGATGCCGCGGGCGTATTCCTCGGCGCGGCGCGCGGTGCGCTCCAGCGTTTTCGGGAAGCGCCGCGCCATCTTGGCCGCCAGCTCGCGCAGGCTGAGGAAGGATTGCGAGGAGAGCAGCCGGGAGAGATAGGCGCTCATGGCGCCGACCGGGGGCGCGATCGACATGTCGTTGTCGTTCAGCACCACCACCAGGCGGGAGCGCAGGTGGCCGGCATTGTTCATCGCCTCATAGGCCATGCCGGCGCTCATCGCCCCGTCGCCGATCACGGCGACCACGTGGCGGTCATCCTTCGGCATGCCGGGAATGGCGTTCTTCAGGTCGCGCGCCACCGCCATGCCGAGCCCGGCGGAGATGGAGGTGGAGGAATGCGCCGCCCCGAACGGGTCGAACTCGCTTTCGCTGCGCTTGGTGAAGCCCGACAGCCCGCCGCCCTGGCGCAGCGTGCGGATACGGTCGCGCCGCCCGGTCAGGATCTTGTGCGGGTAGCACTGGTGGCCCACGTCCCAGATCAACCGGTCCTCCGGCGTGTCGAAGATCGCGTGGATCGCCACGGTCAGCTCCACCACGCCCAGCGAGGCGCCGAGATGCCCGCCGGTGGTGGAAACCGCGTCGATCGTCTCCGCCCGCAACTCATCAGCCAGCAGGCGCAGCTGTTCCGGCGAGAAGTTGCGCAGGTCCGCCGGCACCCGCACGCGGTCCAGCAGCGGGGTGTCCGGCCGTGTTGCGGTGCTGGAGGGAACCACCGGTGCGTTCATGCCCATCCTCCTGGCAACATTGGGTCACCATTCGGAAACGCTAGCCCAGCCGGCCGGCACTGGCCAGCCGCGTCAGGCGGGATACTGCACGATTGTGTGCGTTGCAGCATGGCGGCGCGCTGCTTAAGCTAAGAAACATCTGCACCCTGAAGCCCGGCGCACCGTGGCGCCAGGGAGAGCCATTGGATGTCCTGCACGTTTGAAACGCTTGGCAACGCCTCCATTCAGGTGTGCGAGAACGGGCGACCCATCCTCATCACGGATCCCTGGCTGGTCGGCACCTGCTATTTCGGCAGCTGGGCGCTGGATCACCCGATGGACGAGCGCCAGATCGCCAACGCCACCGGCAGCGAATACCTGTGGATCTCCCACGGCCACCCGGACCACCTGCACCACGAGTCGCTCGACCTGATGAAGCCGGGCCAGAAGGTGTTGGTTCCAGACCACTACCACGATGAGATCGCCGTCTCGCTCCGCGAACGCGGCTTCGAGGTAACGGTGCTGCCCTACCGCAAATGGGTCCGCCTCTCGCCGGAGGTGGAGGTGTGCTGCATCGACAACATCAACCAGGACGGCGTGATCATCATCCGCGCCGGCGATGCGCTGCTGATCAACATCAACGACAGCCCGATCGATGGCGAGGTGGGCTTCCTGCGCGGGCTGGTGAAGGCACATCCCAACGACAAGACCTACCTGTTCGCGCTCTGCGCCTTCGATGCCGACATGTTCAACTTCGTCGACCCCGAGGGCCGCTCCATCGTCGGCCCGCCGGAGGAGCGCAAGCCCGGCGTGGTCTGGGCGGTGGCGCGCAAGGCGGCGATGCTGGGGGTGAGGAACTTCTGCTGCTCCTCCTCCCAGCACATCTACGTGCGCGCCGATTCCGTCTGGGCCAACCCGTACCGCATCACCTGGCCGGACATCCAGAAATACTGGTCCCGCCCGGAGATCCGCCTGCTGGAGGCCTTCGTCACCGTCGATCTGGCCACCGGCGCGGTCACCCGCAACCACCCCAGCCAGACGTCGGACGAAAGCCAGATCACCGATCGCTGCGGCGACGACGACTGGAGCGAGACGCTCTCGGAGGAGGAATGGGGCCGCGTGGAGGCCTTCTTCCATCGCTTCGAGATGATGTGGGAGTACATGGATTTCGTGGCCGTCACCGTCGGTGGCGAAACGCGGCGCTTCGCCAAGCCCGGCGGCCTGCCGGCCAACCCGGCCGGGCTGAACCTGTTCGTGCCGCGGCATTCCCTGCTGGAGACGGTGCAGTGGGGCTATATCGACGACCTGCTGATCGGCAACTTCATGAAGGTGAACCTTACCAACGCCGCGCTCTACCCGCGCTTCACGCCGATCGTGGCCAAGTTCGGCGGCAACGCGAAGGTATTCACCCGCGCCCAGTATCGTACCTTCCTGTGGCGCTACTACCGGCGCAACCCGATCGGTACATTCCAGTACCTATGTTCGATGGGCTGGGGGCACGTGTACCTTCCCTGGCTGCGCCAGAAGGCGGAGGCGATCGGGGTGAAGCCACTCCTGAAGCGCATCTACCGCGGCGTTCTGGGCGACCCCGTTGGTCGCTGAGTGCATGCGGCCCTTGGCTAACCCTTCCTCGACACCGGCGCGGTCGCGAAGGTAGAAGGCGAATATGGATGAGCAACATCCGCCGCAGGGCGACGCCGAGTTGGTGTGGGCGAAAGCAGGGGCCGCCCCGCCTGTCGTCAGTGTGGTCATCCCCTGCTTCAACAGCCAGGAACTGATCACTGGCACCATTGCCTCGGTCATCAACCAGACCCTGCAGGGTATCGAGATCATCCTCATCGACGACGCGAGCAGCGACGCCACGGTGGAGGTTGCCCGCCGAGCGATGGAGCAATCGGGCCTCGCCGGTTGCGTGGTGCGATGCGGCACAAATGGCGGCCCGGCCCGTGCCCGCAACGAGGGCGTGCGCCGTTCACGCGGGGAGTTCGTCGCCTTCCTCGATTCCGACGACACCTGGCTGCCGGAGAAGCTGGAACGCCAGGTGGCATTGATGCGCGCCGACCCGCACGTCACGCTGTGCGGCTGCCAGGCCCTCTGGGTGGACCAGGAAAGCCAGCGCGAGTGGCTGCTGTTCAAGGACCTGCCCACCTTCAACCCCGAAGGCTGGCGCCTGCTGCTGTGGCGCACCTACATCGCCACCCCCTGCGTGATGGCCCGCCGCGACGACCTCGGCACCGCCCCGTTCGATGCGCGGCTGCGCGTGGCGGAGGATCGCGACCTCTGGTTCAAGCTGGCCACAAACGGCACCGTCGCCCTGGTGCAGGAGCCTATGGTGCGCATCCGCGTCTCGCGCGGCAGCTACATGTCCAAGCACGTCGAACTGATCCGCGACCACACCGTGCCGATGATGCGCCGGAACATGGCGCTGTTCGCCGACAAGCTCACCCTGCGGGAGCGCATGCTGGCCCTGGGGCGCCTGCATGCCGAGCTTGGCCGCTCCATGACCGATGGGCCCGGCCCGTGGATGAAGGGGGCGCCGCATCTGGTCTGGGCCGCGATCCTTGGCGACCGCACCATGGACAACCTTACCAAGGTCATTGCCACCGCGCCCTGGCTGCGCAGCGTCATTGCCGTCCTGCGCCGCCGCCGGCGCGGCGTGGCGCGCGCCGCCTCGCCCTGAGCATGAGCATGACAGCCCCCACCGAGCCTGGCGCTGCGGCGGGCAGCCTGTGCCCCGTGCCCCTGCCGGTCCGCGTGGCGAATATCGATCGGCCGCTGCTGCACGTGGTGGTGGACACGGAGGAGGAGTTCGACTGGTCGGCGCCCTTCGCCCGCTCCAACACCGCGGTCTCGGGCATCAATGGGCTGCATCTCGGCCACACGCTGTTCCGCCGCTACGGCATCGTGCCGGCCTATCTGCTGGACTATCCCGTGGCGAGCGACCGCCGTGCCGTCGACGCCCTCGGCCCCTGGCTGGAGGATGGCAGCTGCCTCGTGGGTGCCCAGCTGCACACCTGGGTCACCCCACCCTTCGAGGAGGTCGTGTGCCCGTTCAACACCTATGCCAACAACCTCCCGCCGGAGCTGGAGCGCAGCAAGCTCCAGGCCCTGACCGCGATCATCACCGAACGCTTCGGGGTCCGCCCGCTCATCTACAAGGCCGGCCGCTACGGGCTTGATGTGCGGCGCGAGCAGACGCTGCGCGACCTCGGCTACCTCGTCGACACCTCCGTGGTGCCGTATCGCAGCTATACCGGGCTTGGCGGCGGTCCGGATTTCTTCGGCTTCCCCGACCAGCCCTTCTGGCTGAACCCCGACCGCGGCTTCCTCTATCTGCCCAGCACACATTCGGTGTTCGGCCCGCTGCGCCCGATCTTTGGCGGTCGCAGTGCCGCGCTCATCTACCATGGCATGGGCCTGCGCCTGCGCCTGCCCGGGCTGCTGGCGCGCACCGGCCTGCTGGAGCGCATCAGCCTCACGCCGGAAGGGGTGTCGCTGGACGACATGTGCCGCCTCACCTTCCGGCTGCACGCCGCCGGACACCGCGTGTTCGCACTCTCGCTGCACTCTTCCTCCTTCGTGCCCGGCGGCTCGCCCTACACGCGCTCGCAGGAGGATCTGCGCCAGATGCTGGAGCGCATCGAGCGCTTCCTGGATTTCTTCTTCGGCAAGCTGGGCGGCGAGGCCACCACCGCGATCGACCTGCTGCACCGCTTCCAGCCCGCCGCACCCGCGCCGCCGCACCGGGCTTGAGGGGCGGCCGGCGCGGCCCCACACTCCGCGGTCCCACCCGCGGAGTCGGCACATGAAGATTGCACGCATCGAGGCCTTCCAGGTGCAATGGGCGCCGGGCGACACGCCCGCCCAGCGCAGCGCCTTCGTGCGCATCCATGCCGATGATGGCCGCATCGGTCTCGGCGAGGCCTCCCCCATGCAGGGCGGCCTGGCCTCGCTCGGCATCATCAACGCCACCATCGCCCCGGCCCTGATCGGCGCCGATCCGCTGGACCACGCGGTGATCCAGGACCGGCTGCTGCACACGCTCGTCAAGCTCGGCCCCGAAGGCGCGCTGACCGGCGCGCTGGCGGCCATCGACATCGCGCTGTGGGACCTCAAGGGCCAGCTGCTCGGCCAGCCGATCTGGAAGCTGCTCGGCGGCGCCTGGCGCACCGCGCTGCCGTTCTATTCCTCCATCGGCGGCAATGGCCGCGAACGCAGCCTGGAGGACGTGCTGCGGATCGTGGAGAAACGCCTTGCCGACAAGCCCGCCGCGATCAAGATCCGCTTCGACAACGACCGCGTGGACCTGGACAGCGATATCCCCGATCACCTCGCCAAGGCCCGCGCCGTGCGCAAGCTGGTCGGGCCAGACTTCCCCTTGGCCTTCGATTCCAACAACGGATATTCGTATTCCGGCGCCATGCGCGTCGGCCGCACGCTGGAGGAGCTGGGCTTCTGGTGGTTCGAGGAGCCGGTCCAGCACTACAACCGCCGCATGCTGGGCGA
Organism: Acetobacteraceae bacterium; assembly: GCA_027483995.1. GTDB lineage: Bacteria > Pseudomonadota > Alphaproteobacteria > Acetobacterales > Acetobacteraceae > CAMDGX01. Next base: position 6,645 of record JAIXTK010000351.1, read on the forward strand.
GCTGGCGCAGCGCCTGTCGATCACCGTTTCCACCGGCGAGCAGGACTACACGCCGTCGGCCATCGCCGAGCTGATCGATTGCGGCGTGCGCATGGTGCAGCCGGATATCGTCAAGATGGGCGGCATCACCGGCCTGCTGCGCTGTGCCGCTTTGTGCCAGGCGCACGGGGTGGAGCTGGTGCCGCACCAGACCCAGCCGACCATCGGCCACATGGCCAACCTGCACATCGCCGCCACCCAGCTGCACGCCACCAAGCCGGTGGAGCTGAACGACCCCTCGCCGCGCATGCACGCCCCGTTCCGCAACCCGCCGAAGCCCGACGCCCAGGGCCTGTTCCACCTGCCCACCACGCCCGGCCTGGGGCTGGAGATCGACGAGGCCGCACTCGCCCGGCTGCGGGTGCCCGCCTGATGTCGACCACGGCGCTTGCCGGGGTTGGCATCGCGCGCCGGGCTGGCCGGTGGCGGCGCGCGGAGCAAAGACTCATGCCGGCCCGCATCGGCCCATCCTTCATGGGCCGGTGCAACAAGGGGCCTGCATGATGCTGCACATGACCAAGCTGTGTGTCGGCATCAGCGATGTCGCCGATTTGCGCCGCCTGCAACAGGCCCGCGCCGCGCGCGGCGAACCCCTGCGCCACCTCACCCGCAGCTTCCCCCGCCGCGCGCAGGAGATCCTGGACGGCGGCTCGCTCTACTGGGTCATCGCCGGCGCCACCGTGGTGCGCCAGCGCGTGATCGACATCCAGGAAGCCGCCTACGATGACGGCTCCAAATGCGCCGCGCTGTTCTTCGATGCCGAGCTGGTGCCGGTCGCCGCCCGCGCGACCAAGCCGTTCCAGGGCTGGCGCTACCTCGACCCCGCCGCCGCCCCTGTGGACCTCGGCGCCACCGCCACGGCGGAGGGCAGCGACGCCCTGCCGCCGGCGCTCCGCCGCGAACTGGAGTCGCTCGGGCTGCTCTGACCCCACACCTGTGACCTTTTGGCCACGGTTCCCATCGTTTCGTGCCCGGAGCCCTGCGGCCCGCAGCGCGGCCTTGCGCCGCGTTTGTGGTTCCTTTACATGTCTTTTTAGTAAGATACAGCCCGCAGTTCGCGCACTACCTGATCATAGGATCCGGTACGGCGCGTTTGGGCCCGGAGCACCACCCATGTTCTCCCGCCGCAGCCTGTTCGTCGCCCTGGGCCTCGCCCTGCCGCTCGCCGCTGCCGGCACGGCCGAGGCCGCCACCGGCGCCACCCGCCGCCGCCGCACCGGCAAGGCCACCGCCGCCGCCAAGCCGCGCCGCCAGCGCCGCGCCGAGGCCGAAACCACCCAGCCCGCCAAGAGCTGACCACCCGCCGGGCGGCCGCGGCGCGCAGCACGGCCTGCCGCGGCCGACCACCCTCACCTCCCCACCGGAGGGGCGGATGGCGCGGATGCGCGCGATGTTCGGCTTGGCGATGGCTCTGGCCCTTCTGGCCGGGCCCAGCCACGCCCAGAAATCCGCCGATACGCTGCGCATCGCCTGGCGCGATGCCGTCACCAATCTCGACCCCTACTACAACCAGCAGCGCACCGGGCTGATCCTGGCGCACCACCTGTTCGACGGGCTGGTGCACCGAGACCCCGAAACCTTCACCCTGCGCCCGCTGCTCGCCACCGCCTGGCGCTACATCGACGACACCACGCTGGAATTCGAGCTGCGCCGCGGCGTGACCTTCCACGACGGCAGCCCCTTCACGGCCGACGACGTCGTGTACACCGTCGCCACCATCCTGGCCGACCCCGACATCTCCGTGCCCAGCAACTTCGCCTGGCTGGAAGCGGCCGAGAAGGTCGATAGCCACCGCGTGCGCCTCAAGCTCAAGCGCGTCTTCCCCGCCGCCATCGAATACGTCGCCATGGTGCTGCCGATCTGGCCGCAGGCGGCGCGCGAGGCCATGGGGGCGAAGGCCTTCGCGGAGGCCCCGGTCGGCGCCGGCCCCTATCGCCTCACTGGCCGCGAAGGCTATCGCCGCCTGCTGCTGGAGCGCTTCGAGGGCTACTACGCCGACAGCCCCAAGGGCCGCCCGGCGATCGCCAAGCTGCAGATCGACCAGGTGCCGAATGCCGCCAGCGAGCTGGAAGGGCTGCTCGCCGGCCGCACCGACTGGATATGGAACTTCCTCGCCGAATCCAGCGATGCCATCGCCCGCACCCCGGGCCTCGCGGCGCTGCGCGCCGAGAGCATGCGCATCGGCTATCTCTCGCTCGATGCCGCCGGCCGCACCGGCGCCGCCAATCCGCTCACGCAGCAGAAGGTGCGCCAGGCGATCTTCCATGCCATCGACCGGCAGGCCTTCGTCCGCCAGGTGGTCCAGGGCGGCTCGCGCGTGCCGGAGGCGCCGTGCTTCCCCACCCAGTTCGGCTGCGAGGCCGCCGCCGCGGTGCGCTACGACTACAACCCCGCCCGCGCGAAACAATTGCTGGCCGAGGCCGGCTACCCCGACGGGTTCGACACGGAGCTGGTGACCTATGCGCTGCCGCAATGGTCGGCGGCGATCCAGTCCTCGCTGGCCGCCATCGGCATCCGCGCCCGCATCACCCAGCGCCCGGTGGCCGCGGTGGTGCGCCAGACGCTGGATGGGGATGTGCCGGTCGGCCAGCTCGCCTGGGGCAGCTTCTCGATCAACGACGTCTCGGCGATCCTGCCCTTCCTGTTCACCGGCGGCGGCAACGACTACAGCCGCGACCCCGCCCTGGCCACGCTGGTCACCCAGGGCGGCGCCAGCACCAACCCGAATGAGCGTCGCCGCTACTACAGCCAGGCGATCCGGCTGATCAGCGAGCAGGCCTACCTTGTGCCGCTGAACACCTATGTCACCACCTACGGCATCAGCCGCACGCTGGCCTTCCGCCCCTACCCCGATGAGCTGCCGCGGTTCTACCTGGCGTTCTGGCGCTGAGCGCCAATTCGCGCTGTGATGCCCCCTGCATTCCAGGAAGGAGCGCGCGATGAGCACGGTGATGGGTTGGGACGAATGGGTGCGCCACGACGCCACCTCCCTCGCAGGCCTCGTGCGCCAGGGGCAGGTGACCCCGGCTGAACTCGCCGCCCAGGTGGCCGCCGCGATCGGGAAGGTCGATCCCGCCATTGGTGCGGTGGTGGAAGTGTTCGCCGATGTGGTCGCCAACCCGCTGAAGGATGGCATGAACGCCGATGGCCCCTTCGCCGGCGTGCCGTACCTGATGAAGGATCTCGGCCCCACCCTGGCCGGCCGCAAGCAGGAGATGGGCGCCCTGCTGATGACGGGCCATGTGGCGCAGGAGGATGCCTTCCTCACCACCAAAATCCGCCAGGCCGGTCTCAACATCATGGGCCGCACCACCACGCCGGAATTCGGCACCTGCGGCTCGGTGGAGAACGAGCGCGTGTACGTCTCGAAGAATCCCTGGGACCAGGCCTACACCACCGGCGGCTCCTCGGCCGGCACCGGGGCGGCGGTGGCCGCCGGCGTGCTGCCGATCGGCCATGCCAGCGATGGCGGCGGCTCCATCCGCATCCCCGCGGGGATCAACGGCAATATCGGCCTCAAGCCTTCGCGCGGCGTGTTCTCCTCGGCGCCGAACGGGTCGGACCTGATGGCGCTGGTCTCCACCCAGGGCTGCCATTCCCGCACTATCCGCGACACGGCGCTGTTTTTCGATGCCTGCCGTGGCGGGGCGCCTGGGGAGTTCATGCCGTTCTGGTCACCGCCGGAGCCCTATGCCGATCTGGTACAGCGCGACCCCAAGCCGCTGCGCATCGCGCTGTCGCATGAATGGGGCGACTACAAGGCCACGCCGCATATCGCGGCGGAGCTGGAGAAGGCCGGCAAGTTCCTCGAAGCCCTCGGCCACGACGTGGCATGGGAGACGCCGGAGGTGGATTTCCGCGCCGGCTATGCGGCGCAGACCACCTGCTACATCACCAACATCGCCCAGAACGTCGCCCGCCTGTCGCGCCTGCGCGGCCATGCCAGCCCGCCACGCGAGCTGATCGAGCCGATGAACTGGCGCATCTGGGAATACGGCCGCGACCTGTCGTATGGCGTGCGGGCAGACATGCAGGCGGCATTCAACAGCACCAGCCGGGCCTTCGGGCAGTTCCTCACCGAGTGGGACGTGATCCTGACCCCGATCTCCACGCAAACCACGCACCGGCGCGGCACGATGGACTACCTGACGCTGAACGACACCGACACGCCGCTGGCCTGGTTCGAAAAGCTGTGGGGCATGTATGCCTATACCCCGCTGGCCAACCTCACCGGCATGCCGGGGCTCTCGCTGCCGATGGCGCAGCACGAGAACGGCCTGCCGCTGGGCATCCAGGCGCTGGGCGCGCTGGGCAATGACGGGCTGTTGCTGCAACTGGGCGCGCAGATCGAACGCGCATTGGGGGGCAAGTGGAATGGCGGGCGCGTGCCCGGGGTCCACGTGACCCGCTAGCTACTCTTCCGGCTCCGTCGTGAAGGTCAGCGGGTGCCCGGCCTTGCGGCCGGCATCCGTGGCCCGGGTGGCCTTGGTTTCGGCCACGTCGCGGGTGAACACCGCCACCACGCAGGCGCCACGCTGGTGGGCGGTCATCATCACGCGGCTGGCGCTGCCCTCGTTCATGCCGAACTCGCCCTTCAGCACCCGCACGACGAACTCGCGCGGGGTATAGTCGTCGTTCAGCAGTATCACCTTGTGCAGCTTCGGCCGCTCGGTCTTGGGCAGGACCGTGGTGGTGGGGGCATTGGTGGTTTCTGGCATCGCGGCGGAGGCTCCGGCAGCGCAG
>JAIXTK010000450.1 GCA_027483995.1 Acetobacteraceae bacterium
ACCACGGCGGCGCGCAGCATCGGGTGGTCCATGAAGTTGCGGCCGACTTCCGGCAGGGCGTGGGCGATGGGGATGCCGAGTGGGGCGAGCGTGGCGGGGTCGCCGATGCCGGAGCGCATGAGGATCGCGGGCGAATGCACGGCGCCGGCGCTGAGCACCACCTGGCGGGCGGCGATGTCGATCCAGCCCCGGCCCGGCAGGCGCACGCGCACGCCGCGCACCTGGCGGCCCTCCAGCAGCACGCGCTCCACCAGCGCCTCGCCCTGGATGGTGAGGTTGGGGCGGCCGCGGGCGGGTTCCAGGAAGGCCTCGTTGGTGGAGACGCGCACGCCGTTGCGGTTGTTGATCGGGTAGGTGGCGACACCCTCGCCTTCGGGCGCGTTGAGGTCATCATGGGCGGGGTAGCCCTGGGCGATGGCGGCATCGTGCAGGGCGCGGTCGATCGGGCCCCAGGCGTTCCGCGGGGCGCGATACACCGGCACGGGGCCGGCGCTGCCGTGATGTGGGCCGCCGCGCGGATCGGCCTCGATGCGGTTCATGTGCGGCAGCAGGGCCGCGTGGGACCAGCCTTCGCAGCCGGCCTCGGCCCAGGAATCGAACGCATCCGCCACGCCGCGGATGGCGATCTGGGCGTTGACGGCGGAACTGCCGCCCAGGCCGCGGCCGCGCCAGTAGAGCTTGGGCTCCTGCACCGCGGTGCGGCGGGCCATGAGGCCGGGGTACTGCCAGGCGGCCTGCATCTCCGGTGGCACGATGATGCGCAGCGGGTTGGCGCTGCGCATGCCGGGGGGTGCCTCCCCGGCGCGCCAGTCCCGGCCCGCTTCCAGCAGCAGCACCTGGCGATCGCGGTCTTCCGACAGCCGCGCAGCCAGCACCGCGCCCGCCGATCCGGCGCCGATCACGATCACGTCGAAGTTCCGCCCCGCGATGCCCATGCCCTGCCTCCACCCTGCGGAAGGATGATCCCCCGGGCGCGGGCGGGGGGCAACAGGGGGCATCCGGAGCCTGGTTATTGCGAAAAGTAACGGTTTAAGTCATTAATGCAACACTCTGAAACCGTTCAGGAATTCATCACGAAGATTCTCGCTGCCGAAGCCCGCCAGGCCCCGCCGCTGTAACCCGAATGAGAGAAACCGGCGCCCATGAATGCCCCCGCACCGGCGCGCCCCAGACTGGCCGCGCTGGCGTGGAGGAGGTTCACACCGTGCGTGCATTTGCCCCACCCTTCCGTGCCAATTCCGCCGCCGTCGCACCGGGTAACGCTCTTTCCCGCCGCCAAATGAAGGACACGATGGCGCCGGGATGCGCCGAACCGCCCTTGGGGACCGAGGCGCGTGGGGTGGCACGGCGGTACAGGCGGCGGGCGGCGTTTCTGTCGGATCGCCGCGGCACCGTGGCGATCATGGTGGGCCTGGCCGTGCCGGTGCTGGTGGGCTTCATGGGGTTCGCGATCGACCTGGCGATGTGGGAGGGCTCCAAGGTGGGCGCCCAGGCGGCGGCCGACCAGGCGGCGCTGGCCGCCGGGCTGGCGATCGGGCGCGGCGGCAGCGCACAGGCCGAGGCACGCGCGGTGGCAGCCAGCTTCGGCTACCTGCATGGCACGGGGGGAGTTGTCGTGGCGGTCAACCAGCCGCCAACAACGGGCACCTACAGCAGCAATGCCAAGGCCGTGGAGGTGATCGTCAGCAAGCCGGAAGGGCCGTATTTCAGCCTGGCCTATCGCCCCACAGCGCCCACGGTGACCGCCCGCTCGGTATCGGCCCCGATCGGCACCGCAGCCGGCGGCGGCATGTGCGTCATGGCGCTGGAACCTACCGCCACCGGCATCAGCGCCAGCGGCACTCCGCTGCTGGATGCCAACACCTGCAACATCTACGTCAACTCCACCAACAGCCGCGCCGTGAACATCACCGGCACGGTGAAGATCAAGGGGTATGACATCTTCATCGGCGGCGGCATCCGCTCGACCGGCAGTGCCGCTGTCACCCCTTCGCACGAGTTGCAGACCTACTACAGCCCCGCCACCCCCGATCCCTATGCGGCGCGCGTCATCCCCAGCTTCTCCGGCTGCAACGCCACCAACCCGAGCTACTCCGGCTCCGGCACATACACCGTTCCGAATGCCGGCACTGTCACCGTCATCTGCGGCAACCTCGATGTCAGCGGCAGCGGCACCGTGAACTTTCCTGCCGGCATCTACATCTTCGACCGCGGCAGCTTCCAGATGTCCGGCACCATGACAGTGAACGCCACCGGCGGCGTCACCCTCATCTTCACCTCGGCCAACGGCAGCGGCATCGGCAGCGTCAGCACCAGCGGTAGCCAGACCTTCAATATCAAGGCGCCACCCACCGGCGCGTCGGCCGGGATCGCGATCTGGATCGACAAGCGCGCCGCCTCCAGCTCCATGTCCGTTTCGGGCTCCTCGGTCTGGAATGTCACCGGCGCGATCTATGTGCCCAACTCGGCGCTCACCTGGAGCGGCTCGGGCAGTTCGCCCTGCACCCAGCTGGTTGCCAAGACGATCAGCATCTCCGGCTCCGGCCAGCTCAAGCACGACTGCGCCGGCGTTGGCGTGTCGGACCCACCGGGCTCCGGCGGCAGCACCCTCTCCCGGCTCGTGGAATAGTGGCGATGCGCAGTCTTGGCCGCCGCGCCGTCGCCGCCACCGAATTCGCCATCGCCGCCGGGGCGCTGGGGCTGATGATGATGGGCATCTACGACTATGGGAATTCGGCGTGGCACAAGCTGCAGGTGCACAACGCGGTGCGCGCCGGCACCGCCTGGGCCGCCTATCACGGCTTCGATGCGGCGAAGATCGCCACCGTCATCACCACCGCCTCCAACTACCCCGCGATCACCGCCTCGCCGGCGCCGACGCAGATCTGCGGCTGCCCGCAGGCCAGCGGCATTGTGGAGACGGCCTGCGGCACCCCGTGCAGCGGCGGCGTCTCGGCCGGCAAGTATGTGCGCGTGACCGCCCGCGCCGACTACAGCTTCGTGCTGCCGCTGCCGGGGCGGGGGGGCGTGGTGACGATGTCCGCCGCCGGCATCGCGCGGTTGGAGTAGTGGCCATGCATGTTCCCACAGTGCGGCGCCTGCTCGCGGCCCGGCGTGGCGCCACCGCGATGGAATTCGCTCTGGTGGCGATGCCCCTGGTGATGCTGCTCTTCGCCTCCCTGGAATTCGGCCTGGCGATGCGGGTGAAGTCCACGCTGCAATACGCCACGATCGAAGCAGCGCGCTGTTCCGTGGTGCGGCCCACGCAATGCGGCACGCAGGAGGCCGTGGCGGCGTTCGCGCGCACCCACATGCAGGGGGTTGGCACCGGCTCCATCACCTTCACCTTCACTGCCGAGGAATGTGGGCGGCAGGTGGTGGGGTCCATGCCGTTTCCGGTGGTGGCGCATTCGGTGATGCAGACCGGCCTCGTGCTCTCCGCCGTGGCCTGCTACCCGCTGTAGCTTCCGCCCCCGGCCATGACCGAATAGGCTCCCTTCGCCGACCGAGGGAGAGCCGCGATGGCCGTACGCAGCGCACAGATCGACCGACTGTTCGAGGGCTGGACCGGACCCGACACGCCCGGCCTGGTCGTGGCCGCCACGCGCGGCGGGCAGGTGGTGCACCAGGGCGCCTATGGCATGGCCGACCTGGCCCAGGGCATTCCGTTGGGTCCGCGCAGCGTGATCCGCATCGGATCCCAGACCAAGCAGTTCACCGTGCTGCTGGCGCTGATGCTGGAGCGCGAGGGCAAGCTGGACATGAACGCGCCGGTGCGGCGCTACGCCCCGTGGCTGGCGGAGCTGCCCCATGCGCCGACGCTGCGGCATCTGGCGAGCAACACCTCCGGCCTGCGCGATTTCCTGGAGATGCTGACCTGGAGCGGGCTTACCCTGCCCTGCCCCTCCACGCGCGCCACGGCGCGGGCGATCATCGCGCGGCATGCCGAGATGAACTACGTGCCCGGCGAGCAGATGATCTACTGCAACACCGGGTTCTTCCTGCTGAGCGAGATCATCGAGGAAGTCTCCGGCCGCAGCTTCAACGAGTTGCTGCGGGCGCGGATCACCGGGCCGCTCGGCATGGAAGACACGGTGCTGCAGCACCGCGACAGCCAGATCCTGCCGCGCGCGGCGATGCATCACACCAAGGGGCCGACCGGGGACTGGGAGCGCGCCCACTGGGGCATCGTGCTCGGCGGCGAGGGCGGCATGAGCTCCACGCTGGAGGACATGCTGCGCTGGCAGGCGCACCTGGCGAACCCGACGGCGGAGATGGCCGATTTGCTGGCGCGGATGGAGCAGCCGACGCGGTTCGAGAACGGGTCGCTTTCCATGTATGCGCTGGGCTTCACCGTCACGCGCTATCGCGGGCTGCGCAATGTGGGGCATGGCGGCGGGGTGGCCGGTGGGCGCTCGGAGTCGGTCCGATTCCCTGACGAGTCGGCTGGAGTCGTGATCCTGGGCAACCGCGACGACATCGCGCCGTTCTCGATCGCGCGGCGCATGGCCGATGTGGTCCTGGCCGACCGGCTGGCCCCGGTGCCGGATGAGGGCAATCTGCACCGCCTGGCCGCGGCGGCGGGGATGTACCGGCAGGCGGATGGCGACGATGTGTTCGAGATCATCGCCGAGGGCGGCCAGCCGAGCTTCACCAGCCAGGGTGGCAGCGGCGGCACGATCGAGCAGCTGGCGCCGGGCGAGTTCGCGCCAGAACGCGCGGTGGTGCATCTCAGCTTCGGGCTTCCCAAAGGGGACGTGATCCCGGCCCGCTGGTGCGGCGCGCCGCGCAGCTATCGCCGGGTGCGGCCGGGGGCCGGCAGCAGCACGGCGCTGGCCGGGGCCTATGCGAATGCTACGCTGGGGCTGGATGCCGTGGTCTCTGCGGATGGCGGCACGCTCACCCTCCGTTCCGACTACGGCGCGTTGCGGCTGGCGCTGTCCTGGATCGAGCCCGACCTGCTGATGGCGATGCCGGCCGATACGCCGCTGCGCGCGCCGGGCAAGCCGTGGTTCGCGGTGATCCGCGTGGCGGCGGACGGGCTGGTGGTCACGACCGACCGCACCAAGACCCTCGTGCTCGGGCGCGCGCGCTGATGCGCGGGTTCGAGGCGGCGCTGGAGAAGGCGACCGCGGAGAGCTGGGCGCTGATGACGCGCATCGGTGCCGACACGAAGGGCACGCTGGGCATCACCCGCGCGCCCTACGACGCGGCCGAGCAGCGCGCGGCGGAGGCCACGGCGGCGGTGCTGCGCGAGGCCGGCTTCGCGCCGGAGTTCGACGGGTTCGGCAACCTGCATGCGATCCTGCCGGGGGCCGATCTCAGCGCGCCGGCGGTGGGGCTCGGCTCGCATTTCGACAGCGTGCCGGATGGCGGCAACTACGATGGGCTGGCCGGCGTGATGGCCGGGCTCGCGGTGCTGCTGGCGGCGAAGCGCTGCGGCATGGCGCCGACCCGGGCGCTGCGGCTGGTGGGGCTGCGCGGGGAGGAGAGCCCCTGGTACGGCACCGCCTATCTCGGCAGCCGCATGGCGCTCGGCCTGGTGCCGCACGCCACCATGGGGCAGCTGGTGCGCGGCGATACCGGGCGCACCCTGGCCGACCATATGGCCGAGCTTGGCTTTCGCGGGCAGCGCGGCCCGTCGCTCTCGCCCGACAACCTCGCCTGCTGGCTGGAACTGCATATCGAGCAGGGGCCGCTGCTGATCGGGCGCGACGTGCCGATCGGCATCGCCACCGCGATCCGCGGCAATATCCGCCACGCCCAGGCCAGGTGCTTCGGCGAATGGGCCCATTCCGCCGCGGTGCCGCGCGATTTCCGCCGCGATGCCGTGGTGGCGGTGAGCGAGCTGGTGATGGCGATGGATGCGTTCTGGACCGGGCGCATGGCGCTGGGCGACGACAATTTCGTCTGCACCGTGGGCATCGTCTCCACGCGGGCGGACCAGCATGCGATGACCAAGGTGCCCGGCGAGGTGGCCTTTACCCTCAATCTCGGTGCCACCAACCCCGATGTGCTGCGCCAGTCCGGCGAGTATGCCGCCGCGCGGGCGCGGGAGATCGAGGCGGAGCGCGGCGTGCGCTTCGAACTGGGCGCCGACACCGGCTCCCAGCCCACGCCGCTCGATCCCGCGCTGGTGAACCGGCTGGATGAGGCGGCCGGCGCGCTGGGCCTCGGCCGCCACCGCATGCCGACGGTGGGCCACGATGCCGGCATGTTCGCCCAGGCCGGCATCCCGGCCGCGATGGTGCTGGTGCGCAACCAGAACGGCAGCCACAACCCGCACGAGGCCCTGGAACAGGCCGACTACGCCGCCGGGGTGCGGGTGCTGGCCCGGGCCGCGCTGGAGCTGGCCGGCTGAAGCGGCGCGTTCACGCGCGCTGACGCCAGTTGCAGGATGCGGCGGGCGGCAAGGCAATTCGCCTTGCAATCTGCAATGACCGTTGCGGCGATCATCAATATTCACGGTGATTTACCGTGACATTTGCTGTGCTGCCACGAGTCGACACGTTTCGTCATCCGTTTGTCGCGCAGATGCTTTCAGAATGCTGGCATCGCGATTGCGTATCCCGGAATGCGCTGGCCTTTCCTGCCCGCGCACGGCCCCCCGGGCCACCGGCCAAAAACGGCCGGACCGGGATGCCGAGAGCAGCAACGGAGCAGGCCCAGAATGCGCATCCTCCTCGCCCCCCTCGAAGGCTTCCTGGCCGGCGATATCGCCGTGATCCTGGGTGGCGATTCGTTCTCGCTGGACCGGGCCGAAAGCCACGACGACGTGGCGCAGATGGCGCGGCATTATCACTACGATGTGATCATGTTCGGCGCGGGCCAGGCCGGCGGGCCCGGGGTGGATTTCATCCGCCGCCTGCGCAGTGCCGGCTGCCAGTTGCCCGCCGTGGCCCTGGCCCGCCAGCTCGAAGGGCGCGGCCGTGCCCGCATGCTGGATGCGGGCGCCGACGACGTGATCGACATCCCCTGCGACACCGGCGAGCTGTGCGCCCGGCTGCGCGCGGTGGTGCGACGGGCCCGCGGCTTCACCCGCTCCGTGCTCGCGGTGGGCCCGCTGGAACTGCACATGGACAGCCGGGCGGCCACCGCCTTCGGCCGCGACATGCATCTTTCTCCCAGCGAATACAAGGTCTTGGAGCTTCTGACGCTGCGCAAGGGCACGGTGGTGAGCAAGTCTGCGCTGATGGACCTGCTGTATGGCGAGTTCGAGGAGCCGGACGTGAAGTCGCTCAACGTGCTGATGCACCGGCTGCGCAAGCGCCTGGCGACCGAGGGGCTTTCGACCCTGGTGCGCACGGTGTGGGGCACCGGCTACCTGATCGACGAGCCCACCCGGCCCTTCGTGCCGGTGCAGCTGGCGCCGGTGCGCGAGGAGCTGGCGCTCGTCGGGGGCTGATGCGCCGCCTGCCTCGCCAACCCGCGCGCCCCTTCCGCGGCGGCCTGGTTTCGGCCTAGGCTTCATCCCATGCGGCGATCGGCGCAGGTTCTGCTCGTGCTGATGGGGGGCGGATTGGTCACCGCCGCCGCCGTGCCGCTATTGCGGCAGCGGGATTGTGAGCCACCGGCGCAGCAGGGCAGCAGCTGCGCGACCGGCACCTCCACCTCGTACAGCTCATCAGGCAGAAGCGTCTCCCGCAGCACCGGTGTGGACGGCACCACCAGCACCGCATCGGCCAGCGTGGCGCGCGGCGGGTTCGGGGCCACCGGGGCGGCGCACGCCAGCAGCAGCGGCGGCTGAGGTGCGGCGGCACACCATGGCTCCACGCCCCGATCGGCAGGCACGCTTCGCGGCGATCGGCTTCGACTTCGCCGAGATTGCCGGCCAGCCCTACTGGGACGAAACCGCCTGCTGGTCGTTCAGCGCCGCGGAGATCGACGCGCTGGACGACGCGACGATGGAACTGGAACGGCTGTGCCTGGCGGCGGTGGAGCATGCCGTGCGCCGGGGCGCCCCCGCCGCGCTGGGCATCCCGGATACCGTCTGGCCGATCGTCGTGCGCAGCTGGGAGGCGCAGGAGCCGAGCCTCTATGGCCGCATGGATTTGCGCTGGGACGGCAGCGGGGCGCCGCAACTGCTGGAATACAACGCCGATACGCCAACCGCGCTGTTCGAGGCCGCGGTGGTGCAATGGGATTGGCTGCAATCCACCCGGCCAGGGGCAGACCAGTTCAACAGCCTGCACGAGGCCCTGATCTCCGCCTGGCTGGCCCTGCCGCTGCCCGGCGGCATCCATTTCACCTGCCAGCGCGGCAGCGAGGAGGATCGCGGCACGGTGGACTACCTGCGCGACACCGCGCTGCAGGCGGGGCTGGCCGCGCCCTTCCTGCATGTGGACGAGATCGGCTGGGACGGGCGGCGCTTCCTGGACCTGGATGGTGCGCCGATCGCCCACTGCTTCAAGCTCTACCCGTGGGAGTTCCTGCTGCGCGATGCGTTCGGCGCCCATATGGCCACAGCGCCGACACGCTGGATCGAGCCGGCCTGGCGCATGGTGCTCTCCGGCAAGGGAATCCTGGCGCTGTTGTGGGAGCTGTTCCCCGATCACCCCAACCTGCTGCCCGCCTTCCACGCACCCGGCCGCACCGGCGGGCCGGAGATCCGCAAGCCGCTCTGGGGGCGCGAGGGCGCGAACGTAACCGCGCCCGGCCATGCCACCGCCGGCCCCTATGGCGCGGAGGGCTACGTGCACCAGGCCTGGGCCGAGCTGCCGTGCTTCGATGGGCGATATCCGGTATTGGGCAGCTGGCTGGTGGCGGGCCGGGCCGTCGGCCTGGGCATCCGCGAGGACGACACGCCGATCACGCGCGACACGAGCCGCTTCGTGCCGCATTATTTCAGCCCCGGCTGACATGGAGAGCATATGCTGAGCAGCCTGCTGGCCTTCATCACCTATTTCGGGTCCGCCGTGCTGCTGCTGGCGGCGTTCCTGGCGCTCTACACCCTGGTCACCCCGATACGGGACTGGGAGATGATCCGCGCCGGCAACACCGCGGCGGCGGTGGCGCTCGGCGGCGCGGTGCTGGGGTTCTGCATCCCGCTGGCGATGGCCATCGCACGCTCCCACTCGCTGTCGGACATGGTGCTGTGGGCGGCGATCGCGCTGCTGGTGCAGCTGGCCAGCTACGCCGCGGTGCGCTTCCTGCGCCGGCATGAAGCAGGCGGGGTGGAGGCCGGGGACATGGCCGAGGGCACGCTGCTGGCCTGTGCCGCGGTGGGGCTGGGGCTGCTGAACGCGGCGTGCCTGACATGACGCGACGCGGGCTCGCCGCGCTGCTGCTGCTGGCGGGCCCGACCCAGGCGCAAAGCCAGGCCGGAAGGCTGGTGCCGTTGATGGGCAAGCGGCTGTTCGGGCCGGCGGGCGAGGAGCTGGGCCGCGTGGTGGACATCATCGCCGATGCCACGGGCCAGCCGGTGGCCGCCGTGGTGGATGTGGGCGGGTTCATGGGCATCGGCTCCCGCCGCGTGGCCCTGGCATGGACCCTGCTGCGCTGGAAGCCGGGCGCCGAGTTCGTGCGGCTTTCGATCGACGTGGCGCCCGACGTGGTGATCGGGGCGCCCGAGTTCCGGCGTGAGGACCTTTCCACCATCTTCGACCCCACCCGCCCGAAGTGAGGCTGCGGCGCGGCGCCCGCCGGAACGACAGGCCGCAGGTCGCGCCCCATGCCGCGCCCGGCAAGCGGGGGCTGGATGGGCTGAACGCCTTCGTGGCCGGCATGCGCACCGCCTTCGGCGCCTTCGTGCCGGCCTATCTCGCGGGCCAGGGCTGGACCCAGGCGCAGATCGGCCTGGTGCTGACGGCGGAGACCGTCACCTCCATGCTGGCGCAGGTGCCGGGCGGGGCGTTCGTGGATGTCACGCGGCGCCGGCGGCTGGTGCTGGGCATCGCGATCCTGGGCGCGGCCGGCGCGGCGCTGGCGATCGCGGCGCTGCCGATGCAGCTGCCGGTGCTGCTCGCGCTGGTGGTGCATGCGCTGGCCGGCGGCATCATCGCGCCGGGCATCGCGGCGGTCACGGTGGCGATGGTGGGGCGGCGCGAGCTGGGCGAACGGCTGGGCCGCAACGTGCAATACGCCTCGATCGGCGGCGGCGCGGGGGCGGCGCTGATGGGGCTGGCGGCCTCGGCCGTGTCGGAACAGGCGGTGTTCGTGCTGGCGGCGCTGCTGGCCATCCCGGCCCTGATCTCCCTGTGGTCGCTGCACCCAAGGCCGCTGCGCCGGCGGGTCGCGGCGGCACCCACGGATGCGATCGAGACGCAGGGCTCGGTGCGGGCGCTGCTGGCGGACAAGCGGATGCAGGTGTTCGCCGCCTGCGTCACGCTGTTCCATTTCTCCTCGGCGGCACTTCTGGCGGTGGCGGCCGCAGAGATCACCCGGCGTGCCGGCATGCGCGCGGGCGCGCTGATCGCGGCCTTCGTGATCATCCCGCAGGTGCTGGTGGCGATCGCCTCGCCCTGGGTGGGGCGGCTGGCGGAACGGATCGGCCGGCGGCCCCTGCTGGTGGTGGGCTACGCCTCCCTGCCCCTGCGCGCCGCCCTGTTTGCGGTGGTGGACGACCCCTACCTGCTGGTGCCGGTGCAGTTGCTGGAGGGGGTGGCGGCAGCGGTGTTCGGCGTGATGCTCCCGCTGGTCGCCGCGGACCTGACGCGCGAGAGCGGGCGCTACACGCTGAGCCTGGGGGCACTCGGGCTGGCCGGCACGCTGGGGGCGGCACTGTCCACCACAGTGGCCGGGCTGATCGCCACCGGCTTCGGGGTGAAGGCAGCGTTCTGGACATTGTCCGCGGCGGGGCTGGTCGCGGTTCTGGTGGTGGCGCTGGCGATGCCGGAGACACGGCCCGGCCCGGTGAGGGACCGGACCAGGCCGTGGTGGCGCCTCAGCTGAGGCTGCCGGGATAGTCCTTCCAGACACTGGGGGCGAGGCGCAGATGCGTCTCCGCCGGATGCGCCTTCGCCCAATGCTCCGCGATCTCCGTGCCGGTGGCGACCCACAGGCCCGGGTGGTGGCGCAGATGCGTCAGGAACTCATCGAGCATCTGCGCCCGGTTGGCCCAGCCGCAATGCTGCGGGTGGATCACCATGTGGAAGTGCCGGCCGCGCCCATACTGCGCCGCGAACTCCGCGCGCCAGTTGCGGGCGAGGAAATCCGGGTTCTCCATGCCGGTACCCTTGCCGGGGAACATGCAGAACCACTGGTCGTCGAAATGGTAGTAGTACGGCAGTGTCAGCAGCGCACGGCGGGTGGCGAATTCGCTGACCCAGTAATACGGAATGTCATCCGCCAGCCCATTGCCGAAGTAGCGATAGCCGCCGTCGATCAGCAGGTCGATCGTGTGCGCGCTGACGGTGCCGCCCGCGAAGGCGTCGCTCTGGCGCGGCAGGCCGAACCAGCCCAGCGGGCGGGTGCCGGCGGCTTCGGCCACCCATTCCGTGGTGGTGGCGAGGCGGGCGGCTTCCGCCTCGCGCGACAGGGCGCTTACATCCTCGCCCTTGAACCCGCCGGCGGCGATCTCGTGGCCATCCGCCACCAGGGCCCTGATCGTGGCCGGGCGCAGCCTGGCCAGCACGGCAGGGGCGGAGACGGTGGCGCGGATGGCGTGCTTGTTCAGCACCGCGCGCAGCTGGGCCAGCCCCTCCGTGGCGGCAAACACGGCGGGATCGGATTGCAGATCCCTGGGCGTGATCCCCTCGGCCCCCGAGGCCACGTTGAGGTCGATCACCACCTGCACGGCGCAGCGATTCCCGCCGGGCCAGGCGAGTTCATCGTCGCGCAGGCCGATCTCGTCGGAGACGGTGTAGCCCTGTTTCCACGGCATCGGCTCAGGCTCCCTTGGCCGGGTGGGTGGCGATCACGTGGCGGGCGAGCTCCTCCATGGTGGGGAACCAGACACCGGGCATGGCCTGCATGCGGCGCAGCAGCTTTTCCATCATCGCCACGCGCAGGGCACGGCCGGAGACGAAGGGGTGCATGACGATGTTGAGGTAGCCGCCCTGCTGATACTGCTGCCAGAACGCGTCCCACCACATGTCCGCCACGCGATCGGAATCCGAGATGCGCTGGGCGGGGTTGGCGCTGCCGAGCCAGGCGAAGCTGTAGAACATCGCGTCGTCGATCACGTAGTGGAACGGGATGTTCAGCAGCGCCTGCCCGGTCCCGGCATCGCGATGGTAGTGCGGCAGATGGTGGGCGTGGCCGTGCGAGTTGTAGAGGATGCCCTCTTCCTGCAGCAGCTTCTGCGTGTGCCAGGACCGGGTGCCAACCGGGCGCTTGCCGGTGATGCCCTCGATGGCGGCGATTGCCTTTCGCAGGTGATCCCGCTCCAGTTCGGGATCCTTGGGAACGTGGTGTTCCCACATATGGTCCGCGATCTCGTGCCCCTGGGCGTGGGCATGGCGCAGCGCCTCCGGATACAGTTCCACAATGCGCCCCGGCGTGAACACGGTGCCCTTGATGCCCAGGCTGTCGAACAGCGCGATCATGCGCCAGATGCCCACGCGGCCGCCGAACTCGCCCTTGCCGAGCTGGCTGGGCGGCTCGTTCATCAGGCGGCGCAGCAGCATCGCGTCGAAATCCAGCGTCACGTTCACCGCCATGCGCACGCCCTCGGGCCAGGCGATGCGCGGGATGAATTCGTGGTGCGCGCTGGCCCGGGCATCGGCCGCTTCAAGGGCGGCAAGATCAGCTGCGAGGTCGGCTGGCATGGCGGGACCCTCCTGTTGGCAGGAGTGTGCGACGGGGGGCGGGCGGTCGCAACCAATGCCCCGGCCATGACAGGCCGATGAAACTTTCGCCGCGGGGCTTGCGCCCGCCCTGCCCTTGCCCCCCGATGCCGGCAGGAGGACGCCATGCATTTCGACCTGACCCTGGATGCCCCGGTGGCTCAAGCCGGCACCTACATCGCCCCGGTGGCGCCCGACACGCCAGACCAGCACGTGCTGGCCACCGAGTTCGAGGGCGTGGCGCCCATCGCGATGATCCGCGCGACCAACAGCGGCCAGATGGCCTGGCTGTGCCGGCTGGAGGCAGGCGCCACCCCGCGCATCCGCTACCGCTTCGCGGCCGAGGGCGGCGACTGGCCGGCCTGGGCGTTCCATCCCGCCGGAACGCGGTTCGACATCGCCTCCCCGGCCCTGGCAGCCGAGGTGGCGGAAGGCGTGCCGCCCGGGCCGCCATCGCAACGCGTGCCGGCGCTGGCGCAATGGGTGGCGGACCGGTTCCAGTATGGCAAGCGCCCGATCTACCTGGGCGACGACCTCGATGCGATGCCGGCCCTGGGCTGCGACCTCGCCACCGGCACCTGCGTGGACATGCACACGCTGGCGGTGGCCGCGCTGCGCACGATGGGCATCGAGGCGGTGTATGTGATCGGCGGCTTCGTCTACGCGGAAAAGCCGGACTACCCCACCGGGCATTGCTGGCTGAACCTGCGCGCCGTGGGTGCGGCGCACCACTACGACATCTCGCATCACGTGGAATACGGGCTGGGCCCGGTCACCACGGCGCTGAACCCGAAGCCGGGCCGGCGCTTCGCCCTCGGGCTGGGGCGCGGGCTGCGCTTCGCGGGGCCGGAGGGCGAGGTGGAAATCCCGTCAATGTCCGGCTGGTACGCTCTGGAAGGTGCTGCGAAGGGAACGAAGCTGAAGACGATGGGCCGCTTCGGCTAGAAAATGTCTTTCCCCTCCGGGCCGGAACCCGGAGGGGAAAGGTCTCATCCCGCTCGCTGCCTCATTTCACGAAGAACAGCGTCAGCCCTGGCCAGGCCGCCACGATCACCAGCCAGAACAGCATGATGATGATGAACGGCACCACCGCCCGCACGATCATGGTGAACGGCTCCTTGAACGCCGCCATGGCGACGAACAGGTTGAGGCCCACCGGTGGGGTGAGGTAGCCGATCTCCAGGTTGGCGATCATCATCACCCCGAAATGCACCTTGTCCATGCCGATCGAGGCGGCGATGGGCGTGAGCAACGGTGCCAGCACCAGGATCGCCGAGCCGATATCCATGATGCAGCCGACGACCAGCAGCAGGATATTCATGCCGACCAGCAGCACGAAGGGATCGCTGACATTGCTGGTCACGGCGGCCACCAGGGCCTTTGGCACGCCCTCGTAGTCCAGGATCGTGTTCAGGCTGCCGGCGATGGCGATCAGCGGCAGCAGCGTGCCGAGCAGCTTCGCGGTTTCCAGCCCGGTGGCGAAATAGTCCTTCGCCTTCATCTCCCGGTGGATGAACAGCTCCACCAGCAGCGAATAGACCAGTGCCACCACCGCCGATTCCGTGGCGGTGAAGATGCCGGAGTAGATGCCGCCGAGCAGGATCACCGGCATCATCAGCGCAAAGCCGCCTTGCCAGAGCGCGCTGCCAATCTCGGCCAGGCGCCACGGGCTGCTGGGCATGCGGCGATGCAGCCAGTAGGAGTAGATCACGAAGAACAGCGTCAGCAGCAGGCCCGGCCCGATACCGCCCATGAACATCTTGGAGACCGACACCTCCGTCATGATGCCGAACAGGATCATGGGGATGGAGGGCGGGATGATGATGCCCAACGTGCCGCCGGAGCAGATCACGCCAACGGCGAAGCTGCGCGAGTAGCCGCCCGCAATGAGGGCGGGATACATCACCGAGCCGATCGCCAGCATCGTCACGATGGAGGAGCCGGAAATCGCAGCGAAGGCCGCGCAGGAGAGCACGGCGGCAACGGCGAGGCCGCCCGGGATCGGCGAGGTCAGCACCGTCATCACCTTGATCAGGCGCACGGCGATGCTGCCGCGCGTCATCACCGCGCCGGCGAGGATGAACATCGGGATCGACAGCAGAACCTCGCGGTCGATGGCGAACCAGATGTCCTGGATCAGGAACTCAATGCTGCTGTTGGAGGCGTAATAAACGTGCACATATGCCGCGCACAGCGCCAGCAGCAGGATGATGTTCTGCCGCAGCGCCAGCAGCAGCGCGATGAGGCCGATGAAGAGAACGGTTGTCATGGATCGAACCCCTCCTCAGCCGGGCGGTTCGCGGGCGACAGCGCGAAGAGGGTGTAGCGCAGCGCGGACGACAACAGGACGTAGGGGATGATCGACTGGATCGGCCAGACGAGGACGTTGAGGCCGAGCCCGCGCTCCTGCAGCTGGTAGGAGCTATAGACGAACTGCAGCGCGTAGATGCCAAGGAAGATGCAGATGGCGGCCGCGGCCAGGTCCGCGATCCGGTTGGCCTGCGCCTCGTACTGCGCCGGCACGATACGGTCGAAGAATTTCGGCCGCAGGTGGCCGCCCTTAGCAACCACCAGGGCAAAGCCGGTCATGCCGGCCACGGCGGTGCAATAGACGGCGAATTTCTGGGCGCCGTAGATGCCGTTGCCGAACAGTTCGCGGCCCACCACGTCGGCGGTAAGCGCCAGGGCGACCCCGGAAAAGGCGGTGACGGCGAGGATGGCTTCGGCCCAATAGAGGCCGTTGAGGAATCTCGGGATCATGGCAACTCCGCATGGCGCGGCATCGCCGCCCGGCATCGGGGATCAGGCCCCAGGCATGCTCAGGCTATCGGCGCGATGCCGGCTGGAACGGGAAGGCCCCCGGGGAGCACCCGGGGGCCTGGCGGGATGGATCAGCGGCGCTGGGCGGCGTATTCGGCCTTGCCCTTCTGCAGCGCGTCCCAAACCTCCTGGGCGCGGCCGCCGATCTCCTTCACCACGTCCAGCTGGGCGGGGACGATCAGCTTGCGCCATTCCTCGCGATCGGCATCGGACACTTCGTGGAAGGTGCCGCCATTGGCGCGGAACTTGGCGCGCAGCTCGGCCTCGGCGGCGATGTTCATCTCCGCGGTTTTCTGCAGCGGCAGCGGGGCGGCGCGCAGGGCGGCCTGCACGGCGGGCGTGAGGCGGTCGAACGCCGCCTTGTTCACGATGAACGAGCCGTGGTGGTGCAGGTGCATCGTGTCGACATAGACCGGATTGCTCTGCGCCGCGGGGGTGGTGACGTAGTAGACGAAGGGCAGGTCGGCGGCCTCCACCACGCCCTGCTGCAGGGCCGGGAACAGATCCGCCAGCGACATCTGCGCCCCGGCCGCGCCAACCTGGCGCCAGAACACGCGCGAGGAGGGTGCCGGCGAGACGCGGGCCTTGATGCCCTTCAGCGAGGCGGGCTTGCGGCAATCCATCTTGCAGACCACGCCGACGTAGCGAATGTCGTAGCCACCGATCATCACCACGCCCTTCTCGGCGTAGAAGCGGGCGGCAATCGCCTCGCCATGTTTCTCCATCACCCAGGCGCGCTCGGCTTCCGAGGCCCAGAGATAGGGAACGGTGAAGACAGCAAGTTCCGGCACCACGGCGGCGCTGCCGGCATAGGAAATCTGGGCGGCCTGGAGGCGGCCACGGATCACCTGGTTGATATTCTCCTGCTCGCTGGCGACGAACTGGTGCTCGGCAACGATGGCGCCACCGCTGGTTTTGTTGATGGTGGAGATGAAGTGCTCGCCGAACAGGATCAGCGGCGACCCGGGCTGGGCGGCGGACCCGAGTTTCCACGCACTTTGCGCGGAGGCGGGGTTGCTACCCAACAACAGGCCGGCAAGGCCGAGGCCAGCCGCAAGAAGCCCAATCCGACGTGACAATAGTTTCATCAGCACTTCATTTCCCCTGCATTGCCGCACCATTCCACGGTGGAGGACGAAACTGTTCGGCGGGAATGGGCAATTTGGCACATCCATACCGATTTGTTCTTCGCCTGTTCCAGCCCGATCGCAGCGCTGTCGATCCAAAATGGGAGGCGCCATTCCGATTGCAAGTCTGATGATGAAAAAACGCATGGGGCGTTGCGCACGCGGCCGCAGCGTTCCGTTAACCGCCTTGGCGGATGCTGGCGGCATGCCCCTCGCCCGCCGATCCCTGTTGCTTGCCGCGCCGCTGCTGCCGCTGGCGGGATGGGCGCGCGCGGCGGGAACCGGGATGCGGCTGGAGCGCGCGGGCGAGGACCAGCTGGCCCTCACCGGCCCCGGGGTTCGCCGGGCGTTGCTGCTGCCGGCCCTGGGCGCACGGATGCTGGCGCCGGTGGGATGTGGGGGCGAGATGCTGGCGGTGGTCTCTTTCCGGCAGGAGGAAGGCGCGGCCGCGGTGGAATGGGGCGCGCTGGCATTGGCGGTGGACGGCACGGTGGCGCTGCTCGGGTTGGAGCCGCTGGGGTGGCGGGCCGGCGGGGCCCGGATGGGTACGCGGCTGATGTCCGGCGGGGACAGGCAGCAGATCGCATTCCAGCGTGACAGCGCGGTGCCGGAATCACCCACGCTGTGGCGGCGCGAGACATGGACGGACTATCTGGCCTGGCGCGCACCCGCCGGGCTGGCCGATGCGCCGGTGCGCGTGCCGCTGGCGGGAACGCGGCAGGCGGCGGTGGCGGAATGGCGGCGCAGGGCTGCGACGGTGGTGGCCGAACAGCCGCAGGCGGTGACCCCTGCCCTATTGGCGGTGGCCGGGCTTCAGGCGGCGGGCCTCTCGCTGGCCGTCAGCATGCAGCCATCGATGAGCCAGCCTTCGGGGCCGCGGACCATCGTGTAGAGCGCCAGGGCCGGCGCGCCATCCGGGCCGATCAGCTCAACCTTCTGGATCAGCCGTCCACCCTCCTCGACGAGGTCGGTGAAGTCCACCGCACGTGGGCGATGGACCGGGGCATAGAGGGTGCGGACCATGGCCATGAAGTTGGCCGCGGTGCCGAACATGCCCTGGATCATCGGACTGGCATGCGAAAACGCCGCCGCGTCGTCGTTGCGGCGGAAGGCTTCGATCTGCGCCTCGATGGTGCGACGGATGGCGGCTTCGTCCGCCGCGGAGACGGGTTGGGCGTTCACCGCGGGGATGAAGAGGGCCGGCGCCAGCCGGAGAAGCTGGCGCCGGGTTGGCATCAGCCGCGAAGGGCGCGGCGGGCGACGCCGGCGAGGAAGCCGGAGGCGTTGGGCAGGATCTCGTCGTTGAAGTTGTAGGCGTCGTTGTGCAGATCCTTGCCGGGTTCGCTGGGGCCGTTGCCGATCCAGACGAAGGCGCCGGGACGTTCGCGCAGGAACCAGGAGAAATCCTCCCCGGTCATGGCCGGCTGCATGTCCGTGCGCACGGGGATGCCGAACTCGCCGCAGGCTTCCACGGCCAGCCCGGCATTGGGCTTGTGGTTCACGGTGGGGCCGATGCCGACGCTGACATCGACCTGCGCCTTCATGCCGAAGGTGGTGGCGATGCCGTGGGCGACGCGGTTGATCGATTCGGTCAGCAGGTCGCGCACCTCATCGCGGTAGAAGCGCTGGGTGCCGCGCATCGTCACCTTGGACGGGATCTGGTTGGCGGCCTTGCCGCCCTCGATGGTGCCGATGGTGACCACGGCGGTGTCGAGCGGATCGACGTTGCGGGCGACGATGGATTGCAGCGCGACCAGAACATGGCCGGCGGCCACCATCGGGTCGCGCGTGAGGTGCGGCAGGGCGGCGTGGCCGGCCAGGCCATCCATGGTGATCTCGATGCGACCACCGCCGGCCATGCACGGGCCCTCATGCACCATGACGGTGCCGGCTTCGAGGCCGGGCCAGTTGTGGTAGCCGTAGATCGACTCCATCGGGAAGCGGCTGAACAGCCCGTCCTTGATCATGTTCATGGCGCCACCACCGCCTTCCTCGGCGGGCTGGAACACGAGATGCACGGTGCCGGCCCAGTTGGTGTCCTGCATCAGCAGCGCGCCGGCGCCGAGCAGCGAGGTGGTGTGCCCGTCATGCCCGCAGGCATGCATCACGCCGGGGGTGTTGGAGGCGTAGGGCAGGCCGGTGGTTTCGGTGATCGGCAGCGCATCCATGTCGGCGCGCAGGCCAACGCTGCGGTTGGAGTTGCCGCGGGTGATGGTGGCCACGATGCCATGGCCGCCGACGCCGGCAACGAAGGGAATTCCAAGCTCTTTCAACCGCTCACACACGAACGCTGATGTATTGCGTTCATTGAGCGACAGCTCGGGGTTCGCGTGAAGGTGCCGGCGCCACCCGGTCAGTGTCTCAGCGAGTTTCTTGTCCATGGCGCGGAGCATTCCATTCCCGGGCGCGGCTGACCAGAGGGGAAAATGGGGGGGTGACGCCGGAAGGTTTTTTCATTACGCGCTCACTTTGCCGTTATCTCGCCATGTCTCGGGTGCAGGTTCGCGGCGGACGGCGGCAAGCGCCGCGTGGGAGAGCCTGCATGAATCGCCTGGTGGTGGTGTCGAACCGGGTCCCGCTGCCTTCGGCCGGCGCGCGCGCGGGCGGGCTTGCGGTGGCGCTCGACGGGCTGATGGAAAAGCGCGGCGGGCTGTGGTTCGGCTGGAGCGGCACCATCGCCGGGGGGCCGACGGCGGCGCTGGGCAAGGTGGAGAGCGCCCATGGCGTGGACTACGCCACCATCGACCTGACCCAGGAGGAGCACGACCGCTACTACAACAACTTCAGCAACGGGGTGTTGTGGCCGCTGCTTCACACCATGCCGGAGCTGATGAAGTTCGACCGGCGCGATGCGCGGGTGTACCGCGAGGTGAATGTGCGGATGGCGGCCAGCCTGCAGCCGCTGCTGCGGCCGACCGATGCGATCTGGATCCACGACTACCACCTGATGCCGCTGGCCGCCTGCCTGCGGGCGCGCGGCGTGAAATGCCCGATCGGGTTCTTCCTGCACATCCCGTTTGCCGCCCCCGACGTGCTGGCCGCCGCCCCCGAGGTGGCCGCCCTGGTGCGCGACCTGCTGGCGGCCGATCTGCTCGGGTTCCAGACCGACAATGACCTCGCCAACTTCGCCGCCGCGGCGGTGCAGCTGGCCGGCGCACAGCGGCTGCCGAGCAATGCGCTGATCTTCGACGGGCGCCGGGTGAAGCTGGGCGTGTTCCCGGTGGAGATCGAGGCGCAGGCCTTTGCCCGCACCGCGGCGCGCATGGCGTATTCGGCGCCCGGCGAGCGGCTGCGGCGCAGCCTGGATGGGCAGAAGCTGATCCTGGGGATCGACCGGCTGGACCCGACCAAGGGGCTGATGCAACGCCTCGGCGGGCTGCGGGTGCTGCTGGAGCGGCACGAGGAGTGGCGCCGCCAGGTGGTGATGCTGCAGATCGCCGCCGAAAGCCGCAAGGACGTGGCCAGCTACCAGGCGCTGCGCGCGGCGCTGGATGCCGAGGCCGGGGCGATCAACGCCGATCTGGGCGAGGCCGACTGGCAGCCTTTGCGCATCGTCTCGCGCAATACCGACCGCAGCACGGTGGCCGGGTTCATGCGCCTCGCCCGCGTCGGGCTGGTGACGCCGCTGCGCGACGGGATGAACCTGGTGGCCAAGGAATACGTGGCGGCGCAGAACCCGGAAGACCCCGGCGTGCTGATCCTGTCCCGCTTCGCCGGTGCCGCGCGGCAATTGCCGGATGCGCTGCTGGTGAACCCGCACGACCCCGATGCCATGGCCGATGCGCTGGATACGGCGCTGAGAATGGATCTGGCGGAACGGCAGCAGCGCTGGGAGCGGCTGTGGCAGGCGATCGAGGACCGGACGCCGGCGCTATGGGGCCGGTCGTTCCTGGCCGCGCTGATGCGCACCGCCCTGCCCCAGGCGAAGCCCAAGGCGGTTCCGGCCGATGGCGTGGGCATGGTGGCGCCGGTGCCGGCGGGGCCGCCGCGGCTGACGCTGGTGGAGCGGGAGGCCGAGGTGCCGGCGGCGCGGCGGGTCAATTAGGGACGCACGCGGTTCCTTTCCGAAGCAGACATCTCTTGCTTCGGGCATGAGTCAGCGCCGCGCGAGGCGGTGTTTTGGCGACGGATTCGGGGTGATTTCGGGCGTGGTCGCGCCATGGCGGCGCGCGGGCCAGGCGTTCCGGGCGGAGTCCGGACATGCGGTGGCCGGACAGGGTCATGCCGCGGTTGCGGGTGCCACGCAGGAGCCAGCCGATCTCGGCGCGGGCGCGGCGGCGGCGGCGGAGTTCGTACCAGTCGATGTCGAGATCCGGCTCGTCGTTGGGATTGGTGTGGATGGCGATGAGCCAGTCCTGGCGCGGGACGCGCAGCAGCTGGCGGGGGGCTTGCGCCTTCGAGAGGGCGGCGAGCAGGGCCAGCAGCAGGAGCTTCAGGGCCACCGGAATCTGGGCGTGCAGAATCGCCCGCGCCCAGGGGCGCGGTGCATCGGCTTCGCTCGGTGCGGTGGGTGAAGGGGTCATCACCGGTTAGTGGAGCACAGACAACACCTGTGGGAAAGGATTTTTTTGCTTTTATGTGAGAATTGTTAGCACGCGCCATTTGCGGGGGTCGAGAGTTGGTGGGTCCGCTTCGCGACCCACCCTACGAGAGGGTGGGTGCAAGCGAGAAAATCCTGGTGGATGTGTGGGCTCAGCCCTTCCTGACCCCCCATAGCAGGGTGTTGGCCGCCTTCACGAAGCCGGTGAGCCCCGTGCGGTAGGCCTGCGGGATGAAATACTGGCCGACCGGGATGTAGGGCGGGTCCTGGAAGCCGAACATCTGCATGTCGGCGGTGACCTTCTGCTGGGCGGCGAGGTCCGGGGCATCGAACCAAGCGTCGCGCAGGGCTTCCATGGTCGGGTTGGGGTTGGAGCCGTAGATCGGGATATGGCTGCCGGGGTTGGAGGGCCAGAGCCCAGCCCAAGCGATGCAGTAGACGTTCCAGCCCTTCACCACATTGGCGTCCTTGGACTGGATGCGGCCGATCATCGTGCCCCAGTCCATGGTCTGGTAGTCGAGGTTCAGGCCCAACGCCTTGAACATCTCGCGCGCCACCTCGCCCATGGCGTTGGGCGCCGGGAGTTCGGCGGGGACGAGCTGGACGATCTTTTCGCCCTTGTAGCCGCTGTCCTTGATGAGCTGGCGGGCGCGGTCGAGGCTGCGCGGCGACGTGATCGCGTCCAGCCCCGCGGTGCTGGCATAGGGCGAGCCCGGGGTGAACATGCCGACGCCGGTGCGCGAGAGGCTGGCTTCGTCGCCGACGATGGCCTGCATGAAATCCATCTGCTGCACGGCGGGCAGCAGGGCGGCGCGCAGCTTGGGGTTGTCGAAGGGGGGCGCGGCCTGGTTGAAGTAGATCATGCCGTAGAAGCCGAGCGGGTCCAGCGGCTCCACGCGCACGCCGGGGGCGCGGCGGAGAACGGGCAGAAGATCCAGCAGCGGGCGTTCCAGCCAATCCACCTCGCCCTTCTGCAGCGCGGCGGAGGCGGTGGCGGCATCGGGCAGGATGCGCCAATCGACCTTGTCGAAATGCGCAACCTTGCCGCCGGACCAGAAGGCCGCCGGCTCCTGGCGCGGGACGTATTTCTCGTTGCGGACATAGCCGGCCGAGGCGCCGGCGACCCATTCCTCACGCACGAAGCGGTAGGGGCCGCTGCCGATCGGGTCGGTGATGGCGGTGAAGGCATCGGTGTTGGCAACGCGCTCCGGGTAGATGAAGCAGAACGTGCCGCCGAGGCCGTAGAGCAGGTGGGAGAAGGGCTTGTTCAGCTTGATCTCGAAGCGGCGGTCGTCCAGCGGCTTCATTTCCACCAGCTGCGCGGCCATGCGCTTGCCGAAGGCATCCCGCTTGGCCCAGCGGTTGATGCTGGCGACGGCATCTTTCGCGAGCACCTTTTCGCCGTCGTGGAAGGCCAGGCCCTCGCGCAGCGTGAAGGTCCAGGTGAGCTGGTCGGCCGACAGGGTGTGGCCCTCCGCCATCTGCGGGCGGGGGATGAGGCCTTCATCGAGGCCGTAGAGCTGGTCGCACACCATGTAGGCGTGGTTCAGCGAAATCAGCGTGTTGGACCAGAGCGGATCCAGCGAGGTGAGGTTGGCGTGCGGCACGAAGCGCAGGGTGCGCGCGGCCCCCTGGCCGATGGCGGGGCGGGCGAGGCCGCTGGCCATGGCGGCGCCGAGGAATGGCAGGCCGAGCGCGGTGCGCCGACCGATACGGGGGGATGCCGGCATGGGTCACTCCGATATTCGTGGGCGGAGCGATGGTAGTCTCGGTTTTGCATCCATGTCATTGATTGTCGACACGGGCTGCGTTGCAAAATCGGCAGGTGGGGGCTTGGGGGAGCTTGATGTTGGCCGGCGGGCGGTTTCGGCGCCGGCAAGCGAAGCGGTCACAGAGGACACGGAGGGCCACGGAGAGCACAGAGGAAGCAAGGCGACGGGGGGCGGGTTTCGCCTGCCTTGATCCGGCCTGCTCTGTGGTCTCTGTGGTTCTCTGTGGTCTCTGTGACCGCTTCGCTTTCGCGACGCGACCTCGCGGGCCGGGGTCAGTCCAGCAGCCGCACCTCGTCGCCTTCGGTGACGACGCCCTCGCGCAGGACGGCGGCGTAGAGGCCGAGATTGCCTGCGTGGTGGTCGGCCAGGCGGCGCAGCACCAGGCGATCGGATTGGCCGGTGGCGGGGTCCAGGCCGATCATGGCGCAGCGGGCATCCGGCTCCACGATGGCGAGTTCCAGGCGCGGGCCAATGGCGAGGCGGCGGCCGACCAGGGTGTTTTCGGCGAAGGGCGCGCTGCCGGGCCAGTCCCATTCCAGGTTCATGCGGAAGCGCCGCCCGTCGGGGGCGATTGCGGCTTCGGCGGCGAAGCCGGCCAGGGTCTGGCTGGTGACCAGCGAGAGCGGGCGGCAATCCTGCATGCCGCGGGTGGCAAAGCGCAGGGCGAGGCGGCGGCCGGTGGCGGCTTCCAGCTCGGCGCGCAGGCGCGGGTCGTCGATGGCGTAGCTGGTGCCGGCGGGGGTGGTGATGCGGGTGGCGAAGGCGGTGTCATCCGGCAAAGGCGGGGCGACGAAGCTGCCGCGCGCCCAGGCGGCTTCCAGGGCTTCGTCGTGCAGGGTGCGCGCGGGGGCGGTGTAGGCGGCGGTGTAGGTGAGCAGCGGGCCCAGGGTGCGGGCGGTGAACCAGGGGAAGTGCGGCGGGTTGGCGCCGTCGGTGAAGGCCCAGGCGCGGTCCCCCACCAGCCCGGCATGGGCGACGATGGCGCGCGGCACCACCTCGCCGCCCATGGATTTCACAGGGTGGCGGCGGATGGTGCGGATCGTGCCAAGGGTCGTCATGCCGTCCATCGTCCTTTTCGGTCAGAGCCCGTTTGAGAACTCGCTCTGGCGAGTCAGAGGCGGCCGCTTGGCCGCCGGCCGGCGGTGGTTTTCGAGCACCGGAGCGGAGCGGCCCAGGGGACAAACACGTGGCCGTGAGCACCGGAGCGCAGCCAATCGCCGTCGGATGACCGCCAGAGGTGAGTTATCGAGCGGGCTCTCAGGCCCATTCGAGGTTCCAAGGCAGCGGAGACGTGCATTCCAGCATGCCCTTGAGCTGCTTGGTGTAGGCGGTGTTGATGAAGAAGCGGCCGAGCGGCAGCGCCGGCAGCTGGTCCAGCGTTTCGCGGTGGATGGCCTCGGCGAGCTTGTCACGCTCCGCTTCCGTGGCGGCGGAGAGCCATTCGGCGGTGAGTGCCTCCACCTTCGCGTTCTCGAACCAGCCGGCCCAGCCGCGGGCACCGAGGCCGCGCACCACGGTGGAAATGGCGGGGTGGGCGAGCGAGGTGCCGAACCACCAGGTGTGGAAGACGGACCAGCCGCCCTTGTCGATCGGCTCGCGCGAGTTGCGGCGCTGCACCAGGCTGCCCCAGTCGGTATCCATCAGCTCCACGTTCAGGCCGAGCTTCTTGAAGTAGTCGAAGGTCACGTGGCCGAAGGGGGCGATGGAGGGCACGTCGGCGGGGTTGAGGATGACGACCTTCTCGTTGTTGTAGCCGCTCGCCTTAAGCGCGGCGCGGGCGGCGGCGAGGTCGCCCTTGATGATATCCTTGCCGAGTTCCTGGCCGTAGCGTGTGCCGCAGGGGAACAGCGCCTTGCAGGTGACGAACAGGCTTTCGTCGTTGCCCGTGACGGCGCGCATGTAGTCTTCCTGCGGCAGGCCGAGGGCAACGGCGCGGCGCACGGCGACGTTGTTGAACGGCGCGTGCAGGTGGTTGAAGCGCATCGTGCCGTTGAAGCCGATCGGGTTGGTGTTCTGGATGCGCAGGTGGTTCATGCGCTTGACCAGCGGCAGCAGGTCTGGCTGAACCTGTTCCCACCAATCCACTTCCTGGTTCTGCAGCGCGGCGGCCACGGTGGAGGGGTCGTTGATGATCTTCCACTCGATACGGGCGATCTTGGCCACCTTGCCGCCGGTGGTCCAATCCGGCGCTTCCTGGCGCGGCACGTAGCCGTCGAAGCGCTCATAGGCGACGTTGGCGCCCTGGACGAACTCGCGGGCGAGGAAGCGGTAGGGGCCGGAGCCGATCATCTCCGTGACCTGCTTGTTCGGATCGGTCTTGGCCAGGTGCTCCGGCATGATCACGGGGACCATGCCGTTGGGCTTGCCGATGGCATCCGCCAGCAGGGGGAAGGGGCGCTTGAGCTTCACCTTGATGGTGCGGTCATCCGCCGTGGTCCATTCATCGACGAAGCCGGCGGCGGTCTGGCCGAAGACGTCGCGCGCGGACCAGCGGCGCAGGGATTGGGCGGCGTCGCGGGCCAGAACGGGCTCGCCGTTGTGGAACTTCAGGCCCTCGCGCAGGCGGATGAGCCAGGTGCGGCCGTTATCCTCGATCTGGTGGCCCTCGGCCATCTGCGGCTTGGGTTCCAGCTTGCCGTTCACGCCGTACAGCGTGTCGAACACGTAGTAGGCGTGGGAGCCGACGGTTTGCGTGGTGGTCCAGTGCGGATCGAGCGAGGACAGGTCCGCCGTGGGCACGAATTTCAGCGTGCGGGCGCGCTGGGCGATCGCAGGGGCAGCAAGGGTTGTCGCGGTGGCGGCAGCGGCGGTGCGCATGAACTGGCGACGCTTCATCGGCATCGTGGTCCTCCCAATGGGTCCGGTTGCTCCGGTTGTGTGCACCGTCCCACGCGGGTTCGTCGGGGATCAATCCCTTTCCGGCAGGAGGCGGGCGAGTTTTCGCGGGGCGATGAGGGACCAGGAGCGGCGGATGAGGGCTTCGACCTCCGGCCAGTCGATCGCGCCGGAGAGGCGCAGGCCGATCCAGCCCTTGTGGCCGAGATAGGGCGGGCGGAAGAAACGCTCGGGGTCGGCTTCGATCAGGAGTTCCTGCACGCCCCTGGGGGCCTTGCACCAGAGGGCGTCGGGCTGTGCGCCGAGTTCGCCGCCGGGGACGAACATGGCGAAGATCTTGCCGCGGATGCGGAAGGTCTGGGTGTTCCAGGTCTCGCGCTGCTCGGCGTCCGGCAGGGCGAGGCAGAGGGTGCGCAGGTGGGGGAGCGCGCTCATGGTGGCGGGGGCGATAGGCGGTGTGGCATGATCGGCAGACTAGATGGGAGGCCCGAGATGGTCGATGCCGTCGACACCGCCCCGCCCGACGCCGGTTACGTGCGGGATTTTCACGCCTGGACCCAGGCCCAGGCTGCTGCCCTGCGGGCGGCGGCCCAGACCGGCGCGAACCTGCCCGTGGATTGGGAGAATGTGGCCGAGGAGATCGAAAGCTTGGGGCGGTCGGAGGCGAGCGCGTTGCGCAGCAGGCTGCGCACCATCATCGAGCACCTGTTGAAGCTGGAAATCTCCCCGGCGCGCGATCCGGCTCCGGGCTGGCGCGAAACCATCACGCGATGCCGCATCGACATCGAGAACGACCTGGCGGACAGCCCGAGCCTGCGGCGGCGTGTGCCGGAATGGCTGGACCGGGAACATCGCGCCGCGGCCCGGCTGGTCTCGATGAACCTGCGCGGGCACGGCGAATGGTCGCCGGAGGTGGAAGAGCGGTTGCTGGCGCGCCGCTTCGCCGAGAACGACGTGCTCGGCGACTGGTTTCCGGCCGAGTAGGCTAGGCCGCCTTCGCCTGCCGGCTGATGCGCTCCAGATTGGCCATGATGTCGCGCGCCACGCGGATGCGTTCGCCCACCTGCATGTCGCGCACGATGGCCAGCTTGTGGTCGGGGCGGAGCCGGATGGTGCCGCCCTTGCTGGCGAGCCATTGCACGAGGCCGGCGGGGTTGGAGAAGGCGTTGCCGCGGAAGCCGACGACCATGCCCTTCGGGCCGCTGTCCAGCTTCTCCACGCCGGAGGCCTTGCACTGGCGCTTGAGGCCGACGACCTGGAGCAGGTTTTCCACCTCTGGCGGCAGCTTGCCGAAGCGATCGACGAGTTCGGCGGCCATGGCTTCGCTCTGCGCGTCGTCTTCCAGGGCGCCGATGCGGCGGTAGAGGCCGAGGCGGACGGGCAGGTCGCGCACGTAGGTATCGGGGATCAGCACGGGCAGGCCGAGATTGATGTTCGGCGTCCAGTCGCGGTCCAGCGAGCGGCGGCGGCCCTTGCTGGCGCGCTGCTCGGCCACGGCATCCTCCAGCATCTGCTGGTAGAGCTCGATGCCGACTTCGCGGATATGGCCGGATTGCTCGTCGCCCAGCAAATTGCCGGCGCCGCGGATGTCGAGGTCGTGGCTGGCCAGGGTGAAGCCGGCGCCCAGCGTATCGAGCGTGTGCATCACGGCCAGGCGCTTCTCGGCGGCGGCAGAGAGGCGCTGGTTGGGCGGCCAGGTGAGATAGGCGTAGCCGCGCTGCTTGCCGCGGCCGACGCGCCCGCGCAGCTGGTAGAGCTGGCCGAGGCCGAACATGTCCGCCCGGTGGATCACCAG
>JAIXTK010000106.1 GCA_027483995.1 Acetobacteraceae bacterium
CGTCAGGTCGGTCAACGCCTTGGATGCGGCATCGTTGGAGAGGTTGCTGATCAACAGGTCCTGCAGCGTCAGCCCGCCCACCGCATCGCCGAACCTGATCGTCCCGCCGTTGATGATCGGCCCGGAACTGGCATTCTTGCCGGCCACAGCCGCATCGAAGTCCGGCCCCACGGCGGTGCCGCTCAGCGTGGTGGATGCAGACCCAGCGGCGTTGGAATTGTTGGCCCCGTTCTGCAACGTTGTGGAGACCGAGACGGATTCCGCCAGCCCGTTGGTCCGCGCCGTGGGCGCATAGGTGAACATGTAGGTGGAGGAGGCGTTCGCCGCAGACTGCCCGCCCGTGGTGTCGGTCAGGTTCACCGCGCCGCCGGCGCCGGAGAAGCTGCCCTTGCCGGCACCGACCGTGCCACGCAGGTTGGTGAGCAGGGTCGTTCCGTTATCCTTGCCGGCCAGGTTGCCGTCGCCGGTATTCTGAACCGTCAGCGCCACCGCGCTGCTGGTGCCAACGCGCACCGTGCCGGCATTGAGCGTCGCGGTGACGCTGGCGAGCGGGGCCACGGATTGCGCGGAGAACCCGGCCGATACCGAGGCCGCGGCGTTGTTCTTGCCATCCGCGCTGCCGTTGGCGAACGTGGCCACCGAGGTGGCAACGCGAACAGTGCCGCTGCGGCTGCCTTCGTCCTTGTAGGTAACGGTCTGGGTAAGGCTGGTGCCGTTGGGGCCCGCAAGGTTGCTGTCGCCCAGGCTGATCGCCCCGGCCGGCGCGCTGGCGGTGAAGCCGGTGCCCAGCGTATTGGTCACCGTGCCGGTGAGGTTCGCGCCAGCCAGCGTGCCGTCGCCGGTATTCTTCACCGTAAAGCTGCCGGTGGCGGTGCCACCGCTGCCAACCAGCACATACTGCGTGCTGCCGGGGCCGCTGGCCGAGGTGGCGGCAACGGGCGCCACGGTCACGCCCTGGAACGTTTGCGTGACCGTCTGCGAAGCATTCGTACCAAGGGTGCTGCCGTTGGTGAAGGCGGCGGTCACGGTTGCCGTGCCCGTGACGGTGCGGCTGGCGCCACCGGTGAAGGTCAGCGTTTGGGTCAGCGTGGTCGCAGCCGGGGTGCTCGGTGCCTTGCCATCGGCAAGGGCGAAATTCCCGTTGGCCACCGAACCAGCGAAGCCACCGGTCACCGTGGTGGTCAGCGTGCCGGTGAGCGAAGCGCCGACATAGCTGCCGTCGCCCACGTTCTGGATGTTTAAGGTCCCGCTACCCGTCTTGCCCGGCAGCGCATACACCGTGGTGTTGGTGGGCGTTGTAGAATTCACCGGCGCAACCGTGGTGCCGGTCAGCACCGTCACAGCGGTGGAACCCGTGTTGTTTGTGCCGCCCGTGGTATACTTGGCGGTGATTGTGGCGGTATTGGTGTTGCCACGCGTTGATTGGCCGGTGTACGTGAAGTTGCTGGTAATCGAGTCGGTGGATGCGCCCGTATCGGTCAGGGTCGGGTTCTTGCTTGTCGCGTCAAAGGTAACGCCCGAACCGGTCCAACTGCTGCCATTCGCAGCGGTGGCCGAGCCCCAGAGATTGCTCTTCAGCAGAACGCCGTTCACCGTCGTGTTGTCGGCACCCGCCTTGCTGCCGTCGCCAATGTTCTTGATGGTATAGGCTTGCGTGGCCGTTTTGCCAGGCAACGCATAGACGGTGGTGTTGGGTGTCTGGCTTGCGACAGCCGAGACCGCGATGGTCTGGAAGGTGAAGTTCGTCTTGTCCTGTGTATTACCGGTATAACTCCAGGCCCCCTGGGTGTTGCTGCTGGGGTTCACACCCGTCAAGGTGAACGAGCCAGCGATGGAGCTGCCACCAGATCGCTCCGTGGGTGTGACGCCAACAACCATGGTGCGCGATGTCGTGGTGTTGGTAATCGTCGTACCACCCAGCGTGGCCGTGAACGTCGCCGAAGCAGCAGTCGTTGGCGTGTTAACGGAAAACGTGGTGGTGCCCGACTGGCTACCAGAGGTCCGCCGGGCGAATGAGACCGTGCGCGTCGCAGTGGTGCCGACCAGGGTATAGGCAGTGGTTGTGGTCGCAGTCGCCAAAGTGGCG
Source organism: Acetobacteraceae bacterium (assembly GCA_027483995.1). Classification (GTDB taxonomy): domain Bacteria; phylum Pseudomonadota; class Alphaproteobacteria; order Acetobacterales; family Acetobacteraceae; genus CAMDGX01. Next base: position 2,087 of record JAIXTK010000106.1, read on the forward strand.
TTGCCGAGCGCGTCGGTGACCGACAGCACCGTACCGGTCGAGTTCGTCGAAAGGGGCGTCTCGTCTGGGTTTCGTACCTGAACCGTGTAGACAACCGCGGCATCCACAGGCTGAACCCCAGCCACCGCCACGACCGAGGCCAGGGAGGTTGCCGAAAGCAGCGTGATCCGGTGAGTGGCTGGCGGCATATCTCAAACTTCCAGTGACAATCGGGGGTAAAGATCCCCCCGCAATCCTATGAAACAGCATCCAAATCCAAGCCTGGCCGCCCCCGCTTCGGACAAATGCCCCCACGCAATCGGGCCGACTCCGTCCGAAACCGGATGAACCATGGCTGCTTGTATCCGTTGATTCCGCATGAAGTCAATCAATTGCCAAAGATGTGATAACCTCTTGTTCCCCGGCACCAGAACGAAACCGCCCCGTTCCGCAGGGCGGAACGGGGCGGCAGGGCCGTCGCAGAAGGCAGAGTGTCAGGCGATGCGGCGCAGGGCGGAGTCCAGCCGCTCAATCTCCGCCTCGGCCGCGGCCAGCCGCTCGCGGTTCTCCTCCACCACCTCTTCCTTGGCGCGCGCCACGAAATCGGCGTTGGACAGCTTCTTGGCAATCTTCTGTGCCTCGTCCGCCACCTTCGCCCGCTCCTTGGCCAGCCGGGCCCGCTCCGCGTCCAGATCGATCACCCCGGCCAGCGGGATCACCACGGTGGCCTCCCCCACCACCGCCTGGGCGGAGCCGGCCGGCACCTCGCCCACCAGCGCCTCAAAGGCCGAAGCCCGCGCCATCCGGCCGATCGCCTCCATCCACCGGGCACCACGCGCGAGCGACTCCGGCGCCGCATCCTTCAGCAGCAGCGGCGCGAGGCGAGAGGGCGGCACGTTCATCTCCGCCCGCACCGTGCGCACTTCCGAGATCAGCTTCACCACCCAATCCAGCTCCGCCCGCGCCTCCGCGGCACCCGGCACCGCGAAGGGCTCGGGCCAGGCGGTGGTGATCAGGCTGTTGGCCGGGCCATAGCCGAACCGGTCCCACAGCTCTTCCGTCACATACGGCATGGCCGGGTGCAGCAGGCGCAGGATCTGGCCGAACACATAAGCCGCAGTCTGGCGCGTCTCCACCGCCTCGGCGGAGGCCGCGTTGGCCAGCACCGGCTTGGCGAATTCCAGGAACCAGTCGCAGAACGACAGCCAGGTGAACCGGTAGGCGGCCGAGGCGTAGTCGTTGAAGCGATACAGCTCCAGCGCCGCCGTCGCCTCCCCGATCGCATCGGACAGTTCCGCCAGGATCCAGCGGTTCAGCGGCAGCGTGGCGTTGTCCGGGCCGAAGGCGGCATCCGGCACCACCTGGTTCATTTCCAGGAAGCGCGCGGCGTTCCAGATCTTGGTCACGAAGCTGCGCGTGCTCTCCACCCGCTGCGGACCAAGCTTGATGTCGCGGCCAGGGCCGGTGAGAGAACAGATGGTGAAGCGCAGCGCATCCGCCCCGAACCGGTCGATCAGCTCCAGCGGGTCGATCACGTTACCCTTGGACTTGCTCATCTTCTGCCCGCGCTCATCACGCACCAGGCCGTGGATGTGCACGGTGTGGAACGGCACGTCGCCCATGAAATGGATGCCCATCATCATCATCCGGGCCACCCAGAAGAAGATGATGTCGAACCCGGTCACCAGCACATCGCCGGGGTAGTAGCGCGCCACCTCCGGCGTCTTCTCCGGCCAGCCCAGGGTGGAGAACGGCCACAGGGCGGAGCTGAACCAGGTGTCCAGCACGTCGTCATCCTGCACCAGCGGCTTCGCTTCGCCGTAATGCGCGGCGGCGGCGGCATGGGCGGCGGCCTCGTCCTTCTCCACGAATACCGTGCCGTCCGGGCCGTAC
>JAIXTK010000145.1 GCA_027483995.1 Acetobacteraceae bacterium
GGCGCGAGACACCATCAGCACCCTGGCCCGCGAAGGCGCCATCATCGGCCTGAAGGACTCCTCGGGCGATACCGGCGGCCTGCGCTACGTCCTGTCGGATCTCGCCGACCTGCCCAACTTCTTCGCCATGACCGGCGGCGAGCTCGATGTCGATGGCGCCCTCCTCATGGGCGCCCACGGCGTCGTCCCCGGCCTCGGCAACGTGGACCCGCACGCCTATGTCCGCCTCTACAACGCCGCCCTCCAGTCCAACTGGGCGGTGGCGAAAACCGAGCAGGAACGCCTCTGCCGCCTGTTCGAAATCGTCTGGATCGGCACCCCGCGCACCAGCGCCGGCGCGTCCGGCGTCGGCGGCTTCAAGACCGCCATGCGCGCCATGGGCCTGATCTCCACCAACACCATGGCCCGCCCGCAGCGCTCGCTGAACGCCGAGGAATCCGCCCGGGTCGAGGCGATCATCCGCGGCGTCGGCCTGCTCGCCTAGCCACACCCGTTCCACCTTGCCGCCGGCTGCGATCCACGGCTACGCTGCAATCTTCCATTCGGATGGAATGGCCGACCAGGGCGCGCCGCCCCCCAACCAGGGCAGCGCCGCCCCATCGCCTGTTCCGCCTCCACCAGAACAAAAAAAGGGCCTCGCAATGTTGCGCAGCTGGACCATTGGCTTGCTAACCGCCTGCGCCTTGGCCGGCCCGGCCCTTGCCCAGGCCACAAAGGACACGCTGATCGTCGACCTCCCCGGGGACGTCGCCACGATGGACCCGCACGTCCAGTGGGATACCGAGAGCTATTCGGTCTACCGCAACATTTTCGACAACCTCGTCACCCGCGACACCGCCGGCAAGATCGTCCCCCAGGTCGCCACCGCCTGGCGCTACACCGATCCCACCACCATCGTCTTCGACCTGCGCACCGACATCACCTTCAGCGACGGCTCGAAGCTCACCCCGGCCGATGTGGTGTTCAGCATCAAGCGCATCACCAACCCCGCCTTCCGCAGCCCCCAGCTCTCGCAGTTCGACCAGATCATCGCAGCCGACGTCACCGGCCCCGCCCAGGTCACCCTGCGCACCAAGTCGCCCTACCCCGTGCTGCTCGCCCAGCTCGTCAAGCTCTCCATCGTGCCGCAGGCCGTGGTGGAAAAGCTCGGCGACCAGGCCTTCAACCAGCAGGTCCTCGGCTCCGGCCCCTACACGCTGAAGAACTGGCAGCGCGGCGTCGCCAGCACGCTGGAAGCCAACCCCGGCTACTGGCGCGGCGCCGCCCCCTTCAAGACCGTCACCTTCCGCGCCGTGCCCGATATCGCCACCCGCATCGCCGATGTCCGCACCGGCCGCGCCGACATCACCCGCGGCCTCTCCCCGGATGATACCGCCCCGCTCAAGAACGAACGCAACCTCCAGGTCCTCAGCGTCGCCACGGAGCGCGTTACCCACCTCTTCCTCAACCCCGCCATCGGCGCCACGCGGGATAAGCGCGTCCGCCAGGCGATCGCCCACGCCATCGACCGCGATGCCATCATCGCCGCCCTCATGCTCGGCTTCCCCAAGCGCGCCGACGTGATGCTGACGGAAGCCGCCTTCGGCTGGGTCGGCGATGTCCCGTTCTGGCCCTACGATCCCGCCCGCGCCAAGGCGCTCGTCAAGGAAGCCGGCGCCGAAGGGGCCGAAATCCAGTTCCTCACCTCCCCGGCCTATGACCGCCGCGTCAACGAGGCGGTGCAGCAGATGCTGGGTGAAGCCGGCCTCAAGGTCAGCTTCGTCATGGTGGACCAGCCCACCTTCCTGCGCCGCCGCCAGGGCACGCCGGAGGAAGCGCTGAACATGGCCCAGGGCCGCTGGTCCTGCGCCTGCCAGGATGCCGATGGCGTCATCTTCCCGCTGTTCCGTACCGGCAGCCAGTGGGCCAAGTTCAGCAACGCCGCGTTCGACACCGCCGTGGATGCCGCCCGCGTCACACTGGATGAGAAGGAGCGCCTCACCCATTACCGCCGCGCCTTCACCATCCTGCGCGACGAGGTCGCCGCCATCCCCCTGTTCCAGGATGCCGCCATCTACCTCGCCCGCCGCGAGCTGAAATGGACCCCCACCCCCAACGAAGCCTTCTTCGTGTTCGACATGAAATGGGTCCCCTGATCCCGGCGGTTTGATGCTCCGCCTTCTCGCCGGCCGCCTGCTCCAGGCGGTCGCCGCCAGCTTCGGCGTATTGACGATCGTCTTCTTCGTCATGCGCCTCTCCGGCGACCCCACCCTCCTCCTGGTGCCGGAAGGCGCCAGCGCGGAGCAGGTCGCCCAGCTGCGCACCGCCCTCGGCTTCGATCGCCCCCTGGTCGTGCAATACGCCGCCTATCTCGGCGACCTGCTGCGGCTCGATCTCGGCGAATCCCTCGTCCAGCGCGCCCCCGTGGCGGGGATCGTGGGGGAACGCATCCCCTACACCCTGGCCCTGGCCGGCGGCGCGCTGCTCGTGGCGCTGGGCATCGGCATCCCCGCCGGCATCCTCATGGCCGTCCACCGCGGCGGCGTGCTGGAACGGGCCCTCGCCGCCCTGGTCCTGGTCGGCCAGAGCCTGCCCACCTTCTGGTCCGGCATCCTCCTGATCCTGTTCTTCGGCGTCTATCTCGGCTGGCTGCCCACCTCGGGGGCGGATGGCCCCGCCTCCCTCATCATGCCCTCCATCGCGCTCGGCGCGCTCACCATGTCCACCTTCGCCCGCATGGCCCGCATCTCGGTGCTGGACGAACTCTCGCGGGACTACGTCACCGCCGCCCGCGCCCGCGGCCTCTCCGTCTGGGCCGCCGTCTCGCGCCACGTCCTGCGCAACGCCGCCATCCCCGTCGTCACCATCGCGGCCCTCGAAATCGGCAACCTCCTGGCCGGCGCCGTCATCGTGGAAACCGTCTTCGCCTGGCCCGGCATCGGCCAGCTCGCCATACAATCCATCCAGGCGCGCGACTTCCTGGTGGTGCAAACCGTCGTGCTCTTCGTCTCCTCGGTCTACATCGCCATGAACCTGCTGGCAGACCTCGCCTATGCCGCGATCGACCCGCGCATCCGGGGGCGCGGCTGATGCGCGGCATCTCGCCCGGCATGGCCGTCATCCTGCTGCTGCTGGTGGCCTTCATCGTCGCCGCCCTGGCCGCCCCCTGGATCGCCCCCTTCGACCCCCTGCGCCAGTCGCTCCTGATGCGCCTGCGCCCACCGGGCACCACGGTCGCCGCCGGCATGTACGTGCTGGGCACCGACGATCTCGGCCGAGACCTGCTGTCCCGCGTGCTGCACGGCGCCCGCGCCAGCATCGCGGTCGCCGCCCTCTCGGTGTCGATCTCGCTCGCCTTCGGCACCCTGCTCGGCCTGCTCGCCGGCTGGTTCCGCGGCTGGGTGGCCATCGCCATCATGCGCTCGGTGGACACGATGCTGTCCATCCCCGCCATCCTGCTCGCGGTCCTCACCGTGGCCGTGCTCGGCCCCAGCTTCCTCAACCTCATCCTCGTGCTCGGCCTCACCCGCTGGCCGCGCTACACCCGCGTCGCCTACGCCCAAACCCTGCAGGTCGCCACCCTGCCCTATATCCGCGCCGCGGAGATGGCCGGCGCCGGCTCCGCCCGCATCCTCTGGCGCCACATCCTGCCCAACATCGCCGGCCCCCTCATGGTCGTCGCCACCAGCGAATTCGGCCTGATGATCCTGTTCGAAGCCGGGCTCTCCTTCCTCGGCCTCGGCATCCAGCCGCCCTACCCCTCCTGGGGCTCCATCATGTCCGTCGGCCGGCAATACGTGGAACGCGCCTGGTGGCTCACCGTCTTCCCCGGCGCCTGCCTCTTCGTGCTCGTCCTCTGCGTCAACCTCTTCGGCGACTGGCTGCGCGACCGCGTCGACCCCCGCTCGCAAGGCCGATGAGCATGCAACCCGCCCTCGTCGTCGAAAACCTCTCCCTCGCCCTCGGCCGCGCCAACCTGGTCGACAGCGTCGGCTTCTCCGTCGCCCCCGGCGAGGTGCTGGCCCTGGTCGGCGAATCCGGCTGCGGCAAATCCGTCACCGCCCAGGCCATCATGCGCCTCCTCGCCCCCGCCCTCCGCCAGACCGGCGGCCGCGTCCTGCTCGCCGGGCAAGACATCACCGCCCTGCCCGAACGCGCCATGCGCGCCCTGCGCGGCCAGGCCATGTCGATGATCTTCCAGGAACCCCAGGCCGCGCTCGACCCGCTGGCCACCGTCGGCACCCACATCGCCGAGGCCCTGCGCCGCCCGCTGCGCGATGTGCGCGACCAGGTCCTCCAGATGCTGTCAGAGGTCGGCATCTCCGACCCCGCCCGCCGCATCGACCAATACCCCTTCGAGCTCTCCGGCGGCATGTGCCAGCGCGTCATGATCGCCTGCGCGCTGATCTCCCGCCCCGCCGTCCTGCTGGCCGACGAACCCACCACCGCGCTCGATGTCACCATCCAGGCCCAGATCCTCGATCTCCTGCGCCGCCTCGCCGCCGAACGCCGCACCGCCGTCGTGCTGATCACCCACGACATGGGCGTGGTCGCCGACATCGCCGACCGCGTCGCGGTGATGTACGCCGGCCGCATCGCCGAAACCGGCCCCACCGCCCAGATCTTCGCCCGCCCGCGCCACCCCTACACGTCGCTCCTCCTCGCCTCGATCCCGCGCCTCACCGACGCACCGAAATCCGCCCTTGCCGTCATCGAGGGCCGCGTCCCCACCCCCGCCGAATTCGGCCCCGGCTGCCGCTTCGCCTCGCGCTGCCCCCTGGCCGACGACACCTGCCGCGCCGCCACCCCACCCCTGCGCGACATGGGCGATGGCCGCCTCTCCGCCTGCTTCCACGCGGAGCAGCTGCCATGACCTTTCCGGTGCTTGAGGTCACCGACCTCGCCGTCCACTTCCCCGGCCGCACCGGCGCCCCGGTCCGCGCGGTGGATGGCGTCTCCTTCGCCGTCGCCCCCGGCGAAACCCTCGGCCTCGTCGGCGAATCCGGCTGCGGCAAATCCACCGTCTCCAACGCCGTCGTCGGCCTCGTCACCCCCACCCGCGGCAGCCTGCGCGTCATGGGCACGGAAATGGCCGGCGCCACCCGCGCCACCAAGCACGAGATCCGCGCCCGCGTGCAGATGGTCTTCCAAGACCCCGTCACCTCGCTCAACCCGCGCATGAGCGTCGGCGCCGCCGTCGGCGAACCCCTGCTGGTCCGCGGCCTCGCAAGCGGCGCAGCACTCCGCGCCCGCGTCAGCGAATTGCTGGAAGAAGTCGGGCTCCGGCCCGAACACGCCCAGCGCTACCCGCACCAGTTCAGCGGCGGCCAGCGCCAGCGCATCGTCATCGCCCGCGCCCTCGCCCTGCGCCCGGACCTCCTGGTCTGCGACGAGCCGGTCTCAGCGCTGGATGTCTCCGTCCGCGCCCAGATCCTCAACCTGCTGGTGGAACTCCAGCAGCGCCGCGGCATGGCCAGCCTCTTCGTCAGCCACGACCTCGCCGTCGTCCGCCATGTCTGCGACCGCGTCGCGGTGATGTATCTCGGCCGCCTCGTGGAACTCGCCCCGCGCGACGCCCTCTTCGCCGCCCCGCGCCACCCCTACACCCGCGCCCTGCTCGCCGCCGTGCCGGAACCCGATCCCGTCGCCCAGCGCGCCAAGCCCCGCGTGCCCCTGGCCGGCGAAATCCCCAGCCCCTCCAACCCGCCCCCGGGCTGCACCTTCCACAC
>JAIXTK010000066.1 GCA_027483995.1 Acetobacteraceae bacterium
GCGGGCGAAGGCTCCGGCGGCGGCGGCTGCGGCTTCGGCGGTTCCGGCGCCGGTGGCTCCGGCGCGGGGGGCGGCGGCGGCGGCGGGGGAGGTGGCGGAGGCGGCGGCGGCGGCGGTTGCGGCGGCTCCGGCTTCGGCGGCTCGGGCGCCGGCGGCGCAGGCTTCACCTCGGGCGCCAGCACGGTGGCCGGTGCGGGTGCTTCCACGGTGTTCAGGATCGGTGCCGGGCTGGGCTCGCCGGGGTCCTGCGCCAGCTCCACCTGCAGTTCCTCCTCCGGCTCCTTCGGCATCCGCAGCGTCACGCCCGCGATCAGCGCAGCCAGCACCAGGGCATGCAGCACGCCCGAGAGGATGGCTCCGCGCTGGAGCAGCCGCGACACCGCCGGGGCGTCCTTGAGGGTCCGCTAGCCCCGCCCGGGCGGGCGAGGCGCGGCAGGGGCCGTGGCGGGCGCCGGCGCGGGGGTGGCAGGCACGGCGCGCGTGCCGGAGGGATCGGTCAGCAGGGAAACCTTGGTGAACCCGCCCTGGATGATCACCCCCATCACTTCCATCATCGTGCCGTAGCTGTTGGCCTTGTCGCCGCGCACGAAGATGCGGCGGTCCTTCTGTTCCTTGGCGATGGCCGTGAGCTTACCCGCCAGTTCCGACAGCGGGATCGGCTGGTCCTGCAGGAACACCTGCCCCTTCGCATCCACGGACACATTCAGCGGCTCGCTGTCCTGGTTCACCGGGCTCGCGGAGGTTTTCGGCAGGTCCACGTTCACCGCCGTGTTCATCAGCGGGGCCGCGACCATGAAGATGATCAGCAGCACCAGCATCACGTCCACGAAGGGGGTGACGTTGATCTCCGACAGCGGCTGGTAGCGCCCTCTCCGTCCCCCGCCCTTGGGCATCATGCCGGCCATGTCAGCCCCGCGCCCGCGAGGAATCCTCGGACAGGCTCGCCTCCGACTGGCGCGACAGGATGGCGCCGAACTCGGTGGAGAACCCCTCCAGTCGCACGGCGAAGCGCGCCAAATCCGTGCTGATCTTGTTGTAGGCGAGCACGGCCGGGATGGCCGCGATCAGGCCGATGGCGGTGGCGAACAGCGCCTCCGCGATGCCCGGCGCCACCACGGCGAGGTTGGTGTTCTGCATCTGCGCGATGGCCGAGAAGCTGTTCATGATGCCCCAGACCGTGCCGAACAGGCCCACGAACGGCGCCGTGGAGCCCACCGAGGCCAGGAAGATCATCCATTTCTCCAGCGCCTCCATCTCACGCTGGATGGTGACACCCATCGCCCGCTCCACCCGCTCGCGGGCGAAGCCGCGGGAGAGATCGGCGCCGGCGGCCCGCGTGCTGCGGCGCCATTCCGTCATCGCCGCCCCGAATACCGCGGCCATGGGGTGCGCGGGCTTGGCGCCCTCGGTCTCGTACAGCTCATCCAGGCTGCCGCCGGACCAGAACCGGTCCTCGAAGGCATCGGCGGCGCGCGAGGCGCGGCGCAGGCTGGTGACCTTCTCGAACACGATCGCCCAGACCCAGACGCTGGCTGCGATCAGCATCAGCATCACGATCTTCACGACGATGTCGGCCTGCAGGAACAGCCCGATCAACGACAGATCATGCGCCGCCCCAAGCTTCACCGCGTCCACGGCACGATCCACGGCCAGTCCCCTTCGTTCCGAACACGACCCTTCACCGGGATCGTGGTCGCATCATGACCCGTCCGCGGCCTGATCGTGGCCGTGGCCTATTCCTGCTCCGGCTGCAGCCGCAGCATCGCCTCGCGCCAGCGGGGCGGAATGCGTGCCGGGCGCTGGTCGGAGATCCGGCCGCACACCAGCTGCAATTCGATGCGCGCCAGCAGCACCTCGTCTCCGCTCTCAGCCCCCTTGGCCCGCACCACGTCCTGCCGCAGCTCGACCGTCGCGCCGCCGACCGCCAGGGTTGTCGTCTCAACCACCAGCGAATCATCCAGCCGCGCTGGTGCCAGATAATCCACTTTGATGCGCCGCACCATGAAGAATAGGCCATGCAGGGCCGACATTTCCGCGTGCGGAACGCCCAAGTCGCGCAATGCCTCCGTCCGCCCACGCTCGGCAAAGCGCAGATAATTGGCGTGGTACACGATGCCACCGGCATCGGTATCCTCGTAATAGATGCGAACCGGATAGCGGTGCGCCTTCATTTTCTGGCTCATTCTTCTTCAGACAGCAGATCAAGCGCACCCTGCGGCCCGCCGGAGGGCGGCGCCAGGCCCAGGTGCCGCCAGCCGCGCTCGCCCAGCATGCGGCCGCGGCTGGTGCGCAGCACCAGCCCTTCCTGGATCAGATAGGGCTCGATCACATCTTCCAGCGTGTCCCGCGCCTCGGCCAGCGCGGCGGCCAGCGTCTCCACGCCCACGGGCCCGCCGGCATGGTGCTCGGCGATGCGGCGCAGGTAGCGGCGATCCATCGCATCCAGCCCCAGCCGGTCCACTTCCAGGCGCAGCAGCGCGGCATCCGCAATCTCAGCGGTCACCGGGGAGGCCTTCTGCACCAGCGCGAAGTCGCGCACCCGGCGCAGCAGCCGTCCGGCGATGCGTGGCGTGCCGCGCGAACGTCGCGCGATCTCACGCGCCCCCTCCGCTGTCAGTGCAAAACCAAGCTTCTGCGCCCCGCGGCTGACAATCAGCTCCAACTCCTCGGCGGTGTAGAAGATCAGCCGCAGCGGAATGCCGAACCGGTCGCGCAGCGGCGTGGCCAGCAGCCCCGCCCGCGTGGTGGCGCCCACCAGCGTGAACGGTGCGAGGTCGATGCGCACGCTGCGCGCCGCCGGCCCCTCGCCGATGATGAGGTCGAGCTGGAAATCCTCCATCGCGGGATAAAGAATTTCCTCGATCGCCGGCTGCAGGCGATGGATCTCGTCGATGAACAGCACGTCGCGCGGCTGCAGATTGGTCAGGATCGCCGCAAGGTCCCCCGCCCGCTGGATCACCGGGCCGGAGGTGGCGCGGAACCCCACGCCCAATTCGCGCGAGACGATCTGCGACAACGTGGTCTTGCCGAGCCCCGGCGGGCCGTGAAGAAGAACATGATCAAGCGCTTCGCCGCGATGGCGCGCCGCCTCGATGAAGATCGCCAGGTTCTCCCGGCTCGCTTTCTGGCCGATGAAATCGGCCAGCGATTGCGGCCGCAGCGAGGCCTCGGCCGCGTCCTCGTCGCTGCGGCGGGGTGAGACTTCCCGGTCGTCGCTCATGGCGCCGGCGCCGTTGCGAAGAAAGAGTCACCACGGAGGCACAGAGGGCACGGAGAAGGCACGGAGAGGAGCGGCGGTTGCCCTCCGTGCCTTCTCTGCGCCCTCCGTGCCTCCGTGGTGAACCTTCCTTGCCGCCTCACCGCGCCAGTTCCTTCAACCCATCGCGGATCACGGCATCCAGCGACGCATCCTCGCCCAGCCGTTCCAGCACCTTGGCCACCGTCGCCTGCGCTTCCGCACGCCGGTAGCCCAGGTTCACCAGGGCCGAGAGCGCATCCGCCTCCACGCCCCCCACCGGCGGTGGCAGCACCGGGGAGAACCCGATACCAGCTGGCATGGCGCCGGCCTTCTCGCGCAGTTCCGTCAGCAGCCGCACCGCCAGCTTCGCCCCCACGCCGGGTGCCCGCGTGAGCGCCCCACGATCGCCGGCCTGGATCGCGGCAATGAGATCACGCGGCGACAGGGCGGAGAGGATGTTCAGCGCCACCTTGGCCCCCACCCCCTGTACCGTGGTCAGCAGGCGGAA
>JAIXTK010000396.1 GCA_027483995.1 Acetobacteraceae bacterium
CGGGCCGGCCGCGGGAGCGCGGCAGAGCAGCGTGTAGGGGTAGAGAGTAGACCTCGGTGGGCGCCGGATCAGGAAGAGCAAGAGGAGGGGCAGGTGCTGTTCGGCGAGAACCGGGTGCAGGAGGCCGCCACCAAGTTCCCGGCCCTGCGCCCCACCCACCCGGCGATGCGGCTGCACATCATCGGCGGGCTGCAAACCAACAAGGCCCGCGATGCCGTGCGCCTGGCCGATGTGATCGAGGTGGTGGATCGCCCCCGACTGGCCGATGCCATCGCGGAGGCCATCCAGAAGGAAGGCCGTTCGCCTGATCTGCTCGTGCAGGTGAATGTGGGCGACGAGCCGCAGAAATCCGGCATCCCGACCGCGGACGCCGATGGCTTCATCGAGGCCTGCCGCGGCCGCTTCGGTGCCAGCCTGACGGGGCTGATGTGCATTCCGCCGGCCGAGGGCGACCCGGGGCCGCATTTCGCCTGGCTGGCCGCCTGTGCCGCGCGGCATGGCCTGGCCGTGCTGTCCATGGGCATGTCTGGCGATTTCGAGGCCGCGATCGCCCAGGGCGCCACCCATGTGCGGGTTGGCACTGCGATCTTCGGGCATCGGGGCTGATCCCCTACGCCCCGCCTGCGGGGCTGATCCGCGCATCGCACCTTGCACCTTGCCGCAGTGCAGCGTACCACGGCGCTGCGGGTTGTACGTGCCCGCGACATGAGGGCCGCTGCATGATGCCGTGCCAGCCAGCCGCGCCATCCGGCCCCCTCTCGCCGCGGAGCCCGGTACTCGCATGACCCACCCCGCCACCTCTGCCACCCCGGTTCGCGCCGGCGTTCTGCTGGGCGTGCTGGGCGTCGTCTATGGCGACATCGGCACCTCGCCCCTCTACGCCTTCAAGGCAACGCTCGAGCATTTCAAGCATGACGGGCTGGATGCCACCGATATCCTGGGCATCCTCTCGCTGATCTTCTGGTCGCTGATCCTGGTGGTGACGGTGAAATACGTCCTGCTGGTGATGCGGGCGGATAATCGCGGCGAGGGCGGCATCCTGGCACTGATGGTCCTGGCGCAGCGCGGCGTGCAGAACCTGCGGCTGCGCGCCAGCCTCACCCTGGTCGGCATCGCCGGTGCCGGTCTGTTCTTTGGCGATGGCGTGATCACCCCGGCCATCTCCGTGCTGTCGGCGGTGGAGGGTCTGCAGGTGGTGAACCCACGCCTGCACGACCTCGTGATCCCGATCTCCCTGGTGATCATTGTCGGACTGTTCCTGACCCAGTGGCGCGGCACGGGCATCATGGGCCGCGTGTTCGGGCCGGTGATGCTGGTGTGGTTCAGCACCCTGGGCGTGCTGGGCATCGCCGAGATCATCCACAACCCCAGCGTGCTGCGCGCGCTCTCGCCCACCTATGCCCTGTGGATGGTGGCGCATTACCAGCTGCTGTCGCTGGTGGCCCTTGGCTCCGTGGTGCTGGCCGTGACGGGGGCCGAGGCGCTGTACGCCGATATGGGCCATTTCGGCGCCCGCCCGATCAACATTGCCTGGCTGTATTTCGTGCTGCCCTGCCTGGCGCTGAACTATTTCGGCCAGGGCGCCCTGGTGCTGGCCCAGCCGGAGGCAATGGAGAACCCGTTCTATCTGCTGGCGCCCGACTGGTTCCGCCTGCCGCTGGTGTTCCTCTCCACCGCCGCCACCGTGATCGCCAGCCAGTCGATGATCTCCGGCGCCTATTCCATGGCGCGCCAGTGCATGCAGCTCGGCTTCCTCCCGCGCCTGACCGTGCGCCACACCTCCTCCTCCGAGGAAGGGCAGATCTACCTGCCGCAGGTGAACTGGGCGCTGCTCGTTGGCGTGATCGTGCTGGTGCTGGCCTTCCGCACCAGCGACCACCTGGCCGCCGCCTACGGCATCGCCGTCACCGGCACCTTCCTGTGCACCAGCGTGCTGGCCGCCGTGGTGTTCCGCCGCCATTTCGGCTGGCGACGCTCCACCGTGATCGCTGTCTTCGGCTCCTTCTTCGTGCTGGATGTGATCTATTTCGGCGCCAACGTGCTGAAGGTACCGCAGGGCGGCTGGGTGCCGCTGGTGCTGGGCCTCGCGCTGATGGCGATGATGACCAGCTGGAAGCGCGGGCGGGACCTGCTGCTGGATCGCTGGAAGCAGGATTCGCTGCCGCTTTCCAGCTTCCTCGCCCGGCTGCCGCAATCGCGCACCATCCGCGTGCCGGGGATGGCGATCTTCATGACCGGCAATTCGGACTACGTGCCCGGCGCGCTGCTGCACAACCTGAAGCACAACAAGGTGCTGCATGAGCGGGTGCTGTTCGTCACCGTCGCCAATGAGGACATGCCCTCCGTCCCCGCCGCGGAACGCGCCACCGTGACGAAGATGTCCGACGGCATTCACCGGGTGATCATCCGCTACGGCTTCATGGAAAGCCCGCATCTGCCGCGCGACCTCGCCGCCATTTCGGACGCTGAGGGGCTGGATTTCGACCCGCTGCAGGCCAGCTACTTCCTGGGCCGCGAAACCCTGGTGGCGGCGGCACGGCCCAAGATGCCGATCTGGCGGCTGTGGCTGTTCCTGGTGATGGCGCGCAATGCCATCTCCGCCACCGAGTTCTTCCGGATCCCGACGGATCGGGTGGTGGAGCTTGGGGTTAGGGTGGCGATCTAGAAAGCAAGCGCCTTCTTTTTCTGAAGAAAAAGAAGCAAAAAGACTTTCATTCCTTTGCGCCGAGGATAACCATGGCGCAAAGGTATAAAAGTTTTTTGGTTCTTTTTTTCAAAAAAGAACTGCTTGCTTAGTGCCGGTGCCCCATCCCCCCGGCCCCGGCCGCCTGCACCGTCACTGTCGTGGTTACCGGCGGTGCCTTCTCGAAGGTGATCGTGAGCGGGAAGCTCTCGCCGCGATTCAGCTGCTTCTTCAGGCCGATCAGCATGATGTGGAGGCCGCCCGGCTGCAGCACCACGGCCTGCCCCACGGGTACCGGCAGGTGCTGCACCTCGCGCATCCGCATCACGTTGCCGTCCCGTACGGTCTCGTGCAGTTCCACCTTTTCGGCAACGGGGGAGCTGGCCGAGACCACGCGGTCGGCGGCGCCGATGGCCTTCAGCGTGAGGAACGCACCGCCCGAGCGGGCGGCGGATGTGGTGGCGCGGGCCCAGGCCTCGGTCACTTCCACCACGGGGGTTTGGGCCAGGGCAGGGGGGATGGAAGCGGCCAGGCCCAGCAGGGCCGCGGCGGCGAGAACAACATGTCGCATGTGCAGAAATCCTATCGCGCCCCGCAGGGCGCCGCATGAACGCTAGAGACGGGTGGTATCAGCCGGCCAGCCCGGGCGGCGCGCGGGAGGCATAGGCCGCCCAGCCCACGGCGGGTGCTCCCTTCGCCGCAGGGACGGCGGCCGGCGTGTGATCCATCCGGGGCATCGGCACAACCGGTGCCACGGCCAGCGCGACGGCCGGGGCGGTACCGGGGCACGCCAAGCATGCCTCGTGCGAATGGTCCCGCGGCACGCTGTCTTGCCCATCGGCCAGGCACAGCGCCCCGGCCGCCATCGCCATCGCCAGCGCGGGATCGGGGCGGGGCCCCGAGGGAGGCGAAAGCCCCAGCAGCGCGATGGCCAGCCCCACGCGCAGCAGCAAAAACAAAGGGGTCGCGGCGGCAAATGCCGCGCGACCCCTGTGGTGCGGTGGTGGAGCCAAGCGGGATCGAACCGCTGACCTCCTGAATGCCATTCAGGCGCTCTCCCAGCTGAGCTATGGCCCCGCTACCGGAGGCGCGCATATATCCCCCCTGCCACACGCGATCAAGTGCCTCTCGCCCTTTATCGTGCGGCGGGCAGGGTTGCGCGCGCGCTACCTCTTCGCGAAGGGGGTGGCGGGGGCTTCGAACCGGCCTTCCACATGCTTGTCGGGCTCCGGCGCGCCGGCGGCGGTGTGCACCGGCAGGACGCCGCCCCAGATCGGCCAGGTCTCGTCGCCCGGGTCGTCGCCCGGCGGGGCGGCGCGCACCTTGGCGGAGGCCTCGTCGATTTCCATCGCCAGAACCGCGGTGGCCTTCATCTCGCGCTCGTTCGGCGGGCGCAGGCCTTCCCAGCGGCCGGGCACCAGCTTGTCCATGAAGGCCTTCAGCGTCGTCATCGTCTCGTCGGGGTCGGTGACCAGGCGGGGCGTGCCGAAGCACATCACGGAGCGGTAGTTCACCGAGTGGTTGTAGCCGGAGCGCGCCAGCACATAGCCGTCCATGATGGTGACGGTGAGGCAGACCTGCCCGCCGGCAGCATTGGCGCGCACCATGCGGCTGGCCGAGCTGCCATGCCAGAACACCATGTCGCCGATGCGCCAGTGGAAGGTCGGGATCACCACCGGCCGGCCCTCGATGAGGTGGCCGACATGGCAGAGCGGGGAGGCATCCAGGATGGTGTGGATGGTCTCTTTGTCGTAGCGCCCGCGCTCATGCATGCGCCGGGTGCGGACAAAATCGGTCGGGGGCGGTGTGGGGGTGCTCATGTCGGCAGGCTGGGCCGCGCTTGGCCCGACGGGTAGGACCGATTCCGGCGTGGTCAGCCAGACCGCCTTAGCGTGCCAGCACCCCATGCTGCCGCAGGAACCCCAGCAGCGCGAGCATCGGCAACCCCACGATTTCGGAATGCTCGCCCTCGATGCGGTCGAACAGCTGCAGGCCCGGCCCCTCGACGCGATAGGCACCGACCGTGGTGGTCAGCACCTCGCCTTCCAGCGCCAGGTACTGGTCCAGGAACGCCTCGGAGAAATCGCGCATCACCAGCCTTGGCCTGGCGATATGCTGCCAGACGCGCTGGTCGCCGCGCTGGCACAGCACGGCGGTGACCAGCGTGTGCGCCTTGCCGCGCAGCGCCAGAAGCTGCGCCCGCGCCGCCGCCATGTCCGGCGGCTTGTCGAACCAGGTGCCTTCGCACACCAGCATCTGGTCGCCGCCGATCACCAGTGCCTCGGGGTGCCGCAGGGCGATCCGCTCGGCCTTCAGGCTGGCCAGGAGCAGCGCGGTGTCCTCGGCGGAGGCGCCTTCGGCCCGGGCGGCCTGTTTTACGTCTGCCTCGTCCACATGCGCGGGCATCGTTTCCACCGCCACCCCCGCCGCCGCAAGCAATCCGGCGCGGAAGCGCGACTGGCTGGCCAGGATCAGGCGCATCGGGTTCCTCCGTTCGATGGGCGGAACCCTAGCATGCCCGGCGGGATCAGGAGACGAGGCGCAGTTCCGTCGCGCCGCGCGGCGCCAGGGTATCGTCAGACGCCGCCAGCTCCTCCAGCCGGTAGCCCGCGCCCCACACGGTGGAGATCAGCCCGGCGGCGCCGGCGGCGGCCAGCTTCTTGCGCAGCTTGCAGATGAACACGTCGATGATCTTCTGGTCCGGCTCCGCCTCGTCGATCGAGTAGAGCTGGCTCAGCATCGCGTCCTTGCGGACCACCTGGCGGCGGCGGAGCGTCAGCAGTTCCAGCACCGCGAATTCCTTGCCGGTGAGGTTCACCGGGCGGCCGAACACGCGCGCCTCGCGCGCTTCCAGATCCAGGGTCAGCGCGCCGACGGTCAGCTCGCGGCGGGCGAAGCCGCGCGAACGGCGCGCCAGGGCCCGGCAGCGCGCCACCAGCTCGGTGCCTTCCACCGGCATGCGCACCAGCTCATCGGCACCGGCGTTCAGCCCGCGCACCACATCCAGCGACTGGCCGGCACCCACCAGCATGATCGGGGCGGTGACGCCCGCGCGGCGGACGGCGGCCACCATGGCGTAGGGGTCCTGTGCCTGGCGCGGCGTCACCATCAGGATCACGTCGAAATCCTCGTGGCGGGCGTAGCTGGGCACGTCGTCTATCTCCTCGATGGTCGCCACCGTGAAGCCGGCCTGCAGCAGCATCGCCCGGATGCCGCGGCCGTTGGAGAAATCCTGGTCCGCAAGGAGAACGCGCATGGTGAAGACCTCGTAAGAGCCAAACGGGAAGATACGTCTCGTTAGGCAATCGCCGTGCCAGCACCTGGGGCCTCACCAGGGGGTTAATTCGCCCGATTTCCGCCCCTCCCGGCAGGAATTGCCCCCCGTTTCGGGAAGGCTCTTCCCAAAATGAGAAACGGCCTGTCATACTGGGATACACTTTGTGCCATGAACCGCACCCGGACCCCCCCATGCCACGTTCCGCCACGTCGCCGACCATTTTCGGCCCGGCCCGCTGCCTTGTGGCCGAGCGCAGCCCCACTGTGGGCCTTGCCATCGCGGCCTGGTTGCGTGGCTGGGGCCATCAGGCCGAGACCGTGCGCACGGCAGCTGCCGCCCAGGCCGCGCTGGCCGCTGCATCCTTCGACCTGCTGATCGCCGACGCGGCCTTCGCGCTGCCGGGTGCCAGCGTGCCGCGGCTGACACTTGTCTCCCCGGGCCAGGTATGCGCCGGCCCCATCCTCGCCCGGCCGATCCAGGCCCAGGCACTGCGAAATGCGGTCGAGGATTGTCTCGCCCCCCTCCTTCCGCCGATCGATGGCGGGCCTGATATCGCGGCGATCGCGGAGCTGTGGGGCGCGCCGGACAGCCCGGCCTTCCAGCGCATTTCCGCCGTGTTCCTGGCCGAGGCGCCCATCCGCCTGGCCGCCATCGTCACCGCCCATGCCGCCGCCGACCGCGCACGGCTTTCGCATGAAGCGCATGCCCTGGCCGGCGCGGCGCTGAATGTCGGCCTACCGGAGGTGGTGCGCCTCGCCCGCGTTCTGGAGCACGCCGACCTGTCCCGCCCGCTGGCAGATCTGGTGCCTGACCTGCTGGCCCTGCAGGAAGTGGCCATCCGCGATTTCGACGCCCTGCAGGCCCTGGCCAACCCGGCATGACGGAGCCGCGCACCATCCTGGTGGTGGAAGACAGCGCCACCATCGCCACCGCGGTGCAGCTTCAGCTGGAGCCGCTGGGCCATACCCTGCTGATGGCGGTTGATGCCGCCGAGGCGCGGGCCGCGCTGCGCCGCCAGCCGGTGGATTGCGTGCTGCTGGACCTGCGCCTGCCCGATGCCGACGGGATCGACCTGCTGGACGAGATCCGTGAGGGCCCCACCCCGCCCGCCGTGGTGGTGATGACCTCCAACGCCTCCCTCGCCACCGCCGTGCGTGCGGTGCGTGCCGGGGCGTTCGACTATCTGGTGAAGCCGTTCACCCCCAGCCGCCTGACCACCACCGTTCAGAACGCGCTGTCGAACGCGGCCCTGGTGCGGGAGGTGACCACGTTCCGCCGCACCCTGGAGCATGGCGCGTTCGAGGGGTTCGTCGGCCGCTCGCCGGCCATGCAGGCGGTGTATCGCATTATCCAGTCCGCCGCCCCCAGTAGCGCCAGCGTGTTCATCACCGGGGATTCCGGCACCGGCAAGGAGGTGGCCGCCGAGGCCCTGCATCGCCTCAGCCCGCGCCGGGACCGGCCCTTCGTGGCGCTCAACTGCGGCGCCATCCCGCATGATTTGCTGGAAAGTACCATCTTCGGCCACATCAAGGGCTCCTTCACCGGCGCCACGGCGGACCAGGAGGGGGCTGCCGCGCGCGCCGATGGCGGCACTCTTTTTCTCGATGAACTCGGCGAGATGGATCCGCAGCTGCAGGCCAAGCTGCTGCGCTTCATCCAGACCGGCACCTACACCCGCGTGGGCGAAACCCGCCCGCGCCAGGCCGATATCCGCTTCGTCGCCGCCACCAATCGCGACCCTGCGGAGGCCATGCGGAACGGAAGGCTGCGTGAGGACCTGTACTACCGCCTCGCTGTCATCCCCTTGCACATGCCGCCGCTGCGCGACCGCGGCGAGGATATCCTGCTGATTGCGCGCCACTTCCTCACCCGGTTCGCCGCCGCGGAAGGCCGTGCGCTACGCGGCTTCGCCCCTGAAGTGGAAGCCCGGCTGCTCGGCCACCCCTGGCCCGGCAATGTGCGCCAGCTGGAGAACCTGGTCCGCAACGTCGCCGTGCTGCATGACGGCCCGCTCGTGACCACCGAGATGCTGCCACTCCCCGGCACTGGCCCACTTGCTGCCGCCACCCAGGCAAGCCAGCCCGCCATGGCGCCAGCACCGCCGGCGATGCCGGTCAACGACGCCCTGCCCGAAAGCCCGCAGGACATCGAGCCACTGTCCAGCATCGAGCGCCGCTACGTGGAGCACGCCATCGCGCTGTGCGGCGGCAACCTGCAGCTTGCCGCGCGCCGCCTTGGCATCGGTACCAGCACGATCTACCGCAAGCGCGAGGCCTGGGCGAAAGAGGCCTGAAGGGTCATGCCCGTACCGCCTGGGCAAACCCGATGGCATAGGCTTCCAGCGCTGCTTCCAATGCCGAGACCGCCGCCGCCCGCTGTACCGCATCCGCCGATTCCGCCGCCGCCGCCAATGCCCCGAGTGCCCCCAGCCCCAGCGTATCCGCCGCCTCGCGCAGTCCGCGCGCCGCTTGCGCCATTCCGGCGTCATCACCGGCCGCCGTTGCGTCATGCATTGCCGCCGCTGCCGCACGGCCTTCCTCCAGGAACCCGGCCAGCACCTCGGCCGCGTCGGCTTCGCCGAAATCGCCGGCCAGCCGGGCCAGTGTCTCCTCCGGTGGTTCTTCTCCTCCACCGGCACGCCGCAAGCTGCCTGCCTCGGCCTGCGCGAGCACCCGCTCCAGTGCCGGCTGTGTCATCGGCTTGCCGAGGAACCCGTCCATCCCCGCTGCCCGGCAGGCATCGCGGTGTTCCGCAAACACGTTGGCCGTCAACGCCACGATCGGCACCGAGGCCGCCGGCTCCGCCAGTGCCCGGATTGCCCGCGCTGCCGCCAGCCCGTCCATGCCGGGCATCATCACGTCCATCAACACCAGGTCGTACGCGATCTCCTGCACCTGCCGCACCGCCTCCGCACCGCCCGGCACGGCATCCACGTGATGGCCCATCCGCTCCAGCCGCGTGACGGCCACCAGGCGGTTGGTGGCGTTGTCCTCCGCCAGCAGGATGCGCAGCGTGCGCCCGGTTGCTGCCACCGCCGAATCGCCTGGCGCCGGCAGGGTCCGTCCCACCGGCAGCACCAGCTCGAAGGCGAATTCAGACCCCTCGCCCGGTATGCTGCTCACCCCGATCGTGCCGCCCATCCGGTCCATCAGCCGCCGGCAGATCGCCAGCCCGAGCCCAGTGCCGCCATAGCGCCGGGAGATGGAGCCGTCCGCCTGCGCGAAGGGTTCGAACAGCCGTGCCTGCACCTCGGGCGCGATCCCCAGCCCGGTGTCGCGCACCCCGATCCGCAGCCGCATCCGCCCCGCGCCGGCATCTTCCATCGTGGCCATCACCACCACCCGGCCGGCCTC
>JAIXTK010000040.1 GCA_027483995.1 Acetobacteraceae bacterium
CTCCAGCCAGACCCGCGCCAATTTCCGGCCGGATACGCAGATGCTGCTCGACCAGGGCTTCGCGGTTCTCCTGCCCAACATGCGCGGCAGCACCGGCTACGGCCGCGCCTACATGGAGGCGGACGAACTGCATTTGCGCGAGCACTATATCGAAGACATGGCCACCGGCCGCGCCTGGCTTGCCGCCCGGCCCGAAATCAACGCCGCCCGCATCGGCGTGATGGGCCAGAGCTACGGCGGCTGGGCCGTCAATGCCGCCATCGCGCTGCAGCCGGAGCTGTGGAAGGCCGCCGTCAACTACTACGGCATTTCCGATTTCGTGACCTTCTACAACAACACCAGCGCCTATCGCCGCGACCACCGCGCCCGCGAATACGGCTTCCCCGGCCAGCACGACGAGTTGTTCGACCGCATCTCCCCCATCCGCCACGTGGACCGCGTCAAAACCCCCACCCTGTTCCTGCATGGCGACCGCGACCCCCGCGTGCCGATGCAGGAATCCGATGCCATGGTGGCGGCGATGGAAGAACGCCAGAAGAAGGTGAAATACGAAAAGTTCGAATATGCCGGCCACGGCTTCATCCGCCCGGACCATCGCCGCCGCGTCTATGCCGAGGTCGCCGCCTTCTTCCACGAGCACCTGGCCGAGGGCTGAGCATGCCGCACGCGCCCGAGGCCTGGGCCGGCATCGCGGAGGCCGGCGGCGCCGTGTTCTCGAAGGACGGCAGCCGCCTCTTCCACCTGCGCGGCGCCGGCGGGCTGATGGCGGCCTGGGTGATGGACGCCGACGGCGCCAACCCCCGCCAGCTCAGCCACCACGCCGAAAAGGTCGGCCCGCTGCGCCGCGCCCCCACTGATGACCGGCTGATCTGGTCGACGGACACCGGCGGCGACGAGAACCACGCGCTCTGGCTGCTGCCCCCGGGTGAGGATGTCGCCCACCCCCTCACCCACGCCCCCGCCGCCATGCATATCTTCGGCGGCTGGTCGCCGGATGGCACCAGCATCGCCTACGCCGCCAACGACCGCGACCCGAAGGTGTTCGACGCGGTCGTGATGCACCTCGAATCCCGCGCCGTCTCGCGCCTCTACCAGGGCCCCTGCCAGATCACGGTGGCCGGCTGGTCGCCAGACGGCGCCACCATCATCGTCATCGAAGACCACGGCAGCTCCGACCAGCGCCTTGTGCTCGTCGATGTCGCCACCGGAAACGCAAGCGCGATCCCGCGCCCGCGCCCCACCCGCTACCAGGCCGTGCGCTTCACCGCCGACGCGACGTTGATGGCGATCACCGACGCGCCAGACAGCGACATGCTCCGCCTCTGCCGCCTCGACCCCGCCACCGGTGCGGCCACACCCGTCTTCGCCCCGCTGTTCCGCGATGTCGATGCCTGGGCGCTCTCGCCCAACGGCCAGCACCTTGCCACGCTGGAGAACGATTGCGGCATCTCCACACTGCGCCTCGGGGCCCCCGGCACGCACCGCCAAGCGGTCGCCGTGCAGCCCGACAGCGTGCTCACCGACCTCGCCTGGGCGCCAGACAGCGAAACACTGGTCCTCACCGCCCAATCCCCCATCGCCCCGCCCCGCCTCTACCGCGTGCGGAACGGCGAGGCCCGCGCCCTGCCCCAGCCCGATCCCTTCGCCGGCACCACCCTGCGCCCCACCGATCTCGTCGCCCCCGTCGCCACGCACTGGACCAGCTTCGACGGCACCCGCATCCCCACCTGGCTCTACCTCCCCCAGGGCACGCGCCCCGCAGCCGGCTGGCCCAGCCTGATGTGGATCCATGGCGGCCCCGCCTGGCAGCAGCGCGCCGACTGGCGGCCCGAGATGCAGATGCTGCTGGACCAGGGCTACGCCCTGCTGGTGCCCAACATGCGCGGCTCCACCGGCTACGGCCGCGCCTATATGGAAGCCGACGAAGTGGAACTCCGCTTCGACTACCTGCAGGACATGGCAACCGGCCACGCCTTCATGGCCGCCCACCCCGCGCTCGATCCCGCCCGCATCGGCATCATCGGCGAATCCTATGGCGGCTGGGCCACCCTGGCCGGCATCGCCATGCAGCCCGATCTCTGGCGCGCCGCCGTCGACTATTTCGGGCTTTCGGATCTGGTGACCTTCTACCACACCACCTCCCCCTACCGCCGCGACCACCGCGCCCGCGAATACGGCTTCCCCGACACGGATGAGGCGGTGCTGCGCGAGCTCTCCCCCATCCAGCATGTCGGCCGCATCAAGGCCCCGCTGCTGGTGCTGCACGCAAATCGCGACCCGCGCGTGCCGATGGGCCAGAGCGAACTCCTCGTCGCCGCCATGCAGGAGCGGCAGATGAAGGTCACCTACGAGAAATACGAGAATGGCGGCCACGGCTTCGTCTTTCCGGAGCACCGCCGCCGCGCCTTCACCGCCATCGCGGAGCACCTCCGCCAACATCTATCCGGAGCGTAACGCCATGTACCTGATCCCCCGCACCCACCGCCCGCTCATCATGGGCCGCCGCGGTGCCGTCGGCGCCAACCACCCGCTGGCCACCCAGGCCGGGCTCGACATCCTGCGCGCCGGCGGCAACGCCATCGACGCCGCCGTGGCCATCTCGCTGTCCTACGGCGTGGTGGAGCCGATGATGTCCGGCCTCGGCGGGGATGGGTTCTACAACGTGTTCATCGCGAACGGGTCGAAGAAGCTGGTGTTCAACGGCACCGGCCCCGCCCCGGCCGCCGCCACCGCCGAACGCTTCGCCAAGGGCATCGAGATCAAGGGCCCGCTCAGCATCTCCGTTCCCGGCAAGCTCGCCGGCATCGGCGCCATGCACGCCGCCCACGGCAAGCTGCCCTGGGCCAAGCTGGTGCAGCACGCCATCGAATACGCCCGCGACGGCTACGCCGTCACCCACCGCCACCGCGACATCACCCGCGACTGCAAGCCCCTGCTCTCCGCCGACCCCGACAGCACCCGCGTCTTCCTGGGCAAGGACATGGAGAACGCCCAGCTTGGCGCCCTCGTCACCCAGCCCGAGCTCGCCCGCTCGCTGGAGATCATCGCCAGCGAAGGCTGGGAGACCTTCTACCGCGGCACCCTGGCCAAGCAACTCGCAAAGGGCCTCGCCCAGCGCGGCGCCATGGTCACGGAAGCCGACCTCGCCGCCTGCCACGCCGAAGCCGGCACCCCCATCTCCATTACCTATCGCGGCTATGAGGTGACGCAGACCCCGCCCAACTCCACCGGCTTCGTCATGCTGGAAACGCTGAAGATCGCCGAGCGCTTCGACCTCGCCAAGCTGTCCGATGCCGAGCGCATCCATGTGCTGGTGGAAGCCAAGAAGCGCGCCTTCGCCGACCGCGAGCGCTACGGCGCCGACCCGCGCTTCGAAACCGTGCCGCTCGATCGCATCCTGTCCGACGCCCACGCCGATGCCCAGGCCGCCACCATCAGCATGACCCAGGCCAGCACCGTCGACCTCAACGTGCCGATGGCCGCCGGGGACACCACCTATTTCTGCGTGGTGGACAGCGAAGGCAACTGCGTCTCCGGCATCCAGAGCCTCAATTCCGGCTACGGCTCCGGCGTCACGGCCGGCGATACCGGCATCCTGATGAACAACCGCATGGCCTACTGGCACCTCGCCCCCAGCCACGCCAACCGCCTCATCCCCGGCAAGCGCGTGCGCCACACCATGAACGCGCCGATGGTCTTCAAGGACGGCAAGCTCTGGGCCGCCCTCGGCACCCCCGGCGCCGACAACCAGGTGCAGGTCAACACCCAGGTCCTCACCGCCATGATCGACCTCGGCGCCGACCCGCAAACCGCCCTGGAATCCCCGCGCTGGACCTCCAGCCAGGCCGGCCAGGGCGCCAACTGGCCGCACGAAGGCGACGGCGCGCTGACCATCGAGGAGGATTTCGGCCCCGAGATCCTCGCCGACCTCGCCGCCCGCGGGCACGAGATCAAGAAGGTTCCGCATCTCGGCGGCCCCTGCGCCATGCAGACCATCCGCGTGCTGGAGAACGGCATCCGCCAGGCCGGCTCCGATCCCCGCCGCGACGGCTGGGCGGGCGCCTACTGAACACGGCCGAATGACCCCATTCGGCGCCAGGGTGCGGGCGCTGCGGGCCGCGCGGGGAATAACCCTGCGCGACCTCGCCGCCCAACTCCAGGTCTCCGCCGCCTACCTCTCCGCCCTGGAACACGGCAAGCGCGGCGCCCCCAGCGGCGGCCTGGTGCACCAGGTCTGCGACGCCTTCGGCCTGATCTGGGACGAAGCCGAGGAACTCGCCCAACTCGCCCGCCTCTCCCACCCCCGCGTGGTGGTCGATACCGCCGGCCTCACCCCCGAACAAACCGCCCTGGCCAACCGCATGGCCCAGGTGATCGCCCGCCTGCCGCCGGAAACCATCGCTACCATGCACGCGGTGCTGGATGCCACGACGCCGCAGCCAAAGGCTCGGTTGCGACGGGCGGCAGGGAGAAGGGAGTAAGCGGTTCTTTTTTGAAAAAAAGAACCAAAAAACTTTTATAACTCGGGCCTCGGCTAGCCAGACGAGGCGCCATGAATGAAGTCTTTTTTGCTTCTTTTTTCTTCAGAAAAAAGAAGACGCTTGCTTACCTTACGTAAGCCACCCGCCGCACCTGGAACGCCGTCTTGTCGTCGGTGAACCCAGCCGCCCGGTAGAACCCCAGCGTCGACTCTTTCTTCGAGCCCGTCATCAGCATCGCCTTGTAGGCACCCTCGCCCCAGGCCCGCGCCAGCGCCGCATCCAGCAGCTGGCGCCCGATGCGCTTGCCGCGATGCGCCTCGTCGGTCACCACGTTCTCGATCAGCGCATAGGGCTTGGCCCCGCGCGACAGGTTCGGCACCACCACCACGGTCAGGCACGCCACCACGACATCGCCGAGGCAGGCCACCAGCGTGTGCACCCCTGCCCGCCCCAGGATCTCCCGCCACGTCTCGGCGGCGAGACCGGGGTCGAGCGCCTCGTCCTCCGGGTTCAACTGCCCCAGCAGATGCAGCACGGCAGCAAGGTCATCCGGCCCCGCGGGGCGGACAACCACGCTCATTCCTTCACCGCGCCCGTGAGGCTGGAGACGTAGTATTCCACGAAGAACATGTAGAAGATCGCCACCGGCAGGGAGCCGAGCAGCGCACCCGCCATCAGCGCGCCCCAGTGATACACGTCGCCGGACACCAGCTCCGTCAGGATCGCCACCGGCACCGTCTTGTTCTCGGTGGAGCTGATGAAGGCCAGCGCGTAGATGAACTCGTTCCAGCTCAGCGTGAAGGCGAAGATGCCGGCGGAAATCAGGCCCGGCACCGCCAGCGGCAGCGTGATCCGCCGCAGGATCTGCAGGCGCGAGGCGCCGTCGATCAGCGCGCACTCCTCCAGCTCATACGGGATCGACTTGAAGTAGCCGATCAGCAGCCAGGTGCAGAACGGCACCAGGAAGGTCGGGTAGGTCAGGATCAGCGCGAAGGAGGTGTCGTACAGGCCGAGCTGGAACACCACCTGCGCCAGCGGGATGAACAGGATGGAGGGCGGCACCAGGTAGGCGGCATAGATCGCCAGGCCCACATACTCCGAACCCTTGAAGCGCAGCCGCTGGATGGCGTAGGCCGCCAGCACGCTGGCCAGGATCGAGAGGAAGGTGGAGCCGACGGCCACGAACATCGTGGTCACCAGCCAGTGGCCGTAATCGGTATCGAACAGCAGCTTCTTGATGTTGGCCAGCGTCGGGCTGGCCACCCAGAACGGGTTGTTGTTCTTGAAGTCCAGCAGCTCGCTGTCCGGCTTGAAGGTGGTAACGCCCATCCAATAGAACGGGAACAGCAGCACGAACAGGAAGATCAGCAGCGGGATATACACCACCACCCAGCGGCGGGTGTGGCTGTCCCAGCTCATCATCTGCGGCCCTTCGGCCTCGGTCACGCCGCCATGAACCTCGGAATCGACCCTGGTATTGAGGTTGGCGGCGTTGATCGTGGAAAGCGGCTTCGGGGCGTCAGTCATTGTCGGAGCCCTGCTGCCACTTGCGGTTGCCGAGTGCGTAGTAGCTGAACAGCGTGGCGAACACGAGGAACGGGATCATCGCCACCGCGATCGCGGCCCCCTCGCCCAGCTGGCCGGCGGGAATGCCGCGCTGGAAGGCCAGGGTTGCCATCAGGTGGGTGGAGTTGATCGGCCCGCCGCGGGTGATGGCATACACCAGCTGGAAGTCGGTGAAGGTGAACAGCACGGAGAAGGTCATCACGATCGCCAGGATCGGCATCAGCAGCGGCGCGGTGATGCGCCGGAAGCGCTGCCAGCCAGAGGCACCGTCGAGCATGGCGGCCTCATACAGCGAAGGCGAGATCGTCTGCAGCCCGGCCAGCAGCGTGATCGCCACGAACGGGATGCCGCGCCAGATATTGGCCACGATCAGGCTCCAGCGCGCCGGCCAGGGCTCGCCGAGGAAGTCGTAGTAGCGGTCGCGCAGGCCCAGCTGGTCCACCACCACGTAGGAGATGATGGAGAATTGCGGGTCGTAGATCCACCACCAGGCAATGGCCGACAGCACCGTGGGCACGATGTAGGGCAGCAGGATGATGGCGCGGATGGCGGATTTGAACGGGATATTGTCGTTCAGCAGCAGCGCCAGCCACAGGCCGAGCGCGAACTTCCCCACCGTGGCGATGGCGGTATAGACGAAGGTCCACCACACGCTCTGCAGGAAGATCGGGTCTTCCATCAGGTCGATGAAGTTGTCGAGGCCGATCCACTTCCCGTTGCCGCCGATCTGCGTGTCGGTGAAGGCCAGGTACACGCCCAGGCCCAGCGGATAGGTCAGGAACGCCATCAGCAGCCCCACCGCCGGAAACAGGCATACGGCGATCAGGAAGGGCTTGTAGTCGAACAGCCGCGCCAGCGCGGTCGGCTCGGGGCGCTTCGCCACCCAGGTGGAGGCGTCCATGGTCATCCTTTCGCGGGCACGGAAAAGTCATGGGTGCCGCCACGGTTCCCCCCGGCGGCACCCATCGCAGTCATCAGCCGGCAGCGCGGCGGTAGATGCGCGCCACGCGGCGCTCGGCTTCCTTCGCCGCATCGGCGGGAGTGGCCTGGCCGGAGCACACGCTGGCGAACATCTGCACCATCACGTACTCGGCATCCACGGCGCCGGAAGCGGCCGAGATCGGGCCCTTGTAGCCGACCCAGTACGGCATCTTCTGCGCATCGCGATACGGCAGGATCTTCGGGTCGCTCTCCCACGCCTGGCTCTTGTCGAACGCCAGCAGCGGGTGCGCCCAGTAGCCCAGGCACTTGGTCAGCCAGGGGTCGTACTGGTCGGCTTCCATCATGAACTGGATGAAGGCCTTGGCCGCATTCGGGAACTTCGTGTGCTTGAACACCATGGCGTTCAGCACGTTCGCGGTTTCCGGATAGCGGGTGCCCTGCGCGCCCGGCATGCGGGCATGCTGGGTGTCCTGCGCGATTGCCGCCGTCTTGGGGTCGTTCTTCAGCACGAAGTAAACCGACACGCCGTTGCCGGTCAGGCTGATTTCCTCGGAGATGAACGCCTTGTTGTTCGAGGGGTCGAGCCAGGAGAGCGTGCCGGGGATGAAGGTCTTGTACAGCTCGGCGCCATACTTCAGGGCCTCGATCGTCTCCTTGCGGTTGATCGATACCGCGCCCTTCTCATCCACCTGGTAGCCGCCATGCGCCCACAGCAGCCAGTTGGCGGTGCCGTTGCCATCGCCCACGGCATTGCCCAGCGCGAAGCCGATCGGCTTGCCCGCCTTCTGCAGCTTGCGCGCCATGTCCAGGAACCGGTCCAGCTCGTTCGGCGGCGCCGCGTAGCCCACCGAGTTCAGCAGGCTCTTGCGGTACACCAGCGCGCCGCCACCGCAGCCCATCGGGATGGAGATCCAGTTGTTGGTGCCGAAGCGCTTGCCGAACCGCTCCGGCAGCGGGCCCCAGCCGCCGTACTTCTTGCCCAGGTATTCGGCGAGGTCCGTCATATCCAGGACCTTGTCGTAGTACAGATGCGGATCGGCGGCCCAGCCGGCCACCACATCGGGGCCGGCGCCGGTACGCGCGGCCACGGCCACCTGGGCGCGGATGTCTTCCCAGCCCACGTAGTCCGTGCGGACCTGCACGCCGGTGGCCTTGATGAACTTCGCCTGGTTCTCGTTCCACACCACCTCGTCGGCATCGACGAACTTGGTCGGGCGGATCACCCGGATCGTGGCCCCGGCTTCCAGCGGCAGGCTGGGCGCGGTGGCGGGCATGGTGGGAATCCCGGCCTGGGCGCTGGCCTCGCCAGCCAGGGCGGCGGTGCCGAGCGCAGCGCCGGCCCCCATCCTGAACGCATCCCGTCGCGTGAAGCGATCCATGTGTTGGTCCTCCCTGAGGCGGCCTGGGGCCGCGCGTTGCAGTCTTTCAGTTCAGCCGTGTTCCCGTCTGCTCGTCGAACAGGTGCACCAGCGCGGGATCCGGTGCGATGTGCAGGTGCTGGCCCGGCTTTTCCGCGATACGCTCACGGAACGCGCCGACCACCTGCGAGCCGGCGAGATGCATGATCACCTGGGTCTCAGACCCCGTCGGCTCCGTCACGTGCACCGTGGCGGCCACCCCGTTGGGATCCAGCCGCAGATGCTCCGGGCGGATGCCGTACACGATCGGCTGGCCCTCGCGCGCCGTGCCGGGATCGGTCGGCAGCGGCAGGGCGATGTCGCCGGCGCGGAACACCCCGCCTTCGATCTTGCCCTTCACGAAGTTCATCGCCGGAGAGCCGATGAACCCGGCCACGAACAGGTTGCGCGGCCGGTCGTACAGCTCCAGCGGCGCGCCCATCTGCTCCACGTTGCCGCCGTTCATCACCACGATCTTGTCGGCCATGGTCATGGCCTCGATCTGGTCATGCGTCACGTAGATGGTGGTGGTCTTCAGCCGCTGGTGCAGCTCCTTGATCTCCGCCCGCATCTGCACGCGCAGCTTGGCATCCAGGTTGGACAGCGGCTCGTCGAACAGGAACACCTGCGGATCGCGCACAATCGCGCGCCCCATCGCCACGCGCTGGCGCTGCCCGCCCGAAAGCTGGCGGGGATAGCGCGCCAGGTACGGCTCCAGCCCCAGGATCGCGGCTGCGCGCCCCACCTTCTCCTCGATCACGCTCTTGGGCGCGTTCAGCAGGGTCAGCGAGAACGCCATGTTGTCCAGCACCGTCATGTGCGGGTACAGCGCGTAGTTCTGGAACACCATGGCGATATCGCGCTCTTTCGGCGCGACATTGTTCACCACCCGCCCGCCGATCGCGATCTCGCCGCGGGTGATGTTCTCCAGCCCCGCGATCATCCGCAGCAGCGTCGATTTCCCGCAGCCGGAGGGCCCGACGAGGATCACGAACTCCCCGTCCTCCACTTCCACATCCACGCCGTGGAGCACTTCCACGCTGCCGAAGGCCTTGCGCACCGAACGCACCGAAACCGTGGCCATGGGCCTGAGCCGCCTCCCCTGCGTCGAAGCCGTTCGGCTTCGCTCTTGCGCCGCCGGGCACCTCCCGGACGATCTCATCACGCAATTGCACCGCCGGCCCGGCTTTGGCAAGCGGGAAGCGCTATTCGGCCGCTTCCGCGAACCCGCCGGACTGGCGCAGCCACATCCGCGCATAGGCCCCGCCGGCCGACAGCAGCTCGGCATGGGTGCCCTGCTCCACGATCCGGCCCTGCTCCATCACCACCAGCCGGTCCATCCGCGCGATGGTTGAAAGCCGGTGCGCGATGGCGATCACGGTGCGCCCCTTCATCAGCGTCTCCAGCTGGCCCTGGATCGCCGCCTCCACCTCGGAATCCAAGGCCGAGGTCGCCTCGTCCAGCACCAGGATCGGCGCATCCTTCAGGATCACCCGCGCGATCGCGATGCGCTGGCGCTGCCCGCCGGACAGCTTCACGCCGCGCTCGCCGACATGCGCCTCGAAGCCGCGCCGCCCGCCCCAATCCTCCAGCAACTCGATGAACTCGGTCGCCTCCGCCTGGTCCGCCGCCGCGCGAACCTCCGCATCGCTCGCCCAGGGCCGGCCATAGGCGATGTTCTGGCGGATCGAGCGATGCAGCAGGGAGGTATCCTGCGTCACCATCGCGATCTGGGTGCGCAGGCTCTCCTGCGTCACCTGGGCGATATCCTGCCCATCGATCACGATCCGCCCGGCCTCCGGCGTGTGGAAGTTCAGCAACAGGTTCACCAGCGTGGACTTACCCGCCCCGGAATGCCCCACCAGCCCCACCCGCTCCCCGGGCCGGATATGCAGGTTGAGGTCGTGCAGCACGCCGCGCTCGGTGCCGTAGCCGAAGCGCACGCCCTCGAACCGGATCTCGCCCTTGGATACCTCCAGCTCCGTGGCATCGGGCGCATCCGGCATCTGCCGTGGCACGGCGATGGAGCGCATGCCCTCCTGCACCACGCCCACGTTCTCGAAGATCATGGTCACGTTGTCGCCCACCCAGCCGGCCATGTTGCTGATCTGCCAGGCCAGCGGCAACGCCATCGCCACCGTGCCCACGCTCACCTCGCCCATGCGCCACAGCCAGATCGCCATCGCCCCGGTGCCCACGATCAGGCAGGCATTGATCAGGTTCAGCGTCAGGATATAGCGCGTGGTCATGCGCAGCTGGCGGCGGAAGGTGGTGGTGTGCTCGTCGATGGATTCGCGCACGAAATCGTCCTCGTCGCGCGCCCGGGCGAACAGCTTCACCGTCAGGATATTGGTGTAGCTGTCCACGATCCGGCCGGTGAGTGCCGATCGCACCTCGCTCATCGCGCGCGAGCGGTCGCGCATGCGCGGCACGAAGTAGCGCAGCATCAGCACATAGCCGCAGAACCAGCCCAGCATCGGCAGCGCCAGGCGCCAATCGATGCTGGCCAGCAGCACCACCGCGCTGGTGCCATAGACGATGATGTACCACACCGCATTGGTGGCGCTCACCACGCTCTCGCGCAGGCTCGGCCCCGTCTGCATCACCCGGTTGGCGATGCGCCCGGCGAAGTCGTTCTGGAAGAAGCTCCAGCTCTGCCGCACCACGTGCCAGTGGCTCTGCCAGCGCACCAGGTTGGTCATGCCGGCATTCACCGCCTGGTTGGTGATCAGCACCCGCAGCAGCAGCGCCGCCGGCCGCAGCACCAGCATCACCGCGGCCATGCCCAGCATCTCATGCCAATGGTCGCGGAAGATCACCGCCGGCTCCGCCCGCCCCACCAGTTCCACCACCCGCCCGATCATCACCGGGATGGTCACGTCCATCAGCGCCACCAGGAGGCCTGCGAAGAACAGCGCCACCAGCAGCCCGCGCACCTGGCGGATGAAGTGCAGGTAGAACCGCACCAACCCCTGGCGCCCGCTTTCGGTGGGCGGCACCTCGGGCGAGACTTCGGTCGGGCGCAGCAGGTTTTCGAAGAAGCGGAACATCCGCCCTGGGTACAGGGCCGAACGCGGTTGCGTCCACCGCCGCATGGCCGGGTTGCTTGGCACCGCCCCCACCCTGGGGCACCCTGCCGTCATGAATGACGACGACGACGACGAGGAAGGCCCGCCCCTCCCCCCGGGCACCAAGAACTACATGACCCCCGCCGGCCACGCCCGCCTGCGCGAGGAGTTGCACGCGCTCTGGGTGCTGGAACGCCCCAAGGTGGTGGAAATC
This sequence comes from Acetobacteraceae bacterium, assembly GCA_027483995.1. GTDB lineage: Bacteria > Pseudomonadota > Alphaproteobacteria > Acetobacterales > Acetobacteraceae > CAMDGX01. Next base: position 11,669 of record JAIXTK010000040.1, read on the forward strand.
GTCACCTGGGCCGCCGGCAACGGCGACCGCTCGGAGAACGGCGACTACCAGTACGGCAAGAAGCGCCTGCGCGAGATCGACCGCCGCGTGCGCTTCCTGCAAAAGCGCCTGGCCATCGCGGAGGTGGTGGACCCGAGCCAGCAAACCCAGCGCGACCGCGTCTTCTTCGGCGCCACCGTCACCTTCGTGAACAGCCGCGACGAGGAACGCACCGTGACCGTCCTGGGCGTGGACGAAGCCGAGATCACCCGCGGCGAAGTCAGCCTCCACTCCCCCATCGCCCGCGCCCTGCTGCGCGCGAAGGTGGGCGAGGCGGTGCGGATGATGACGCCGGGCGGGTGGGAGGAGATCGAGATCCTCGCCGTCAGCTATCCGTCATAGCGCGAGCTGGCGGAGGATCGACGGGTCCTTGATGGCGTGGTCTGCGGCCAGCAGGAAGGCCTTCGACAGGATCAGCGCCAGCATCCGATCGCCCTCGAACGGCAGCGCCACCGACTCGCCTGTCGCCGAAGCCCCCTGGACGATGCACAGGTAGTGCCCGCCGGGCTCCATGAAGACCGAGCCGGACCCGAGATGGATGCGATAGGTGCCCCGGCTGCCGCGCACCACCAGGTGCCGCCCGTCGATCGCCGCGACCTTGGCCAGCGCCAGCCGCGGCAGCAGCGCCGCGATCACCTCGCGCCGCGACTCCCCGCTCGCGCTCAGCTCGGCACGGGCGTAGTCGAGCCAGTAGGCGCCGAACACCCCCGCCGGCCCGCCGTCGCGCCAGTCGGGATCGGCGCCCACGCTGGCCACGCCCACCAGCAGGTCCACATCGCGCATCGCCTCGGAGAACAGCAGCGGCGGCACCTCCTCCAGCCGCATCCCCCCGTGCGCGGTGTGGAACCGCACCTGGTCGGTCGCGGCATGGATCGACACCCCGGCATGGGTCAGCGCGCCCTCGCCCTCGAAGATGCCGTTCGACTGGTACTCCACGCGAATGGCATGGGCGGGATAGTGCCGCGTGGGGTTGTTGTGGTTGTCGAACCCGCCCTGCAGCGTGCCGCTCCAGCCGCGCGAGCGCGCCAGCTCCAGCATCTGGTGCTGGCGCAGGATGTGGCCGGCGAACCGGTTGGAGTAGGTTGCCGTCGCGAGCTCGGCATCCGTCAGCCGGTAGATCTCGCGGTGCGCCTGCTTGAAGGGCTGCACGATCCCGGCCTCGGCCA
>JAIXTK010000204.1 GCA_027483995.1 Acetobacteraceae bacterium
ATCGGCACGGTGCCGATCGGCACCGGCGAGTTGCGCATGATCCAGCTGCGGATGTTGTGGATGTTGCGGCCGGTGGAGAGGTCCATGACGGTATCGCCACCCCAGCGGATGGCCCAGACGAGCTTCTCCACTTCCTCGGCGGCGGAGGAGGTGACGGCGGAGTTGCCGATATTGGCGTTGATCTTCACCAGGAAGTTGCGGCCGATGATGACCGGTTCGAGCTCCGGGTGGTTCACATTGGCCGGGATGATGGCGCGCCCGGCGGCGATCTCGCGGCGGACGAACTCGGGCGTGACGAAGGCCGGGATCTCGGCGCCGAAGCTTTCGCCATCGGCGATGGTGGCTTCCGCGCTGGCGAGCGCTTCGGCGCGGCCGAGATTCTCGCGGTGGGCGACGTAGATCATCTCTTCGGTGATGATCCCTGCGCGGGCGAACTCGTATTGCGTGACCATTTGGCCGTCGGCGGCGGCAAGGATGGCGCGCGGGGCAGGGCAGGCCGGCACCAGCTTGTCGGCGGGCACGAAGCCGTTGTCCTCCGGCTTCACTTCGCGCGCGGCGATGGTGGCCAGGCCGCGGCGGGCGAGCCAGGGGGCGCGGGGCTGGGGCAGGCCGGCCTCCAGGTCGATCGGCAGGGACGGGTCGGTGTAGGGGCCGGAGGTGTCGTAGAGCCGCAGCGGCGGTTCGTTGGCGCTGGGGTGGAGGTCGATCTCGCGGAACGGCACCGCCATGTCCGGGTGGCCCGGCGGGCTGGACCAGACCTTGCGCGAACCGGCGACGGGGCCGGTGGTGACGGCGGCGGGTTTGGTGGTGACGTTCATCGGCGCAACTCCCCTTCGGATGGCGGGATGGCGGCGCGCGGCGGGAAAACCGGATACATGCTGAGAATTCCCGTCCCTACGCCGGCATTACCCGGATCAGGTCATCAGGGATCGCCGGGCGTACCGGCATCTCAGCCCCTCATGGGGCGCCCCTCGGATGCCTGAAGCTGCGCCCGTCCGGCCGGGCTTGTCAAACCCCCGTGCGGCCCAAATCGCAGCCAGGGGGGTGGCAGAAACAGGTAACGAATCGATGCTGGGATAGGCTGCCTTTCGCAACGGAGCCGACAATGCCGAACCGATCCCATCCCCGTCTGGCCCGCCGTGCCGTGCTCGCCGGCGGGGCCGCGCTGCTCACCTCCTGCGCCGGGGCCACCGGGCCGGCGACAGGCTTCGCGTTCAGCAGCCCGGAGGATGCCGCCGCCCTGCGCGGCCGAAGCGCCATGCCGGCCGCCGGCACCGTGCAGCGCGCCGCCGCCCGCGCGCTACAGCGCACGCCCAAGCCGATGGCCCGGCTGCACGTGGAAGGCACGCTGCCCGGCCAGGGCATCTTCGACGAGAGCGCGGAAGGGCAGCGCGAGCTGGATGCCATGCGGGATCTCGCCATCACTGCGCGCGTCACCGGCAATGCCGCCTACGACGCGGCCGCCGCCCGCTTCCTGGCCGCCTGGGCCGAGACCTACCGCCCCAGCTTCAACCCGATCGACGAGACGAGATTCGAAAGCCTGATGCTGGCCTGGGACCTGCTGTCCCCTGCCGCACGCGCCGGCCTGCCGCCCAGCGCCGATGCCCTGCTGCGCAGCTTCGCAGAGGGCTATCCGCGCCAATTCGTGCGCGGCACCAGCGCGGTGAACAACTGGCACAGCCACCGGGTGAAGATCGCCGTCCTCGCCTCCTTCTCGCTGGGGGAGCCGCCAGCGGTGCTGGCCGCGCGGGTGATGTTCGACAACCAGCTGCGCGCCAATATCGATCGCCAGGGCGAGGTGCTTGATTTCGCCCAGCGCGATGCGCTGCACTACGTGGTCTACAGCCTGGAGCCGCTGATGATGGCCGTGCTGGCCGCGCGCCGGCATGGGCAGGATTGGTACGGCGCCGAGGGCGGCAGGCTGGGCCTCGCCCTGGAATGGCTGCGCCCCTATGCCGAGGGCCGGCTGGTGCATGAAGAATATCGCCGCACCACGGTGGAGTTCGACCGCATCCGCCGCGCCGCGGGCCTGCCCGGCTTTGGCGGTCCGTTCCAGCCTGTCGTGGCCCGCCGCCTCTATGGCATGGCCGCCCGCGTGGACCCGCAATTCGCGCCGCTCGCGCAAGCGCTGCGGACGAATGTGTGGGACGATGCCTGGCTGGAGGTGCTGTGGCCGCGGGCCTAGAGCAACAGCCCATCAGACGAAATCGTCTGATGGGCTAAAGTGGCTCGCTAAAACAAAGAGCTAGAGCGGTAGCCGACCGCCTATCAGGTCGGCTACCGCTCTCGCCTATCGCGGCAGGCGGCCCAACGCGGCGGCCAGCGGCAGGGCGGTGATGGCGAGTGCGGCCATCACGAGGAAGATGAGGCCGGTGCCGTCGTAGCTGCTTCCGGCCAGCCAGGTGATCACGCCGAGGGAAACGGTGCCGCCCAGCGTGGCATGCAGCGTCTGCGCGCTGCCGGCGCGTTCCGGCGGCACGGTGCGGCCGAGCATCTGCATGGCCGAGAGGTGCTGGAAGCCGTAGGTGAGCGCGTGCAACGCCTGGATCGCGGCCAACGCCGGCAGCCAGGTGGTGAGGCCCAGCACCGTCCAGCGCAGGGTGCAGGCGCTGGCGGCGATGGCGGTGAGCCATCCCGGCGAGACCCGCGTCAGCAGCGGGCGGGCGAGCAGGAAGAGCAGCGTCTCGGCCAGCAGGGAGGCGGCCCAGAGCAGGCCGATCACGGTTTCCGAATGGCCCGCCGCGCGCCAGTGCAGGGCGCCGAGCGTATAGTAGGCGGCGTGCGAGCCCTGGATGATCGCGCTGGCCAGCACCGTCAGCAGGAAACCGCGCCGGCGCAGCAAGGAGAGGCTGGCGAAGAACCCGGCCTGGCGCGCAGGGGGCGCACCGGTATGCGGCAGTGCCGGCCCCATGGCGGTGGCCAGCGCATGGGCCCCGGCCATCAGCAGCGGCACCAGAAACAACCCCGCCGCGCCGACGGCCACGCCACCGAGGGCGTTGGCGGCCATGAAGGCGGCGGAGGCGGCGGCCCGCACGCGGCCGTAATCCAGCCGCCCCTGCTGGGCGAGGGCGAGCGAGACGGCATCGGCCAGGGGCATCAGGGCGGAGGCGCCGGCGGATTGCAGCATGACGGCCAGCAGCACCGGCCAGAACCCCGCGGCGGGGGCCAGCACGAGGTTGCCCACCAGCGCCGTGGCCGCCCCGGCCGTGAGGGCCACGCGCAGCGGCAGCGCATCGGCCAGCCTGCCCCAGAGCGGTGCCGCCAGCGCCCGGGCGGCAGCGGCGAGCGACAGCACGGTGCCGATCTCGGCCGCACTCAGCCCGCGATCGGCCATCCACAAAGCGAGGAAGGCGCTGGAGACGCCGCCGGCGGCGAACACCGCGCACAGGAAAATGCCGAGCCGCAGCGCGGGGGAGGCCGGCACGCCCCGCCAGCCTTCAGGCGGCTTCGGCGGCGGCGCGCTCGCGCAGCTTGCGGGCCATGGCGGCGATGCCGTTGCCGCGGTTGCTCGAAAGCGCCTCCAGCAGGCCCAGCTCCTTCAGGAACACCGGGTCGGTGGCCAGGATCTCAGCGGGCGTGCGGCCGGTGTAGACGCGCAGCAGCAGGGCGACGAGGCCGGAGACGATGGCGGCATCCGAGGCGCCCGCGAAGAACAGCTTGCCCTCTCGGTTGGTCGCTTCCATCCAGACCTTGGATTGGCAGCCCGGTACGCGGTGGTCGTCATTGGCCCAGTCATCGGGGAAGGGCGGCAGCTTGCGGCCCAGCTCGATGATGAACTGGTAGCGGTCCATCCAGTCGTCGAACACCTCCAGCTCCTCGGCGATGGCGGCGATGGCCTCGGCGGCGGTGGGTTCTTCGGGGGCGAGGAAGGGATCA
>JAIXTK010000186.1 GCA_027483995.1 Acetobacteraceae bacterium
ACGGCGGTGGAGCCGGAGGGCACGCAGACGATGATGATGGGCGAGGCGAAGCCGCGGCGGTTGTGCACCTTGCGGATGAAATGCTTGATCATCTCCTCCGCCACCTCGAAATCGGCGATCACGCCGTCCCGCAGGGGGCGGATGGCAGAGATGTTGCCGGGGGTGCGGCCCAGCATCAGCTTGGCCTCGTCACCCACGGCCAGCACCTGCTTCTTGCCGCGCACGTCGGCGATGGCGACCACGCTGGGCTCATCCAGCACGATGCCGCGGGCCTTCACATACACGAGCGTGTTGGCAGTCCCGAGGTCGATGGCCATGTCGGCGGACATGAACCCGAGCAGGCGTGAAAACATCTGGGCAACCTTGTTGCAGCGCAGCGAGGAGGCGGTATGGAAGCGCCGGGCTTAGCCCCCCCGGTGCCCGGGGGCAAGGCCTTCCATGGCGGCCCCGGCCCGGTACGCGGGGCCGGGATGGGCACACATCATAGCAGCTTCAGCAGCGCGAAGCCGGCAAGGATGCCCAGCACCGCCAGGGTGGTCACCAGCGTCAGCCGTCGCTCGATGAAGATGCGCACCGGCTCGCCGTACCGGCGCAACAGCCCGGCCACCAGGAAGAAGCGCAGGCCGCGCGTGGCGATGCTGGCCAGCATGAACACGCCGAAGTTGAAGCTGGCCGCGCCGGAGGCAATGGTGACGATCTTGTACGGGATCGGCGTGGCGCCCTTCACCAGGATCACCCACAGCCCCCATTCGGCATAGGTCGCCTTGAAGCGCTCGAACGCCGCCTCGTAGTGGTAAAGCTGGATGATCGGCTGGGCCAGCACCTCGAACAGCGCATAGCCGATGTAGTAGCCCAGCGCGCCGCCCAGCACGGAGCTGACGGTGCAGATCAGGGCGAAGCGCCAGGCGTGCTGCGGCCGGGCCAGGCACATCGGGATCAGCAGCGCATCCGGTGGAATGGGAAAGAAACTGCTTTCGGCGAAACTGATTACCGCCAGCCACGCCGGGGCACGCCGGCTGCCGGCCAGGGCCAGCACGCGATCGTAGAGGCGCCTGAGCATCACCGCATCCCGATGGAGAGGCCCCCTGTGCCACGCGCGGGGCCGTGGTTCAACCTTGCACGGCGCGGCCCCGCGAGTATCGTCCGCCCATGCGCATCGCCCTCATCCACGCCCTCGCCCATTCGCCACCGCCGATCGAAGCCGCCTTCGCGCGGCTGTGGCCCGAGGTGCGGCGCACCAACCTGCTGGATGACAGCCTCTCGGCCGACCTCGCGCGCGACGGGGCGCTGACGCCGGCAATGACGGACCGATTCCTGACGCTGGCGCGCTACGCCGCCAACACCGGGGCGGACGCCATCCTGTTCACCTGCTCCGCCTTCGGCCCCTGCATCGAGGCCTGTGCCGAGGCGCTCGCGCCCATGCCCGTGCTGAAGCCGAACGAGGCGATGATCGAGGAGGCGCTGGCCCTGGCCGGCCGCACCGGCCGCATCGGGCTGATGGCCAGCTTCGCGCCCACCCTGGCCTCCATGCCGCCGGAATTCGCCGCCGCCGCGCCGGGGATCACGCTGGTGCCGTGCCTGGCCGAGGGATCACTGGCCGCGCTCGACCGTGGCGACGGGGCGGAGCACGACCGGCTGGCTGCCCTCGCCGCCGCCACGCTCAGGGACTGCGATGCCATCGCGCTTTCGCAGTTCAGCCTCGCCCGCGCGGCGGAGGCGGTGGCAAGGGTCACCGGCAAGCCGGTACTGACCACGCCGGACAGCGCGGTGCGCAAGCTGAAGCGCCTGCTGGGCGCCGCGTGATGACATTGGAGGAATTCCAGGCCTCGCTCACTGCCGCCACGCCGCCGCCGGGGCTGTCATTGGCGGTGCAGGGGCTGTGGTGGGACGGCAAGGGCGATTGGGCCCGCGCCCATGGCTGCGCCCAGGACCAGGACGACCGGATCGGGGCCGCGGTGCACGCCTATCTGCACCGCAAGGAGGGCGACCTGGGCAATGCCGGCTACTGGTATGCCCGCGCCGGCCGAACGATGCCGAAAACCACGCTGGACGAGGAATGGCGCGCCCTGGCGCGGGAGCTTCTCGGCACGAGCTAGGCGGGTTCCTTCTCCGCCTCCACCAGCATCTGCAGCGCCTGCTCGGGCCCGAGCAGGATCTCCGCCAGGCGCAGCCGGTCCACCCGCGCCTGGGCGTCGTCGTCGGGGCGCGGGGCAAGCAGCGGGCGGGTGTTGCGCAGCATGCGGTCATAGGCGTCGGAATTGTTGATCCGCCGTGCCACCTGCTCGAAACGGCGCAGGTCGCGCGCGGCATCCTCCAGCGCCTCGCTCGCTTCGGCCTGCTGCGGCAAAGGGGCGGCCAGCGGGGCGAGCACGCGCGCCTGCAGGGAGGTTTCGAAGCGGCTGCGGCAGGTGGTGTCGATGCGCGCGCGGGTGGCGGCGATGCGCGCGCTGCGCGCCGGTCGGTCGGCGGAGCCTTCGGACAGCTCATCCAGCATGGCCACGGTGCGGCGCAGCTTGTCCAACCCCGGGGCACCGTCGGGCGCCACCACGGGGTCGGCCTCGATGCTGTCCAGCACGTGCTCCACCGCGCGCTCCGTGGCGGTGCGGCCGGGCAGTCCGGTGGGGGCGGCATGGGCGGAGGTGATGGACAGGATCATCGCGGCGGCGCTGGGGATCCAGTGCATCATCACGCTGATCAGCACGCCCAGCGTCTCCGGCTCCGCGGCGGCCTCGGTGAGCAGTTCACCGATGGCAGCCCGGTCGGGCGGATTGCGCGGCACCTGGCGGGCAATGGCCGGGGCCTGGCGCAGCACGGAGACCACCATGCGCCGCAGCGCGGCATGGTCGGAGAGCTGCAGCCCGGTGGCATCGACCCAATCCGCCGGCGGCCGGGAGTCGGCCAGCAACTCGGCGGCGCGCGCCCACAGCGGCGGCCCGGCGCGCAGGATCAAGGGCAGGTCGTCGGAGCGCCCGCCGGCCACCTGGGCGCCGATGTCGGCCACCAGGGCGGGTTCCATCGCCGCCACCTGCCGGATCAGGCAGGGCACCACGGTGCGCGGCACGGTCAACGCCCCGCGCTGCCATTGCGGTGCCGCCACCAGCACGGGATCCAGCGGCATGAACAGCAGCCGCCCCGCCGCCAGCGGCCGGCCGGGCCGCAGCTGCGCCAGCCGGGCGCGCAGCGGTTCGATCAGGTTGTCGGCCTCGCCGCGATGCGGCAGTGCATCCACCATCGCCACCACCTTGAGGATCTTGGCATCCTGGGCGGAGACGAGATGGCGGTTAAGAGCCCTGATCTCGGCGAGGCGGGAGGGTCCGGTGGACTGAGACATCTGGGATTCTCCGCTCGCTGTCTTCAGGGGGAGACGGCGCGCAGGTGCTCGTTGCGCGCGATCAGGTCGTGCATCGTGATGCCGGTGCGCCAATCCTCCATCATGGCCACCAGCCGTCGGCGCGGCGCGTCGCTGCTGGAGGGCACCCGGATGCGGGCCCATTCGGCCGCCTCCTTGGGGAGGACGGGTATCAGGCTGGCCATCTCGGCCAGGGTCACGGCGCGCCCCAGCCGCTCGGCGGTCTGCCACAGCAGGACGATCCGCTCCCACCCATCCAGCAGCCATTCCGGCCGGGCGATGCGCGCGGCCACAATGGCCGGGTCGGCGATCCAGGCGGCCAGCAGCGACTCCATGTTGGCGGGCATGGACTGCACGTCGGCCAGCACGGAGCGCGCGCAGATCAGGGTCACATCGGCGGATTCGGCCACCCGCGCGGCATCGCCGCCGCTCTCGTCGGGGTATTGGCGGGCCCATTCCACCATCTCGTCGCGCAGCGTGGCCAGCCCGGCCAGCGTGCGGCCGACGCTGCCGGCGACATCGGCCGGGCGCAGGCCGATCGGGGCGAACAGCCCGGAGATCTCCTCCAGTATGGCGGCCAGCTGTTCGCTGGTGCGCCCCAGCGCGGGCGCGATCTGCGCCACCACGCGGCGGGCGCGCAGTTCCAGGTCGGCGGGGGAGGCGCGCGCGAGCGGCATGCCCTCCTCCGCCTCCACCTGGCCGACGAGTTCCAGCAGCAGCTGGAAATTGGCCACCATGCGCGACTTCGCATCCACCGCGATCGCCACTTCCGCCGCGGCGCGGGCGGCGCGGCCGGCCAGCCCTTCGGCGGCGATGGCGCGCGCCGCCTCGCGGATCGAGCCGGGCGTCACGGCGCGCTGGGTGGAAAGCAGGGAGATCAGCCGGCAATCATGCACCGTGGGCCGGCACAGGGTGAACAGCCCTTCCCACGGCACGATGTAGATGCCCTTGCCGCCAGAGGGGTTCGGCACGGTGAATTCCAACCCACCCCGCGAACCCGGCCGCGCCCGCGCGCCGTTCAGCTGCGGGGTGATGAACGGCACCGCGGCGCCGCGTTCCAGAAAGGTGCCGGGGTGGTAGCCCAGAACCGGCTTGGGGAGCGTGATGTTTGCGCTGGTATGCGCTGACATGCCGAGTGCCTGACTATTCGGCCCCAGAATAAAACGCCAAAAGATGAACAACGCCTTGACAACACTATGTCAGCGCGGCCCTGCAGACAGATCGTCGAAGGCGGGCCGGCCGGTCAGGTGGCGCCAGTGATGCCACAGCAGGCGCGCGGCCAGGCCCCGCCAAGGCCGCCAGCCCTCCGCGAGCGCACGCAGCGGCACCGGGCCGGGCCGGGCGGCCAGCCCCTTCAGGTCCGCCGCCGCCCCGGCCAGGGCGAGGTCGCCGGCGGGAAACACGTCTTCCCGTTCCAAGGCGAACAGCAGGTACACCTCCGCCGACCAGCGCCCCATGCCGCGCACCGAGGCAATCGCCGCGATCGCCGCCTCGTCCGCCATGGCCGCCAGCGCGCCTTCCTCCAGCGTGCCGTCTGCAAAGGCGGCGGCGAGCGACCGCGCATGGGCCAGTTTCGGCCGCGACAGCCCGGCGGTGCGCAGATCCGCGTCGTCCAGCGCCAGCAGGCGCTGCGGCTCCAGCGCCCCGGGCACCGCGCGCAGCCGGCCCCAGATTGCGGCGGCGGCCTGGTTGCTGAGCTGCTGGCCCACGATCGCCTGCAGCAGCCCCTCGAACCCCGCCGCCCGCCGGCGCCAGGGCAACGGGCCGGCCGCCGCCTCGATCCCGGCGAGGTCCGGATCGGCCGTAACGAGCAGTTGCAACGCCGCGCGCGCGGCGGCGGGGGGGTGGGGAAATGTCACCGCGCCGCACTAGCAGACCGCCGGAGGGAGCGGAAGAAACCCTTTGAGATTGCAAACTGCAACACAGGCAGGGAGACACTTTGCCGACGCGGCTGTTACATGGATAGTCTCATGCTTATGGAAACAGCCACCATCACGGTTAACCCGCACATCCTTGTGGTCGACGACGACCGAGAGATCCGCGACCTGCTCGCCCGCTATCTGGAACGGCAGAATTTCCGCGTCACCGCCGTGCGTGATGCCCGCGAGGCGCGGCGCATCTGGCCCACCACCACCTTCCAGATGATCATCCTGGACCTGATGCTGCCTGGCGAGGGCGGGCTCGATTTCGCCCGCTGGCTGCGCGCCGAGAGCGACGTGCCGATCCTGATGCTCACCGCGCTGGGCGAGGAGAACGACCGCATCATCGGCCTGGAGCTGGGCGCGGACGACTACCTGACCAAGCCGTTCAACCCGCGCGAACTGCTCGCCCGCATGCGCGCCGTGATGCGCCGCGCCAGCGAGGGCGGCGAAAAGCGCGAGGGTGCCAGCAAGACCCTGTTCTTCAATGGCTGGACGCTCGAATCCGCCCGCCGCCGGCTGCTCAACCCCGAAGGCACGGAGGTTCCGCTCACCGGCGGCGAGTACGACCTGCTGGTGGCGCTGCTGGACCGCGCCAACAAGGTGCTCACGCGGGACATGCTGTTGGACCTGCTGCGCGGGCGCCAGGCCGGGCCGTTCGACCGCGCGATCGACGTGGCGATCAGCCGCCTGCGCCGCAAGCTGGAAGACGACGGGCGCCATGCCCAGCTGATCAAGACCGTGCGTGGTGGCGGCTACGTGCTGGCCGCCGAAGTGACACGCGGCTGAACGCCCGGCTGCCGTGCTGAGCCGGATCCGCGCCCTGCGGATCTGGCCCGCCAGCCTCGCGGCCCGCACCGCGCTGGTGCTGCTGGGCGGCCTGCTGCTGTCCCAGATCGGCGGGCTGATGCTGCACGCGCTGGACCGTGCCGATATGCTGCACGCGGCGCAGGAGCATGAGATGGCGCGCCGGGTGATGACCACCTACCGCAGCCTGGTCCTCGCCCGGCCGGAGCAGCGCGGCAACCTGATCGACGAGGCACGGATGCCCGGCGACATCGCCCTGTCCCTGAGCGATGCGGCGCCGGTGTTCAACCTGCCGCTCGCCTCGCCAGAGCTGCAGCGGCACATGCAGTCCCACACCCTGATTGTCCCGCTGCCGCAATCCCTGCGCCCGCGCCAGATCCTGGTGCACAGCACGGAAGACCTGGCCCGCGTCGCCGTGAGCCTGCAATTGCCCGAGGGGCAATGGCTGGTGGCCGAACTGTCGCTGCGGCCGGTCTGGCCCTGGCATTCCAACGCCTTCCTGGCCACCTTCGGCATCATGTCGGCGGTGGCGGCGCTGCTCACGCTGTGGGCGGTGCGCCGGCTGGTGGAGCCGGTAGCCACGCTGGCCGATGCCGCGGAGGCGCTGGGCCGCGACGTGAACGCCCCCCCCTTGCCGGAAACCGGCCCGGCGGAGCTGGCCACCGCGGCCGCCGCCTTCAACACCATGGCCGCGCGCATCCGCCGCTTCGTGGAAGACCGCACCTTCCTGCTCACCGCCATCGGCCACGACCTGCGCACCCCGATCACCCGGCTGCGCCTGCGCGCGGAGTTCATGGAGGATGACGACCAGCGCACCCGCATGCTGTCCGACCTCGATGAGCTGGAGACGATGGTGAGCGCCACGCTCGCCTTCGGCCGCGACGCCACCACCAGCGAGCCGGCCGTGCCGGTGGACCTCGCCGCCCTGGTGAACACGGTACTGGCCGAGGCCGGCGAAGCCAGGCCGGACCTGCCGCCGGAGGCCTTGGGCTACGGGGGGCCAGACCGCTTCACCATCACCACCCGCCCGGTGGCACTGAAGCGCGCGCTGACCAACCTCGTCACCAACGCGCTGAACTACGCCGGCACGGCAAGGGTGACGCTGATGCCACCGCAGGACAACCAGGTGGTGCTGCACGTGGACGATGACGGCCCCGGCATCCCGCCCGAGGATCTGGACCGCGTGTTCCTGCCCTTCCAGCGCCTGGAGCCGAGCCGCAACCGGGAGACCGGCGGCATGGGGCTGGGCCTGCCGATCACCCGCAACATCGCCCGCGCCCATGGCGGCGACGTGACGCTGCAGAACCGCCCCGCCGGCGGGCTGCGCGCCACGCTGATCCTGCCCGCCTAGGCAGGATACCAAAAAAAAGCCCCGCGGCCGAAGCCGCAGGGCAAGTGTACAGGGAGGCTTCACGTCTGGGAGACGCAGGAGCCCAAAGGCCCCCTTCCCCGGCGCAGAGGCCGGGAAACCGATGGGAAAAACCAGGGGCCGGCCTGCGCGGCAGAGCCCCGGGCCCGTCCAAACCCGTGCCGAAAGCTATGGTGCGCTGCGGTGCCGGACCATGGCGAAATGCCGGATGCGGCCATGCCAGTCGCGCAAATCACGCGGTATCCCTGTTGATTCCGCAGTATTTTGCGACGTTCCCATGGCAATGATGTTAAAGCGGCGTGACGAAGTCGCCCTGGCTGGCCTCACCCGCGCCAGCGGCCACCCCACGCACATACGTCTGCATGCGCGCCCCGTACAGGCAACGGGCCGGCACCATCCCTGGCGCCGGCCCGTGCCGCATCACATCAAGGTGATCAGCTGCGCTGGGCGAGCTGGGCCAACAGGAAGTCGCGGAACACCGCCACGCGCTTCGAATTCCGCAGCTCCTCGGGATAGACGAAATACACGTCCACCTTCGGCGCCTTCACCTCGCCCAGCACCTGCACCAGCCCTTCATCGACATGCATGTAGTCGGGGATGGCAGCGATGCCGAGGCCGGAGCGCGCGGCGGCCAGCATGGCACGCAGCGAATTGGTCTCCAGCACCGCCTTGCGCGGGCTCCCGGGCCGCCGGCCCACCTCGGCCAGCCAGTTGATATCCGGCACCGGCGGGTGATGCTCGCCGAACAGGATCAGCCGATGGTTGTCCAGATCCTCCGCCGTCTTGGGCGTGCCGTGCTGCTTCAGGTACTCGGGCGAGGCCACCACATGCCATTCGATGGCCGTGAGGTGGCGCTGCACCAGATCCGGCTGCTTCGGCGCATGCATGCGGATCGCGACATCGGCCTCGCGCATGGCGAGGTCGAGGTCGGTGTCGTCCAGCAGCAACTGCATCGTCACGTCCGGGTATTGCGCCAGGAACACATGCAGCCTGGGCGCCAGCCAGGAGGAGCCGAAGCCCACCGTGGTGGTCACCTTCAGCCGCCCGGCCGGGCGCTCCTTGCTCTCGGTCAGCAACGCCTCGGTCATCGCCAGCTTGGCGAACACCTCGCGCACCGTCCGGTTCAGGCTCTCGCCCTGCTCCGTCAGAATCAGCCCGCGCGCGTGGCGGTGGAACAGAGGCACCTGCAGGGCCTCCTCCAGCGCCGAAATCTGCCGCGAGACGGCAGATTGGCTCAGGTTCAGCGTGTCGCCGGCATGCGTGAAGCTGCCTGCCTCGGCAACGGCGTGGAACACACGCAACTTGTCCCAGTCCATAATGCAGCCATTCCCCTGTTACCCCGCCCGTAGCGGGACAACGATTTGCTTGGTCCCTGCCTCACCGAAGCCGGGACGATTCTGCTTCCTATCGGCCGCCCGCCAACGACGGCACGGGCGCTTCCACATTGCTCCCGGCCGCGTGCGACTCGACCGCATGCTCCGCAAGCCACTTTTCGACTTCCAGGGCTGCCATGCAACCTGTTCCTGCGGCTGTGACCGCCTGTCGCCACACTTTGTCCTGTACATCGCCCGCCGCGAACACCCCGGGCACCGAAGTTCGGGTCGATCCAGGGGGCGTGAGTACGTAGCCTTCCGTATCAAGCTCCACCTGGCCGCGGAACACCTCGGTGGTAGGCGAATGCCCGATGGCGATGAACACACCGTCAAGATCCAGCTGCGTCGCGGCACCGGTCACGGTATCGCGCAGCGCCACGCCACTCACGCCCACCGGGGCGCTACTGGCGGTGATCTCCTCCACCACCGCGTTCCACACCACCTTCACCCGCGGATGCGCGAACAGGCGCTTCTGCAGGATCTTCTCCGCCCGCAGGCTGTCGCGCCGGTGGATCAGCGTCACCTCGCTGGCGAGGTTGGCCAGGTACAGCGCCTCCTCCACCGCGGTATTGCCGCCGCCCACCACGGCCACGCGCTTGCCGCGGAAGAAGAACCCGTCGCAGGTGGCGCAGGCCGAAACGCCGAAGCCCTGCAGCTTCTTCTCCGATTCCAGCCCCAGCCAGCGCGCCTGCGCGCCGGTGGCGATGATCACGGAGTCGGCAATGTACACATCCCCCGAATCCGCCTGGCAGCGGAACGGGCGCTGCGAGAAATCCACCTGGGTGATCAGGTCATAGGCGATGCGCGTGCCGACATGCTCGGCCTGTTTCTGCATCTGCTCCATCAGCCACGGCCCCTGGATCGCCTCGGCGAAGCCCGGGTAGTTCTCCACGTCCGTGGTGATCATCAGCTGGCCGCCCGGCTGCAGCCCGGCCACCAGCATCGGCTCCAGGCTGGCGCGCGCGGCATAGATCGCGGCGGTGTATCCGGCGGGCCCGGCGCCGATGATCAGCAGGCGGGTGTGGTGGGTGGTGGCAGCCATGCAGGGCGATTCCAGCGGTGAGCGCGGCACAATAGAGCCCAGCGGCGTTGCGCTTCAAGGAAGCGGGCCTTGTGCCGCCGCCGTTGTGCAATAATATTTCGTCATGCCGCGCCAAGCGGCAACCACCTTGCCCGCCACACACTGCCTCGTCCCTTGGGGAAGATACGTCCACCGATGAAACTGCCCTCCGACGTCCCCGTGCTGGACGCCATCGACCGCCGCATCCTGGCCGAACTCCAGGCCGATGGGCGCATGACCAACGTGGAGCTGGCCCGCCGCGCCGGCATTTCCGCGCCCCCCTGCCTGCGCCGCGTCCGCCGGCTGGAGGAAGCCGGGATCATCCGCGGCTACCACGCCGATTCCGATCCGCAGAAGCTGGGCTGGGAGATCACCTTCTTCGCCATCGTCGGCCTGGAAAGCCAGAAGGAGGCGGTGCTGGCCGCCTTCGAGTCGATGGTCGCGGAATGGCCGGAGGTGCGGGAATGCCACATGATCCGCGGCGGTGGCGATTTCCTGCTGAAGCTGGTGGCACGCGACACCGCGCATGAGAACCAGCTGACGCAACGCCTCACCGGCGCCGCCGCCGTCGCCCGCGTGCAAACGCTGCAGACCATCCGCACCAGCCGCAGCCTGGCCGGCGTGCCGCTCTGACAGCGGCGGCCCCGCCCCCACCCTTGCTGCGCATCGAACGCCTCGCCTTCGCCGCCCTGCTGGGCCTGACCGCGCTGCGCCTCGTTGTCGCGGCCTGGATGCCGCTGCTGCCGGACGAAGCCTACTATTGGGTGTGGTCTCGCGCCCTGGCCCCCGGCTACCTCGACCATCCCCCCATGGTGGCACTCTGGATCGCCGCCGGCACCGCCCTGGCCGGGGAGGGCGCGATCGGCGTGCGCCTGCTCGCCCCACCCGCCGCCCTGCTCGGCTCGCTGATGCTGGCCCGCGCGGCACGCGACCTGCTGCCGGGGGAGGAGACGGCACGGCGCGAAGCCGGCGTGCTGGCCGCCGCCCTGTTGAACGCCACCCTGCTGTTCGGCGCCGGCAGCGTGACGATGACGCCAGACACGCCGCTGCTGTTCTTCTGGACGGCCGCGATCTGGGCGCTGGGCCGCCTGCAGGCCGGCGCCGATCCGCGCTGGTGGCTCGCCGCCGGATTGTTCATCGGCGCGGCCGGGGCCAGCAAGTATTCCGCCCTGCTGATCACGCCCCCCATCCTGCTCTGGGTGCTGGCCATCCCCGCCCATCGGCGCTGGCTGCTCTCCTGGCCGCTCTGGGCCGGCGCCGCCCTGGCCGCTGCCATCGTGGCCCCTGTGCTGGCCTGGAACGCCGCCCATGGCTGGGCCAGCATCCTCAAGCAAAGCGTCCGCGGCGGCGACGGGTCACCGCTGCGCGCGCTGCAATTCCTGGCCGAGCTGGTGGCCGGCCAGCTTGCGCTCGCCACCCCGGTGATCGCCGTGCTCTGCGCCGCCGGCCTGCTGGCCGCCCTTCGCCTGGGCACGCGGGATCGGCCGGGCTGGGTGCTGCTCGCCGGGCTGTCGGGCATGCCCGCCGTGGTGTTCACGCTGCATGCCCTGGGCGAGCGCGTGCAGGCCAACTGGCCCGGCATCGCCTACCCCGCCGCCTGCATCGCCGCCGCCGCCATCGTCCCCACCCTGGCCCCGCGCTGGCGGCGCTGGGTGCGACCCGGCCTCGCCCTCGGCCTCGCCATCACCGCCGCCACCTGGGCCCAGGCCACGCTCGCGCCCCTGCCCCTGCCCCTGGCGCTGGACCCCACCCTGCTGCGCCTGGCGGGGTGGAATGCCCTGGCCGCCGACATCGCCGTCGCGGCCCGGCGCGAGGGCATCGCCATCGTCGCCACCACCAATTACGGCCACGCCGCCCTACTCGCCCGCCTGCTGCCGCCCGACATCGCCGTGGTCGGGCTTGAAGGCCGCTGGGCCCTGTTCCGCCTGCCGGATGCCCGCCCCGCCCTCGCCGGCCGCCCCCTGCTGCTACTGCACAGCGCCCGGCGCGACGAACGCCTGCACACCGATGCCCTGGCCGCCCCGCAGCAGATCGCCACCCTCACCCGCGGGCGGGACGGGATGGCGGCCGAGCAATTCCGCCTGTATCGTGCCACCGGCCGCCACGGCGAGCAGCCCGCGGCGCTGATGCCGCGCCCGCACGCCCCCCTCCGGGACCCCAGCCCATGACCCAGCCCGCCAGCTTCGACCAGATGCCGACCTACGAGGACGTACAGGCCGCCCGTGCCCGCATCGCCCCGCTGGTGGTCCGCACCCCCATGCTGCGCAACCCCTGGCTGGACAAGATCACCGGCGGCACCATCCTGCTGAAGCCCGAGCCGCTGCAGCGCACCGGCAGCTTCAAGCTGCGCGGCGCCAGCAACGCGATCCTCCAGCTCAGCGAATCCCAGCGCCGCTCCGGCGTCGTCACCCACTCCTCCGGCAACCACGCCCAGGCCACCGCCTATGCCGCCGCATCGGTCGGAGCGCGGGCCACCATCTTCATGCCGGACGACGCGCCGGCCATCAAAGTGGAAAGCACCCAGCGCTGGGGGGCGGAGATCCGCCGCTACGACCGCATGAAGGACGACCGCGAGGGCATGACCCGCGCCCACGCCGAGGCCTCCGGCGCCACCATGGTCCCGCCCTTCGACCACCCGCACGTGATCGCCGGCCAGGGCACGCTCGCCCTGGAACTGATAGAGGATGCCAAGGCGGCCGGCTTCACCATGGATGCCATGCTCGCCTGCACCGGTGGCGGCGGCCTGATCGCCGGCTGTGCGTTGGCCGTGGAAGGCGCCTCGCCCGATACCCGCCTCTACGCCGTGGAGCCCGAAGGCTGGGACGATACCGGCCGCTCGCTCGCCTCCGGCAACCGCGAAACCAACATCCCCGGCGGCTCCACGCTGTGCGACGCGCTGCTGGCCCATTCGCCGGGCAAGCTCACCTTCGCCGTCAACCGCCCGCGCCTGGCCGGCGGCCTGGCCGTGACGGACGCCGAAGTGCTCGCCGCCATCAAGTTCGCCTTCGCCCACCTGAAGCTGGTGGTGGAACCCGGCGGCGCCGTCTGCCTCGCCGCCCTGCTCGCCGGCAAGTTCGATGCGAAGGGCAAGGTGGTCGGCCTCGTGCTCAGCGGCGGCAACATCGACCCGGACGTGTTCGGCCGCGCGCTCGACGCCTGATGATCCTCCACTACGTCCCGGGCTCCCCCTATGCCCGGATGGTCCGCATCGCCTGGCGCGAGCTAGGGATCGCGGGGATCACGGAGCAGGAAACCACCCTGCGCGACCCCGCTTCCACCCTGCTGCCGCACAACCCCGTCGGCCGCGTGCCCACGCTGGTGCTGGCCGACGGCACCGCGCTCAGCGAAACCCTGCTGATCCTCACCCATCTCGACCGCGTGCACACAGGCCCGCGCCTGATCCCCGAAACCCCCGCCGGCCTCGCCGAGCTCGGCCAGGCCATCGGCCTGCTGGACGGGATCGCGGTGTGGAACCGCGAGCTGCGCCGCCCGGAACACGAACGCTCCCCCGGCGTGATCGCGCTGGAGCAAACCCGCGCCAACCGCACTGCCGACCGGCTGGAAGCCGCCCTGCCCCGGCACGAAACCGCCCGCCTCGCCTTGGCCTGCGCGCTGGGCTATTGCGAGCGCCGCCACACCGCCTGGGCCTGGCGCGCCGGCCGCCCCGCATTGGCCGCCTGGTTCGACCGCACCGCCGCCACCCCGTTGTTCCAGGCCACCATGCCCCCCATCTCAGGCCTCTGATAACGCTGGACGCCACGGCGCCCGCCGCTATCATTTGTGACAGGACGATGGACGAGGTGCGGATGCCAGGTCCGATTCCGGGGGACACCCCCGAGGCAAGCGTGCCCCGGTTCACGATCCGTGGGGCGAGGCCATGAGCGAGGTCGTCGCCCTCCCCCGCGCCCGCGACGACACGATGTGGGCCGTCATCGCCTCCATCGGCAAGCTGTCCAAGGTCGCCAACATCTACCCCAGCCGCGCCGCCGCCCTGGAAGACCGCGCCTGGCGGGAAGCCCAGGTGGCCGCCCATTCCACCTTCCTCAGCGGCAGCCGCCAGCCCCCGCCGCGCTACTCCGTCGCCCCCATGCGCCGCGCCGACCTGCCGCGCGGCTGGCAGCCGCTGCCCGCCCTCGGCTTCCTGCGCGGCCAGTTCATCTAAAGCCGGCTGCCGCTTTCGCCGGGAACCCGCAGGGCCCCAGCGCGCTTCCTCCCGGACCCCCGTGGAGGAACACACCATGCGCCTCGGCCCCAGCCTGGCCACGCTGCTCGCCCTCGCCGCCACCCCGGCCCTCGCTCAGCCCCCGCCACCGGGCGCCGGCCCCATCACCCATGTGGAGACGGTGCGCGACCTCGCCGCCGTCTGCGACCCCGCCTGGGGCGGCGCGCCGCGGCTGGAGGCGATCGCCTACTGCCAAGGCTTCATCACCGCCGCCGCCCAGTACCACACCCTCACCCACCCCGCCGGCACGCCGCTCCGCCCGCTCTTCTGCCTGCCGGAGCGCCGCCCCAGCATCGCCGAATCCGGCGTGGACTTCGCCCAATGGGCCCGCGCCACGCCGCGCTTCGCGGAGGAGCCGGCGCTGGATGGCTTCCTGCGCTGGGGCCAGGCCCGCTACCCCTGCCCGCCCGTGGCCGCCGGCCGCACCGCCCGCCAGCGTTGAGAGGGGAACCACCCATGACCCGAACCCTGCGAATGGCCGCACTGCTGGCCGCCGGAATCGGCCTGGCCGGCTGCGACGGCATGAACGCCACCCAGCAGCGAACCGGCATCGGCGCCCTGGGCGGCGCCGGCGTCGGTGGCCTGCTCGGCTCCTTCAGCGGCAATGCCGGCCTCGGCGCCCTGCTCGGTGCCGGTGTCGGCGCTGGTGGCGGCTATCTCTACGACCAGTCGCAACGGCAACACGACGACGACGGATACCGCCGCCAAGACCGTCCCCGTCGCCGCAACTAAGGCCGCGTCGGCGGCCGAACCAGCGCCAGCGCCCGCCGCACCCGCGGCACCAGCGTGGCGGGGTCGGCCGCCAGCAGGCCGCGCCGCATCTGGGGCGCCCAGAACTGGTTGATATGCGCCGCAATCGCCGCCGCCGCCTGTTCCTCCGGCAGGGCATCGAAGGCGGCCGCGATCCGGCCCGCCATCCATGCCAGCCGCGCCACCTCCGTCATTCCAGCTCTCCCGGCGTGAACCGCACCGCGCCATCCGGCCGCGCCACCGCCACCAGCGTGATCCCCAGCGCCGCCGCCCGCTCCACCGCCAGCGAGGTGGGGGCGGAGATCGCCACCACCGTGCCCGCCCCGAAGGACGCCGCCTTCTCCACCATCTCGAACGAGGCCCGGCTGGTCAGCAGCACGAAGCCGCCCTCCGGCCCGATGCCACCCCGCAGGCAGGCCCCGACCAGCTTGTCCAGCGCGTTGTGCCGGCCGACATCCTCGCGCAGCGCCACGATCGCCCCCGCCCCGTCGCACCATGCCGCCGCATGCACCGCCCTCGTCGCCTGGTTCAGCACCTGGCGTGCCTCCAGCCCCAGCAGCGCCGCCCGGATCGCCGCCGGCGCAATCGCCGGCCCAGGCGCCACCTTCCGCCCCTGCGGCAAATCCTCCAGGCTCTCGATGCCGCAGATCCCGCACCCCGTGCGCCCGGCCATGGACCGCCGCCGCGCCATGTGCCGCCGCAGCGCCGCCGGCACCAGCTCCACCTCCAGCACGATCCCGCGCGGCACCTCGCGCACCGCCACGCCACGGATCTCCCCCGCCGCCGCGATCACGCCCTCGGTCAGGCTGAAGCCATAGGCGAAATCCTCGAGATCCGCGGGCGTTGCCATCATCACCGCATGCGGCAGCGTGGCGTACACCAGGTTCACCGGCACCTCGGCCGCCACCGCCACCGGCCCGCGCACCACGGCCCCGCCCTCGAAGCGCAGCGCCTCGCCACGCACCTGCCGGCTGGGCGAGAGGCTATTCGGCGGCAGGCGCAATCCGGCGCAGCTGCCCGGCCTCCTGCTCATGCGTCTCCTGCCAGCGCGACAACGCGTTGGTGCGCCGCACCTGCACCGCCGTCACCTTGTATTCCGGGCAGTTCGTCGCCCAATCGGAATAGTCGGTGGTGATCACATTGGCCCCGGTGCGGGCATGGTGGAAGGTGGTGTACACCACCCCCGGCTGCATCCGCTCCGACACCACGGCCCGCAAGGCAACCTCGCCGGAGCGGCTGGCCAGCGCCACCAGCTCACCGCTGGCGATCCCGCGGCTCTCGGCATCGAAGGGATGGATCTCCAGCACATCCTCGTCGTGCCACGCCGTGTTCGCCGTGCGCCGCGTCTGCTGGCCCACATTGTACTGGCTCAGGATGCGCCCCGTGGTCAGGATCAGCGGGAAGCGCGGCCCGGTGCGCTCCTCGGTCGGCACGAACTCGGTGATCATGAACTTGCCGGTGCCGCGCACGAACCGATCCACATGCATGATCGGCGTGCCCTCCGGTGCCGCCGCATTGCACGGCCACTGCACGGAGCCGCGTGCCTCCAGCACCGCGTAACTCACGCCGGCGAAGCTCGGCGTCACCCGCGCGATCTCGTCCATGATCTCGCTGGGATGGTCGTACCGCATCGGGAAGCCCAGCGCGGTGGCCAGCGCCGCGGTCACCTCCCACTCCGCCATGCCCGCCAGCGGCTCCATCACCTTGCGCACCCGGTTGATGCGCCGCTCGGCGTTGGTGAAGGTGCCGTCCTTCTCCAGGAACGATGCACCCGGCAGGAACACGTGGGCGTACTGCGCCGTTTCGTTCAGGAAAAGGTCCTGCACCACCACGCACTCCATCGCCCGCAGCGCCGCCGTCACGTGCTGCGTGTTCGGGTCCGATTGCGCGATGTCCTC
>JAIXTK010000199.1 GCA_027483995.1 Acetobacteraceae bacterium
ATCTCGGTGGTGTATGTGGTGCTGGTGGGCTGCACCACGGCGGCGGCGCTGCTGACTGTGCCACTCCAGGCGCTGAGGTTGCGGCCGGCGGCGCAGTTTCTGGTGGGGGGCTTCGCGGGGGCGGTGGCCCTGGGGGTGTGGTTCGCGGTCTATCCGCAGCTGTTCCGCGGCGCGGCCGGGCTGGTGGCGCCGGAGGAATATGCCGCGATGCTGGGCAGCATCGCCGAGATGCAGCCGTTGCAGGGGGTCAGCGACCTGCTGGCCTTCCTGCTGACCGGGCTGATCGGCGTGGTGGCCGTGGTGGTGCTCGTATGGCGGAGCGGCAGCGTGGTTGGCTGGGCGGCGGCGGCGGCGGCGGTGCTGATGGTGGTGGCGGGGTTCGGGCATCTGCGGCTGACCGCCTATCCCGCCGCACTGGGGGCGGCGATGCTGCCGGTGGCGTTGACGCAGGTTTCCACGTTGCTGGCACGCCGGAGCGAGACGGTGGCGGCGCTGGCGCGCGTGGGGCTGCTGGCGGTGGCGGTGCTGGTGCCGTTGATGGGTGTGGTGGCGGGCGGCAGCGCGGCGGCTCCGCGCGGGGCGTGCAACCTGGCTGCGGCGGCGGTGCTGCTGCAGGGGCATGCCGGGCGGGTGGTGCTGTCGGACGTGGATGACACGCCGGAGCTGCTGTACCGCACGCAGGTGGGCACGGTGGGGTCGCTGTATTGGTCGCGGATGGAGCCGGGTGAGACGGCGTATCGGCGCAGCACGCGCAATTTCATGACCCTGCGCGCCGCCTGGCGCAGCCGGCCGGAGACGGATGGGGCGGCGGCGCTGCGGGCGGCGGGGGCGGAGCTGGTGCTGCACTGCCCGCGGGCGCGTCGCTCCATCATGGTGGCGGACCTGCCGGTGGGGACGCTGCTGGACAGGCTGGATGCCGGCACGCCGCCGCCCTTCCTGGTGGAGGTGGGGCGCACCGCGGGCGCGGGCTACGTGCTGTACGAGGTGCGGTAGGGGTTGGTCGCGGCGGCGCGGGGTGCAAGATAGGCGCATGACCGTATCCTCCCCGCTCGTTCGTGCCATTGGCGCCCCCCCGATCCCTGCCGCGCGTGCCTGGGCGGCGCGATACCGGGGGCAGGCGGGGCCGGCGATTGATCTGACGCAGGCGGTGCCCGGGTATCCGCCGCATCCCGAACTGCTCGCGAAGCTCGCCGAGGCGGCCGGGACGCGGGCGGGGGCGAGCTATGGCGATATCTTCGGCGACGAGGCGCTGCGGGCGGCGCTGGCCGACGATCTGGCGCGGCGCTATGGGGCGGGGTTCTCGGCCGGGGAGGTTTCGATCACCGCCGGGTGCAATCTGGCCTTCGGGATGGCGATGACGGCGATTGCCGAGCCGGGGGCGGCGGTGATGCTGCCGGCGCCGTGGTATTTCAATCATGAGATGGCGCTGCGGATGCAGGGGGTGGGCGTGGTGCCGCTGCCGTGCCGCGCGGACGCGGGGTTCGTGCCGGATGTCGAGGAGGCGGCGCGGCTGATCACGCCGGCGGTGCGGGCGATCGTGCTGGTGACGCCGAACAACCCGACCGGGGCCGTGTATTCGCCAGAGGTGATCGCGGCGTTTGCGACGCTGTGCCGGGCGCGCGGGTTGTGGCTGGTGCTGGACGAGACGTATCGCGACTTCCTGCCGGGGGAGGCGGCGCCGCATGCGTTGTTCCGGGACCCCGATTGGGGCGAATACCTGGTGCATTTGTATTCCTTCTCCAAGGCGTATTGCGTGCCGGGGCACCGGGTGGGGGCGATTGCCTGTGGGGGCGCGCTGCGGGAGCAGTTGGCCAAGGTGCTGGACACGATGCAGATCTGCCCGCCGCGGGCGGCGCAGACGGCGCTGACCTGGGCGGTGGAGGGGCTGCGCGACTGGCGCGAGGGGAACAAGGCGATCATGGCCGGGCGGGCGGCGGCGTTCGCGCGGGTGATGGCGGGCGTGAATGACTGGCAGGTGGACGCGCTGGGCGGCTACTTCGCCTATCTGCGGCTGCCCGAGGGGGCGCCGGATGCGATGATGGCGGCGGAGGCGTTGGCGGCCGAGCGCGGGCTGATGGGGCTGCCGGGGCCGTTCTTCGGGCCGGGCCAGGGGCGGCATATCCGGCTGGCCTTTGCCAATGCGGAGGAGGCGGCGATTGCGCTTGTTCCCGAGAGGCTTGCGGGCGGGTTGGGCGGCGCCCTAGAGTCCGGGGACTAAAGGGAGAAACGAAACATGCGCGCAGCCATTCTGCACCAGGCGAACCAGCCGCTGACCATCGAAGAGGTTGAGGTTTCCAAGCCCAAGGCACGCGAGGTGCTGGTGCGCACCGCCTTCGCCGGGCTGTGCCATTCCGACCTGCACATGATGGAAGGGCTCTATCCGTACCCGGTTCCGGTGATCCTGGGGCATGAGAGTGCGGGCGTGGTGGAGGCCGTCGGCTCCGACGTGACCTATCTGAAGCCGGGCGACCATGTGATTTCGTGCCTGTCGGTGTTCTGCGGCACCTGTGCCAACTGCACCACGGGCCACCCCAATATCTGCGACAACACCGAGGTGAAGCTGC
>JAIXTK010000029.1 GCA_027483995.1 Acetobacteraceae bacterium
AGGTTCTTCGGGGATGGTGTTCCAATTCCTGCATTCAGTCGAAGCGCCGCGCCCGGGCCGGCACCGCGCAGCCTGCGGGGGCGCCGCCACGGATGGGGTGCTTGATGGTCGAGCCGGTAGCGCACCGGTGCGCGCCACATGGCCCTGCGTGGGCTGAGGCGGGCCGGGGCAGGGGGCGGATCTCAATGGCCGCCACACTGTCCGGGCCGGGGGCGGCGCGGGCGGCCTTGCGCCTGCCCATGCCCCGCAAATCCCCGCCCCGCCGGCCGCCTGGGCCGCCAGCGGGGAAGGGAGTCGGGCTTGGCTACTCCGCCGCGCCCTTCTTGGCGAAGTCGGGCACGTTGGAGGCGGAGGCGGAGAGCATCGGCGACTTGGTCTTCTTCAGCGCCTCGGCCGCGTCCGGGTTCTCCTGGATCTTGGCCATCACCGCATCCTTCGCGCGGTCGAAATATTCGCGGTTGTTCACCACGAACTCGCGGCTCTTGCGCAGCTCCTTCAGGTAGCCGTTGATCTCCGGCACCACGTAGCGCGCCACCAGGTCCCAGCTGCGGAAGGTGTTCTCCGGACTCGCCCAGTCGTGCACGAAGCCCACCACGGTGCCGAACCCGCCGGAGATGTCGATCACCGACTTGATACGCGCGATCAGGTCATCCGGCGTGCCGATCGTGGCCACCGCGCCGTTGCCGAAGGCGGTCATGTCCACGGCCTGGTCGGCATCCTTGAACGGCTTGCTGCCCGGGCGCTGCAGGGTGCCGTGGATGTATTCGTTGTGGTGCTTCATCAGGCCCGGCCCGGCCTGGCGGCGGGCCTCCTCGCGCGTCTCGGCGATGTGCCAGCTCAGCAGCACGCGCCAGTTCTTGCGGTCCACCGTGGTGCCGGCCTTGGCGGCGGCGCTCTCGGCGAAGCCCCACTGCGTCGGCAGCGCGTTCAGCCCTTCGGCCGAGAGCGAGCCGATCGAGATGATGCCGATGCCGTGCTTGCCGGCCAGTGTCATGCCGGAAGGCGAGATCTGGGAGGCAACGGCGAACGGCATCTCCTCCTGCAGCGGCAGCAGCTGCAGGGCGGCGTCGTTCAGCTGGAACCACTCGCCCTTGTAGGTGATGCGCTCGCCCTTCATCAGGCGGCGGATGATGCCCAGCGCCTCGTCCTGCCGGTCGCGCAGCACCATGGGATCAATGCCCAGCGTATGCGCGTCCGATGCCAGCGCCCCGGGGCCGGAGCCGAAGATCGCCCGCCCGCCGCTCATCCAGTCCAGCTGCACCATGCGCTGGGCCACGTTGAACGGGTGGTGATAGGGCAGGGAGACCACGCCGGTGGCCAGCTTGATGCGCCCCGTGCGCTCGGCCGCCGCGGCCAGGAACATCTCCGGCGAGGCGATCATCTCCCAGCCCGAGGAATGGTGCTCGCCGCACCAGAACTCGTCGTAGCCGAGCTTGTCCAGGTGCTCCACCAGCGCGATGTCGCGCCGGAACTGGAGCATCGGGTGCTCGACAACAGGGTGATGCGGCGCAAGGAAGGCGCCGAAGCCGAGGCGGGCCATGGAGGTCTCCTGGGTGTTCGTTCTGCCGAAACCCTAGGAGTGGGGCCGCGGCAGGGCAAGCGCCGCCCGCGCGCTACCGCCGTGCGATCCCCGCTTCCGCCAGCCGCGCCAGATCCGGCTCGCAGAACCCCTCCGGCATCGCATCCAGCTCCGCCAGGCTGCTGGGGAAACCCATCACGCACAGCGTGCTGTCCAGCAGGCCCGCGGCACGCGCGGTGTTCTTCACCACCACCCGCGCCACACGCATGGCCGTGCGCAGCCTGTCCTCCTCCGCCCGGCCGAACAGCCCCTGCACCTGCAGCCGCGCCAGGGAGACCACCATGGCGCGATACCCCGCATCCCGCCCGCCGGAGGTGACGGCGAAGTTGAACCGCGCCGGGGCCAGGCGGATATCCTCGGCGGTCAGCAGCACATGCATGGCGGTGGGGTCGGCCCGGTCATGCGTGGCGAGGAAGAAGGCCCGCAGCACCGGATCGGCCTCGCTCGGCCCGAACCTGGACCGCAGCGGCGCCAGGTCCAGCGTGCTGGGCATGATGCGCAGGGGCGGTGCCAGGCGCTGCGCCAGCAGGCGCTCCAGCGGCGCGACGAACCCGGTATCGGCGATGCCGTCATGCACGTGCAGCACGATGGCGGAGGGCGCCACCAGCGCCTGCGCCACCGCGGGCGCGGCCGGCCAGAGCGCGCCGGCGCATGCCATGACCAGAACGAAGGCGAAGTGTATGTAACGCAAACGGCGTCCCCTCTGCGTGCCACGGGGCTGGATCGCCCTGCGAAGCCGGAGGCGGTCGACCGTGGATTACAACCTTGTCCTGAGCCTTGTCGAACCCGGCCGCCCCCCGACCGCCTCGGCCTGGACCGACGATGACGCGGCATCCAGCGACGCCAGGGCCCTGCGCAACGATGCCGTGGCGGCGGCGCTCTGCGCGGCGATCCCAGGCCTCGCCCCGGTCGCGGACCGCTCGCTGGATGCCTACGAACTGATGGAGGACGACCAGCCCGCGGAGGTGATGATCCGCCGCTTCCACCGCCTGCGCGTGCTGGAAGGCCCCAGCGCCATCGGCACGATGCGCCTTCTGGTGATGGATGGCCTGATCGACGCCACGCTGTTCCTCGGCGTGGTCGGCGATCCCGCCACGCTGGAGCGCCTGCTGGCGCAGGAGATCGCCACCCTGGCGCGCGCAAGCGGGCATGAGCCCGTACTGGCCGGCAAGCCCGCATCGCCCAAGGAACTGGCGGCCCATCTCGTTGCCAGGAACGCCGCCGCCCTGCACCGGCGCGGCCGGAACCTGCGCTGGCGCACCCTGCTGGACCGCGCGGGGGTGCCGAGCCTGGTGCTGCTGACGCTGATCACCCTGCTGGCGGCGGCCGCCGCGGTGCAGGATGGCGTGTCGCGCGGCCGGCTGGTGGTGCTGGCCGATGCCACCCGGCCGATGACCTTCGTCACCACCGCGGTTCTGCCGCCGGTCATGCGCCTCGGCTTCTTCCCGCGCTTCCAGCTGGAAGGCGTGGTGCGCGAAACCGGCGAGCGCGTGCGGGTGGATACCTATCGGGACGTGGTGCTGCGCGCCGGGCCCGGCGCCCCCTTCACCGTCCTGCCGCTCAGGGGGGCGGAGCCCGCCTATGTCCTGATGTCCCAGTTGGAATCGGCACACCCCGTGGTGGCCCTGGGCCCCGTGGGCATTGCCTGGCCCGCGCTGTTGGGCCTCCTGCCGCTGGGCCTGTGGGCCTGGCTCGTGCTGCGGCCCTGGCTCGCCACCCCCGCACCGCAGCGCGCCATGCTGTGCATCGCCACCAGCCGCCAGGCGCTCTTCGTGGTGCAACTCGGCCTGCTGCTTGCGGTGGGGCTCGCGGCGCGGCACTTCCTGTAGCGAAGAACGGCCAACCAAGGGACCACGGCAATGGCGCTGACGATCTACGGCATCAAGAACTGCGACACGATGAAGAAGGCCCGCGCCTGGCTGGAGGCCAAGGGCGTCGACCACAGCTTCCACGACTACAAGACCGCCGGCATCGATGCTGCAAAGCTCCAGGCCTGGTCGAAGGACGTGGGCTGGGAAGTCCTGATCAACCGCGCCGGCACCACCTTCCGCAAGCTGCCGGACGACCAGAAGGAAGGCCTCACCGAAGCGCGCGCCATCGCCCTGATGCTGGCCCAGCCCGGCATGATCAAGCGCCCCATTCTGGAGGAGACATTGCTGGAAGGCCACGGCGCGCTGCTGGTCGGCTTCAAGCCGGAAGCCTACGCCGCCCGCTTCGGCTGAGCCCCACCCATTCCACGCGCGCGGCTTCCGCGCCCGCCCGCGCGCGGCTAGGTTGCGCGCTTTCCAGCCCGGCAAGACTCCGCGGCTGCAACAAACGCTGATGGAGACCGCCATGGATGCCACCCCTGCCGCGAAGGGCCGCCCCGTCGGCCGCATGTTCTTCGCCAACCCCGGCCCCACCAACATCCCGGACTCCATCCTGCACGCCATCGGCCACGTGGCGGTGGACTTCCACGACCCCGCCTTCGTGAAGATGTACGACGAGTGCTGGGAGGCGATCCTCCGGATCATGAAGACCAGCCAGCACATGTTCATGTACACCGGCTCCGGGCACGCCGCCTGGGAAGCCGCCCTGGTGAACACGCTCTCGCAGGGCGACATCGTGCTGATCCCCGAAACCGGCGCCTTCTCCCTCTCCTGGGGCAGCATGGCCGCCGATCTCGGCATCACCGTGCAGAAGGTGGAGTGCGACTGGCGCCAGGGCGTCGATTTCGCCGCCATCACCGCGGCCTTGAAGGCGGACACGGAAGGCAAGATCAAGGCCGTCTGCGCCGTGCAGAACGAAACCTCCACCGGCATGCACCTGCCGATCGACCAGGTCCGCGCCGCGATCGACGCCGCCGGCCATGATGCCCTGCTGATGGTGGACACCATCTCCTCGCTCGGCTGCATGGATCTGCGCATGGATGAGTGGAAGCTCGATGTCGTCGTCGGCGGCAGCCAGAAGGGCCTGATGCTCCCCACCGGCATGGCCTTCACCGGCGTGTCGGACAAGGCGATGAAGGCCGCCGAGACCTCCACCATGCCCAAGCACTACCTCAACTGGAAGGCGATGGCCGCGCGCAAGCAGCGCAGCTTCATCGGCACCGTGCCCACCAACCAGTTCTTCGGCCTGCGCGAGTCCATCCGCCTGATCGAGGCTGAGGGGCTGGAGAACGTCTTCGCCCGCCACACCCGCCTGGCCAAGGCCGTCCGCGCCTGCGTGAAGCACTGGTCCGGCAACAACGGCCCGCAGCTTTTCTGCACCAACCCCTCGCGCGAGTCCGACAGCGTCACCGCCGTGCTGATGCCGGAGGGCTTCGACGCCGAGGCGATCCGCAAGACCACCATGAGCCGCTTCAACGTCTCCCTCGGCGGCGGTCTCTCGAAGCTGAACGGCAAGGTCTTCCGCATCGGCCATCTCGGCGATCTCAACGAGCCGATGATCCTCGGCACGCTCGCGGCGGTGGAGATGGCGCTGAAGATCAACGGCGTGCCGCACACGCCGGGCGGCGTGGAAGCGGCCATGGCCAGCCTCACCGCCTGACATTGATCCTTCAAGATCAAACGGCTACGGGGCGCTCCTGCAAGGGGGCGCCCTTTGTCTGACGGGGCGCCACCGCGCGACCCGCCGACCGTGGCCGCCCTGTTCTGGGGCTTCCTGTCCATCGGCGTGATCGGCTTCGGCGGCGTGCTGCCCTGGGCCCGCCGCATGATGGTGGAACAGCGCCGCTGGCTCACCCCGGCCGAGTTCACCGACCTGCTCGGCCTCTGCCAGTTCCTGCCCGGCCCCAACATCGTGAACCTGTCCGTCGCCCTCGGCAGCCGCTTCCGCGGCATCCCCGGCGCGATCGCCGCCGTGGTCGGGCTGATCTCCCTGCCCATGGTGATCGTGATGACGCTCGGCGCCGTCTATGCCGCCTATGCCGACCACCCCGTGGTGGCGCAGGGCGCAGAAGGCCTGGCCGCCGCCGCCTCCGGCCTGGTCGTGGCCACCGCGCTGAAGATCGCCTCCCCCCTGCGCGGCAAGTGGCTGGGCATCTTCGTGGCGCTGCTGGTCCTGGTGGCCATCGCCGTGCTCCACCTGCCGCTGGTCCCCACCATGCTGGTGCTCGCCCCGGCCTCCATCGCGCTGCATTGGTGGGTTCGATGAGTGATGGGGCAGGGGGCAGCGCCCTCGAACTTGCTGGGGTCTTCGGCCAGCTCTCCCTCGTCTCGATCGGCGGCATCAACGCCGTGCTGCCAGAGCTCAAGCGCCAGGTGGTGGAACGCCATGGCTGGATGACGGCGGGCGACTTCGCCGCCCTCTACGCCCTGGCACAGGCCGCCCCGGGCCCGAACATGCTGGTCTCCACCCTGATCGGCTGGCACGTGGCCGGCCTCGCCGGCGCCCTGGCCGCCACGGGCGCCCTGGTGGGGCCCTGCGCCTTGCTCACCTGGCTGGTCGCCGGCGCCTGGCACCGCTTCCGCGACCGCCCCTGGCGCCTGCTGGTGCAGTCCGGGCTGATGCCCGTCACCGCCGGTCTGGTGGTGGCCGCCGCCATCGTGCTGTCGGAAGCAACCGCGGTCTCACCCCGCCACGCCGTGCTCACGGCCATCGCGGCCGTGCTCCTCACGGCGACCCGTCTGCATCCACTCTGGGTGCTGGGGGCAGGCGCCGTGCTCGGCGCCGCCGGCCTTCTCTAGCGCCCCGTCTGCCCTAGCGCAGGCTGCGCTGCGGCGCATCCGAGACGAAGGTGTTGGTGCCGGGCGGCAGCACGCGCGTGCTCCAGGCATCCGCCACCTCGGAGTAGCGCGGCCCGCCCTGGTCAACCCGCGGGCGGGCGAGGTTATTGGCCACCATCATGCCGCGATCCGGCCGGTCGTAGATGAAGCCATAGGTCGGATACACGCTGCCGAACCCGCCACCGGGCAGCGAAACCTGCACCGCCGACCAGTCATTGCGCTCGGACACGTCGATCACCGGCACGCTGCGCGCCACGCGGCCCTTGCCCTGGCCGCCGGGGCCGGACCAGTTGGCATGGTCCACTTCCACCGTGCGGCTGTCGATCACCCGCGCCACCACGGCCACATGGCCCAGGCGCATGCGGTTGGTGGAACGGAAGGTCAGGATGCTACCGGATTCCGGCCGGAAGCCGCGCTCATAGCTGCCAGCGGCCGAATCCCACCATGCATGGGCATTGCCCTTCACCGCCATGCCCGTGGCCGCCCGTGCGAAGGGCACGCAGCTGATGCCACCCCATTGCGAGACATTCACCGAATTGGCCGCCGCCAGCCGCGCCTTGGCCGCCTTGGGGTTGCTGGTGGCCTTCAGGGCCGGGCCGCCCTGAACGCGCTGCTTCTGCGCGGCCTGCAGGCGGGAGCCCGGCTGCGGCAGGCCGGCGCGCGGCGAAATCGCCTGCGGCGCGGCGGCGCGCACGGGGCGGGCTTCCGAGCCCTGCGGACGGGCAGCATGCGCGTCGGTCGCAACCAGGGTCACGGTGCAGAGTGCGGCAATTGCCGCGGCAGAGCAGGTGGCGAGGAAGCGTCCGGTCAATCGCATGCGTCGGTTCCTGTGAGGTGGGCTGCGCATGGGTTTTGGCTAACAAGGGCGTTACGTGCCTGGCAACCTCAGAACACACCGGTCACAAGTCAGTCATGCAATTTCGTCGGATGCGCCTACGGATAACGCCCAATTTCAGGACGCACGTCCTATTCACCGCAATGTGAACTCATCTGTTGCAAAGATGCCTATTGCCTGTTGCTGAAATACCACGCCTTCCGGAAGGAGGCTGAAACCGACCCAACACGCCGCGGGCGTCTCGATGGGTCCGCAGAATCAATCACGGCGCGCCGCGGTGTGCGGCGCGCCGTGACATGTCGAGAAACAGTTAGTGATGCAGTTACTTGCAGGCCGTAACCATGATCTCAACCAGCAGGCGGGGATCGGCCATGTTGGCCTCCACGCAGGCCCGCGCCGGCGCCCCGCCCTTCGGCAGCCACGCCGTCCAGATCTCGTTCATGGCGTCGCGGTCGCGGATGTCCTTCACCCAGATCTGCGCCTGCAGCAGCCGGGTCTTGTCGGTCCCGTGCGTCTCCAGGATGGCGTCGATCTGGTCCAGGATCTCCTTGGTCTGGCCCTTCACGTCCTTGCTGGTGTCCTTGGCGGTGCAGCCCTGGACATACACGAAGCCATGGTACTCGACCGCCTTGGACAGAATGGCGTTCGGTTCGGTGCGGATGATCTTGCTCATCGAGAGCTCCCCCCAATGTCGGTGATGATGGTGGCCGATCGGTTCTACGGTCCCCCCCGCCGCACGGCAAGCCGCACCCCGCGCGGCATGACCGGGATCAAGGGCCGCCCCGCCACCCCCTGGTGGGAAACCGGCGCGGACGCGCCGCGGCCGTCCCCTTGTGGCCTCGTGCGGTCGAAGGCAAGCTGCTTGCCATCTCGCCGGCGCGCCCACGCCGCCGACTTGCGCGCCGACCCGGAAGACTGACGTCGAAAGGATGAGTGCATGCGCCTGGCGATCCCGAAGGAACGGGCCGCGTTCGAAACGCGGGTGGCCGCCACGCCGGAGACGGTGAAGAAGCTCATCGGCCTCGGCCTCACCGTCGCCGTCGAATCCGGCGCCGGTCTCACCGCCGCCATCGCCGACGAGCAATACCGCGAAGCCGGCGCCGAAATCGCCCCGGATGCCGCCGCCGCCCTCTCCGGCGCCGGCATCGTCTTTTCCGTTCAGATGCCGGAGGAGGCAGAGCGCGCCCTCATCCCCCGCGGCGCCCTCCTGGTCTGCATCGCCAACGCCTTCGCCACCCCCGATGTCGTGCCGGCCCTCGCCGCCGCGGGCATCGACACGGTGGCGATGGAACTCCTGCCCCGCATCACCCGCGCCCAGTCGATGGACGTGCTCTCCAGCCAGGCCAACCTCGCCGGCTACCGCGCCATCGTCGAATCCGCCACCGCCTTCGAACGCGGCTTCCCCATGATGATGACCGCCGCCGGCACCGTTCCCCCGGCCCGCGTCTTCGTCATCGGTGCCGGCGTCGCCGGCCTCCAGGCCATCGCCACCGCCCGCCGCCTCGGCGCCATCGTCTCGGCAACCGATGTCCGCCCGGCCGCCAAGGAGGAAATCAAGTCCCTCGGCGCCAGCTTCGTCGGGGTGGAGGATGAGGAAACCGCCGCCCAGAAAGGCGCCTATGCCGGCCAGATGAGCGAGGCCTTCCTCAGGAAACAGGCCGAGCTCGTCGCCACCACCGTGGCCAAGAACGACATCGTGGTCTGCACCGCCCTCGTCATGGGCCGCCGCGCCCCCACGCTGCTCACGGAAGCCATGGTCAACAGCATGAAGCCTGGCAGCGTGGTGATCGACCTCGCCGCCGATTCCGGCGGCAACTGCGCCATGACCGTGCCCGGCGAAGCCATCACCACCCCGGGCGGAGTGAAAATCCTCGGCTACCGCAACTGGCCCGGCCGCATCTCGGTCGCCTCCAGCGCGCTCTATTCGCGCAACCTCCTCACCTTCCTCACCAGCTTCTGGGACAAGGAGGCAAAGGCACCCAAGCTGCCGGAAACCGACGAGATCGTGCGTGGCACGCTCCTCACCCGCGCCGGCAGCGTCGTGCACGCCCAGTTCGCGCCAAAAGCCGCCGCCTGAGCCGCCCGGAGAACGCCCCGATGACCCCCGCCCAGCTGGCCGACCAGGCCGCCGCCCTCGCCCAGAACCTGCGCACCTACGCCGATGCCGCCGGCCCGGTGGCCGAGGCCGTGCAGCCCTTCGTCTTCCTGCTCGCCATTTTCCTGATGGCCTGCTTCGTCGGCTACTACGTGGTCTGGAACGTCACCCCCGCGCTCCACTCGCCCCTGATGGGCGTCAC
Source organism: Acetobacteraceae bacterium (assembly GCA_027483995.1). GTDB lineage: Bacteria > Pseudomonadota > Alphaproteobacteria > Acetobacterales > Acetobacteraceae > CAMDGX01. The sequence continues at coordinate 9,418 of JAIXTK010000029.1, forward strand.
CAACGCCATCTCCTCGGTCATCGTCGTCGGCGCCATGCTGGCCACGGGGCTGGCCGAAAGCGGCTGGGCCCGCACCTTCGGCTTCATCGCCGTGATGCTCGCCGCCGTGAACATCTTCGGCGGCTTCGTCGTCACCCAGCGCATGCTCTCGATGTTCAAGAAGAAGGGCTGAGCCAATGTCCGCCAGCCTCACCTCAGCCATCTACCTCGTCGCCGCCGTCCTCTTCATCCTCGCCCTGCGCGGCCTGTCCCATCCGGAAACCTCCCGCCAGGGCAACCGGATGGGCATGATCGGCATGGCCATCGCCATCGGCGCCACGCTGCTCCAGCACGGCATGACGGCGTCGGGCTTCGGCCTCATCCTGCTGGCCCTGGCCATCGGCGGCGGCATCGGCACGCTGCTGGCGCTGCGCATCCAGATGACGGCGCTGCCCCAGCTCGTCGCCGCCTTCCATTCGCTGGTCGGCCTCGCCGCGGTCTTCGTCGCCGCCGCGGCCCTCTACGCGCCCGAAAGCTTCGGCATCGGCCGGGCAGGGGATGTGCACACCCAAAGCCTGGTGGAAATGTCCCTGGGCCTGGCCATAGGCGGCATCTCCTTCTCCGGCTCGCTCATCGCCTTCGCCAAGCTGCAGGCGCTGATGAAGGGCAACCCCATCACCTTCCCTTTCCAGCACCAGATCAACCTCGCCGTCGCCCTGGTCATCCTCGCACTCGTCATCGGCTTCGTCGCCACCGGCGGCAACACGGTGCTGTTCTGGCTCGTCGCCATCCTCTCGATCGCGCTCGGCTTCCTGCTGATCATCCCCATCGGCGGCGCGGACATGCCGGTCGTCGTCTCGATGCTGAACTCCTATTCCGGCTGGGCCGCCGCCGGCATCGGCTTCACCATCGGCAACCTCGCCCTCATCATCACCGGCGCCCTGGTCGGCGCCTCCGGCGCGATCCTGTCCTACATCATGTGCAAGGGCATGAACCGCAGCATCATCAACGTGCTGCTCGGCGGCTTCGGCACCGATGGCGGAACCGCGGCAGGCCCGGCCGCGAGCGGCGATCGAACAGTGAAAGCCGGCGCCGCGGAAGACGCCGCCTTCATCATGAAGAACGCCTCCAAGGTCATCATCGTGCCGGGCTATGGCATGGCCGTCGCCCAGGCCCAGCACGCGCTGCGCGAAATGGCCGACACGCTGAAGAAGGAAGGCGTGGTGGTGAAATACGCCATCCACCCCGTCGCCGGCCGCATGCCCGGCCACATGAACGTCCTGCTCGCCGAAGCCAACGTGCCCTACGACGAAGTCTTCGAGCTGGAGGAAATCAACAGCGAATTCTCCAGTGCGGACGTCGTCTACGTCATCGGCGCCAACGACGTCACCAACCCCGCCGCCAAGACCGACCCGCAACCCCCGATCTACGGCATGCCCATCCTGGAAGTGGACAAGGCCGGCACCGTCCTCTTCGTCAAGCGCTCCATGGCCTCCGGCTACGCCGGCGTGGACAACGAACTCTTCTTCCGCAGCAACACCATGATGCTCTTCGGCGACGCCAAGAAAATGACCGAGGAGATCGTCCAGTCGTTCGGCCATTGAGGAAGCAAGCGGTTCTTTTTTGAAAAAAAGAACCAAAAAACTTTTATGAGTAAGGGACATCGCGTTCATCGTCATTGCGAGCGAAGCGAAGCAATCCATCTATCCGCATCGTGCGTGCCGCGATGACTTGCGCGGGCGCAAACGAATAAAGTCTTTTTTGCTTCTTTTTTCATCAGAAAAAAG
>JAIXTK010000359.1 GCA_027483995.1 Acetobacteraceae bacterium
AGCCGGTCCGGGTCGCGGTACAGCCGCAGCGTGGCCTCCAGCGCGGCCAGCCGGATCTTGTCCAGCCGCATCGCCCGCTTGATCGGGTTCTTCGCACAGGCCCGCACCAGGTCGGCCCGCCCCACGATGAACCCCGCCTGCGGCCCGCCCAGCAGCTTGTCGCCGGAGAAGGCCACGAGATCCGCCCCGTCCCCCAGCGCATCGCGCACCGTGCGCTCCCGCCGCAGCCCGTAGGTGGAGAGGTCCACCAGCGTGCCGGAGCCGAGATCGTCCAGCACCGGCAGCCCATGCGCGCGGCCGATGCGCGAAAGTTCCGCCGGTGCCACCTCCGCCGTGAAGCCCTGGATCAGATAATTGCTGGTGTGCACCTTCATCAGCAGCGCCGTGCGCTCGGTGATCGCGCTTTCGTAGTCGCGCGCATGGGTGCGGTTGGTGGTGCCCACCTCGCGCAGCACCACCCCGGCGCGGGCCATGATATCCGGCATGCGGAACGCACCGCCGATCTCGATCAGCTCGCCGCGCGACACGATCGCCTCCCGCCCTGCCCCCACCGTGTTCAGCATCAGGAACACCGCGGCGGCGGCGTTGTTGACCAGGATGCAGTCCTCCGCCCCGGTCAGCTCGCGCACCAGGCCGCGCACGGCGTCGTCACGCTCGCCGCGCCCACCGGTTTCCAGGTCGAATTCCAGCGCGGCGGGTTGGCGCATCACGCGGGTCGCGGCCTCGATCGCCTCCTCCGCCAGCACGGCGCGGCCGAGATTGGTGTGCAGCACCGTGCCGGTGAGGTTGAACACGGCGCGCAGCCGCGGCGCCTCGTCCAGCGCCAGGGTCTCCTGCGCCTGCGTGCCGGCGGCCTCCGCCAGCGCCGCGCGATCCGGCGCCCCTTCCCCCATCCGCGCCCGGAGCACCGCCAGCGCCGCGCGCACCGCCGCCACCGTCGCCGCCCGCCCATGCCGCGCCAAGGCGATCTGCCCGGCGGGGCCGCGCAGCACCTCGTCGACCGATGGGATGGCGGCGCGCATCTTCGTCAGGCGTTCGCGGCCCATACCTGGCGGTAGAGCGACACGATCTCCTCCTTCGTCGGCACACGCGGATTGTTGGCCGGCGAGCCGGAGGCCAGGGCCTGCTCGGCCATCAGTTCCAGCTTGCCGTCCCATACCGCGGGGGTGATGCCGAAGCCGGCCGGGGTGGGCACGGAGAGCACGCTGTTCCAGCGCACCAGCCCGTCGGCCAGCTTGTTCGCCGCCACCTCGTCGCTGTCACCGGCAGCCGCAAAGCCCACGCGCCGCCCGGCCTCGGCGTAGCGCGCCAGTGCCGATTGCAGGCCGAACCGCGTCACGGCCGGCAGCAGCATGGCGTTGGAAAGCCCGTGCGGCACGTGGAAATGCGCCCCGATCGGCCGGCTCATGCCGTGTACCAATGCCACGGAGGCGTTGGAGAAGGCGATGCCGGCCTGCATGGAGCCCAGCATCATCGCCTCGCGCGCCGCCGCGTTGCCGGGTTCGTTGTAGGCTGTCTCCAGGTTCGCCCCGATCAGGGACATGGCGGACACGGCCAGCGAATCGCTGAACGCATTGGCGCGCTTGCTCACATACGCCTCCAGCGCGTGGCTGAACGCGTCCACCCCGGTATCGGCCGTGGTGCGCTTGGGCACGGAGAAGGTGAGCTCGTAATCCACGATGGCCGCCAGCGGCAGCGCGCCCAGGCCGGCGATCAACATCTTCTCGTCGCGCACCGCGTCGGTGATCACGGTGAAGCGCGTGGCTTCGCTGCCGGTGCCGGCGGTGGTCGGGATGGCGATGATCGGCAGCTTCGCGATATCCGCCGCGAACGGCACCTTGTAGGCGGACATCGGCTTGTCCCCCATCGCCAGGATCGACATCGCCTTGGCCGTGTCGATCGGCGAGCCGCCGCCGAAACCGATCAGGCAATCGTAATCGCCCTTGCGCAGTTCGGCGACGCCGGCCACCACCACCGTGTCAGTCGGCTCCGGGATGGTGTCGGAGAACACGGCCACCTTGATGCCCGCCTTGGCCAGCGGATCCAGGCATTTGTTCACCAGCCCGGATTTCACCATGAACGGATCGGTGACGACGAGCGGCTTGGAAAGCCCGAACTTGGCCAGCACGTCGGCAATCTCAGCGGTGGCGCCACCGCCGACCAGCATGAAGCGGGGGGATACGAGCTGGAACGACATGGGCGCCTCCTGAACCTTTCCCGCTGCTTGCGGCGGCAGAGGCGCGCCGTCAAGCCGGCGGAGCGTAGCCTTCCACCATCACCACGTCGCCGCTGCTGGCGCTTTGCCGCAGGGCGATCAGCGGGGCGTATTCCGGGCTGTGATAGAACGCCTTCAGCCCGGCCATGGTGGCGAATTCCAGCACCACCAGCCGCTTGAAGGGCGAGGTGCCCTCCACCGTTTCCATCGCGCCGCCGCGCACGCGATAGGTGCCGCCATACTGGGCGATCACGGCTGGCACCTGCGCGCGGTATGCGTCGAACACCGCCGGGTCGGTCACGTCGATGTTCGCGATCAGGAATGCGGGCATGTGTTCCTCCCCTACCCCGCCTCGGCCTTGGCCTTCGCGCGGCGCTCGGCATAGAGCGCCAGGCGCTTGGCGGCATTCGGGGCGGTTGCGCCCACGCCGATGGCCTCGCTGGCCGGCGGCAGGTTTTCGATGTTGTGGCAGGCGGTCAGGTGGCCCGCCGTGATGTCGCTCACGCTGGGGTTGCGCAGTTCCGGGTCTTCCACCTTGCAGATATCCGTCGCCCAGGCGCAGCGTGTGTGGAAGCGGCAGCCGCTCGGCGGGTTCATCGGGCTCGGCACGTCGCCGCCCGGGATCTGCCGCGCCGTCTTGCGGTGCGGATCCGGCCGCGGAATCGCCGAGAGCAGCGTGCGGGTGTAGGGATGCAGCGGCGCGAGGAACAGCTCGTCCTTCGGTGCCAGCTCCACGATCTTGCCGAGGTACATCACCGCCACCCGGTCGGCCATGTGCTTCACCACGGCCAGGTCATGGGCGATGAACAGGTAGGAAAGCCCCAGCCGCGCCTGCAGATCCTTCAGCAGGTTCACCACCTGCGCCTGGATCGACACGTCCAGCGCCGAAACCGGCTCGTCGCACACCACCAGCGCCGGCTCCACCGCCAGCGCGCGCGCGATGCCGATGCGCTGGCGCTGGCCGCCGGAGAATTCATGCGGGTAGCGCTGGGCGTGATAGGGCGCGAGGCCCACCAGCCCCAGCAGCTCGTTCACCCGCGCCTTGCGCTCCGTGGCGTTGCCGATCTCATGGACCAGCAGCGGCTCCTCCAGGATGTCGCCCACCGTCATGCGCGGGTTCAGCGAGGCGAACGGGTCCTGGAACACGATCTGCATGCGCCGGCGCAGCGCGCGCAGCGGCGCGCCGTCCATGGCGGTGATGTCCTGGCCCTCGAACCACACCTGGCCCGTGGTCGGCTCGATCAGCCGCAGCACCAGCCGCGCGGTGGTGGACTTGCCGCAGCCGGATTCACCCACCAGCGCCAGCGTCTCGCCGCGCGCCAGCTTGAACGACACGCCATCCACGGCGCGCACCGTACCGACGGTCTTGGACATCACCAGGCCCTTCTTGACCGGGTAATGCTTGGCGAGGTCCTGGACCTCCAGCAGCGTCACAGGCGTGCTCATGCGAGTACCTCTTCGCCCACGAGGCGTTCGACAGGCGCGCGCAGGCAGGCGGCCATATGGCCGGGCGCCACTTCGCGCAGCGTCGGCGGGCGCTGGCGGCATTCCTCCACGGCGAACACGCAGCGCGGGTTGAAGCGGCAGCCCTTCGGCAGCGCGAAGGGCGGCGGCACCGCGCCTTCGATCGCCAGCAGGCGGTCGTGCTGCTCCTCCAGCTTCGGGATGCTGCCGAGCAGGCCGAGCGTGTAGGGGTGCTGCGGATCATCGAAGATCGCCGTGCCGGTGGCGCGCTCGGCCACCTTGCCGGCGTACATCACCGCCACCTCGTCGGCCATTTCCGCCACCACGCCGAGATCGTGGGTGATCAGGATGATGGCCATGCCGGTCTGGGCCTGCAGGTCGCGCAGCAGGTCCAGGATCTGCGCCTGCACGGTCACGTCCAGCGCCGTGGTCGGCTCGTCGGCGATCAGCAGGTCGGGCTCGCAGGCCAGCGCCATCGCGATCATCACGCGCTGGCGCATGCCGCCGGACATCTGGTGCGGATACTCGTCGAACCGACGATCCGGCGCCGGGATGCGCACGCGATCCAGCGCCGCGATCGCCTTGCTGCGCAGCGCCTTCTCGCTCGCCGTGCGGTCATGCGCGCGCATCGCCTCGGTGATCTGGTCGCCCACGGTGAACACGGGGTTCAGCGAGGTCATCGGTTCCTGGAAGATCATCGCGATGCGGTTGCCGCGAATGTCGCGCATCGCCGCCGGCGAGAGATCGAGCAGGTTCTGCCCGTCGAACATCACCCGCCCGGAGGTATTGCGCCCCGGCGGCGGCACCAGCCGCATCACCGACAGCGACAGCACGGACTTGCCGCAGCCGCTCTCGCCCACGATGCCCAGGGTGCGCCCGCGCGCCACACCCAGCGAAACGCCATCCACCGCCGCCACTTCGCCCATCGGCGTGCGGAAGACGGTACGCAGGTCCTCGATTTCCAGAAGATTCGTCATGCTGACCTGAACAGTGGGGGGGAGACTTCGTCCACATGGCGGCGGCCCCAATCCAGGCTGGGCACCTTCGCCATCACTTCCTTCTGCGCCTCATTGAGGTGCTCCGCCGCGGCGGCGTAATCCATCGTCAGCAGTTCGCCGCCGCGCACCACCACGCTGCCGTCGACGATCACGGTGTGCACCGCGCGGTCGCCGGCCGAGTAGATCAGGCTGCGCAGCGGGTCGCGCGCCGGGCGCATGCGCGGGTGGGTGATGTCCACCAGCACGATATCGGCCCGGCACAGCGGTGCCAGCCGGCCAATATCGTCGCGGCCGAGGGCGCGGGCGCCATTCACCGTCGCCGCCTCGAACAAATCACTGCCCGACAGCGTGCGAACATCGCTCGCCTGGGTGCGGGCGAGGTAGGCGGCCAGGCGCATCTCATCCAGCATGTTGTGCGGGAAGGTATCTGTGCCGATGCCCACATTCACCCCGGCGCGCCGGTAGCGGCCGATATCCTTCAGCGTGATGCCGCGCCGCGCGAACACCGTGGGGCAATGCGCCACCGTGGTGCCGGTCTCCGCCATGCGGATCACGTCGGTTTTCGTGTGCCAGGGCGTGGAGGGATGGTCATCCAGGAAGATGCCGTGGCCGATAATCGTCCGCTCGCCCAGCAGGCCCAGCTCATCCATCCAGCCGATCGGCGTGAAGCCGTGCCGGCGCGTGATCTCGTGGAACTCGCTGACTGACTGCGCCGCATGGATTTGCCAGGACAGGCCACGCTTGCGCGCCTCCTGCGCCGACTCGCGCAGCAGCGTCTCGGTGCAGGTATCGATCTGCGCCGGCACCACCATGCCGAACAACCGGCCGGAAGGGTGCTGCTCCGCGCGCTCGATCAGCGTGAACGCCTCCGACATCATCTTCTCGCCGGCGGCTTCGTTCCACTCGTAGTCCACCTGGTGGCCGTTCTTGGTGTACCAGCGCCCGGATCGGAACATCGGCGCCACGCACACGCGCATGCCGGATTCGGCCAGCAGGTCCAGCCAGCCGGGATGCGCCATGCTGAGATCGGCGACGGTGGTCACGCCGGAGAGCAGCAGTTCCGACAGCGCCACGCGCACGCAATCCGCCACCGCCGAGGAATCCGGCCGGAAGATCGGCAGGTATTCATAGAGCGAGGAGTTGTAGAGCCGCGGCGAGCCGACCTCGTCCGTCAGCCCCTTGTTCATCGGCTCGGAAGACGGGTGGGTGTGGATGTTCACCAGCCCGGGCATCACCATGAAGCCGCGCCCGTCGATCACCTCGTCCGCCGGGCCTTCATAGCCCCGCCCGACGAAACGGATCGTGCCGCCTTCATAGGCGACATCGGCATCCTGCATGTAGGTGTGGCTCTTCGTGCCCGCGTCCCAGGCCACAACATAGGACGCGTTGCGGATCACCGTCGTCGCCATGGTCCCCCTCGCGGCATTCAGCCCTTCATCGCGCCATACTCCCCCAGAGGCGCGCAGGGGTCCAGTGGTCTTCTGCGGTGCAGCAAGAAAGCCAAGGTCGAGCTGACCGCCAAGACGCCAAGGGCGCCAAGAGAACGCCAAGGCATCTTTGCGCCCCCTTGGCGGTCTTGGCGCCTTGGCGGTTCCCTTCCTTCCTACCCCAGCCGGTCGTACACGACCGCCCCGCCACGGATCGTCAGGTCCGCCCGCACGCCGATCAGCTCCGACGGATCAAGCGAGAAGATGTCGCGCGACAGCACCGCCACATCCGCCAGCTGCCCCGGCACCAGACGGCCACGCACCCCTTCGGCGAACTGGGTGTAGGCGCCGGCCCAGCTATAGGCGTGCACGGCTTCGGCGAGCGTGATCGCCTGGTCCGCCCCCAGCACCGTGCCGTGGCGCGTGCTGCGCGTGACCATGGCGTGGATGTTCGGCATCGCATCGGTTTCGGAGACAGGCGCATCCGATCCCGCCGCCGGGTGCATGCCCGCCTCGATCCAGGCCCGCATCGGGTTCCCTGCCTCGGCCCGCGCCCGGCCGACATTCTGCACATACATGTCGCCGAATTCGTGCACGAAGATCATCTGCGGCACCGCCTCGATGCCCCGCGCCGCCATGCGGGCGATCTGGTCCGGCCGCACGAACTCGCAATGCTCGATCCGGTGCCGCCGCCCCGCCACGGGGTGGTCGGCGCTGTCCATCGCCTCGAACCCCGCCAGTGTCACCTCAATCCCGGCATCGCCGATGGCGTGGATGGCAAGCTGCCAGCCCAGGCGGTGATACTTGTCCAGCAGCCCATGGAACTGCTCCTTCGGGAAGATGAACATGCCGGTCCCCGGCTTCTCGTTGCCCTGCGGCTCATAGGGCAGGCTCATCGCCGCGGTGCGCCC
>JAIXTK010000473.1 GCA_027483995.1 Acetobacteraceae bacterium
AGGTCGCGCGCCACCTGGCCCACGGCGCGGACGAAGCCCGCGATCTCCGCCTCGCTCGCGCGCGCGGAAAAATCGGCCCAGGAGATGTAGCGGCCGCGCGGGATCACCAGCACATGGGTCGGCGCCTGCGGGTTGATGTCGTGGAAGGCGAGCGACCACGCATCCTCGTGCACTTTCCGGCACGGGATCTCACCGCGCAGGATGCGCGCGAAGATGTTGGTGTCGTCGTACTCGCCTGTGCCCTTCACCGGCATGGTCGTGTCTCCTGCAGGGGGATCAGGGGATCTTGGTGGTGCCCAGGCCGAGTTCCAGGGGCAGGGTGCGGGCGCGGGAGGCCTTCTCGGCCACGCCGGAGACGCCTTCGCGGCGCTGCAGCTCGGCCCAGACTTCCTCCGGGCGGACGTTGGCGTTCACCCACATCACCATGAGGTGGTAGAGCACGTCGGCACTTTCGGCGATCAGGGCATCGCGGTTGCCGCTGACGGCCTCGATCAGGCATTCCACCGCCTCCTCGCCGAATTTCTGCGCCACCTTGGCGGTGCCGCGGCGCAGCAGGCGGGCGGAGTGGGAGACCTCGGGGTCGGCGGTGCGGCGGTCGTGCACCACGGCCCACAGCCGGTCGAGCACGGCGGACGAGGCGCCGACGGCCATCGGCGGCGACAATGCGGCGGGGGCGGCCAGGGCGGCGAGGCGGCGGGCGGCCTTCTGCCCGGCGGTCTTCTTCGCCGTGGCTTTCTTGGTGGCGGCTTTCTTGGCAGTGGCCTTCTTGGCGCCGGGCTTCCCGGCGGGCGCGGCTGTGGCGCCGCCCTCGGCTGCGGGAAGCGCGGGAATGCGCTTCTTGGCGGATTTGCCCATGGCGATTCCCCTAGGCTGCGGCGCGCGGCAGGCGCACGGGCAACCCGGCCTGGTGCAGCGTGTTCTTCACCTGCGCGATGGTGAAGGTGCCGAAATGGAAAACACTGGCGGCCAGCAGCCCGGTGGCGCCGGCCTGCGCACCCTCCACGAAATGCTCCAGCGTGCCAACGCCGCCGGAGGCAACCACCGGCACGCGCACCGCGCCGCAGACCTGGCGAAGCAGCTCGAGGTCGAAGCCCTGCCCGGTCCCGTCGCGATCCATGCTGGTCAGCAGGATCTCGCCCGCGCCAAGGGCCACCACGCGGCGGCACCAATCCACTGCATCGATGCCGGTGTCGCGCCGGCCGCCATGGGTGAAGACGTGCCAGCCCTCGCCCGTGCGCTTGGCATCGACGGCGACCACCACGCATTGGCTGCCGAACTTGGTCGCGGCCTCCGCCACCAGCTCCGGCCGGGCGACGGCGGCGGAGTTGATGCTGCACTTGTCCGCCCCGGCCAGCAGCAGGCGGCGCATGTCGTCCACCGCGCGAATGCCGCCGCCCACGGTCAGCGGCAGGAACACGCGCGCGGCGGTCCGGCTGACCACATCCAGGATGGTGTCGCGATTTTCATGGCTGGCGGTGATGTCGAGGAAGGTGAGCTCATCGGCCCCGGCGGCATCGTACAGCGCCGCCTGCTCCACCGGGTCGCCGGCATCGCGCAACGAGACGAAGTTCACGCCCTTCACGACGCGACCGTCTTTCACATCCAGGCAGGGGATGACGCGCAGTTTCAGCACCGGAACACCTCTAGACAAGTGTGTTTGCGCGGAAGCGCCCGGCTGTGCAAGCGAAGAACGTGCGACACTGCGCGGCGATGATACCGCGCCTCGACAAGTCCCGGAGTGATCCGGTCAGGTAGCGAGGCTGCGCAGGATTTCGGCGGGATCGACCCGCCCGTCGTACAAGGCGCGGCCCACGATCACGCCATCGATTCGTCCCTGCACCAGCCCGGCGGCACGGTCGCGCAGGGCCAGGATATCGTCCATCGACCCCACCCCGCCGGAGGCGATCACCGGGGTCGAGATGCGCGCGGCGAGGTCCATCGTCTGGTCCAGGTTCAGCCCGCCCAGCATCCCGTCGCGGCCGATATCGGTGAAGATGATGGCCGCCACACCGGCATCCTCGAACTTCAGCGCAAGCTCCACCGCCGGCAGGCTGGAGGTCTCGGCCCAGCCTTCCGTGGCAACGTATCCGTCGCGCGCATCGATGCCGACGGCAACGCGCCCGGGGAAGGCGGCGCAGGCCTCGCGCACCAAAGCCGGGTTCTTCGCCGCGGCGCTGCCGAGGATCACGCGGCTGATGCCCCCTTCCAGCCAGGCGGCAATGCCCGCCATGTCGCGGATGCCGCCGCCGAGCTGCACCGGGATGCTCACGTTGGCCAGGATGGCCCGCACCGCATCGCCGTTCATCGAGCGCCCGGCAAAGGCGCCATTGAGATCGACCACATGCAGCCAGGCGCAGCCGGAGGCCTGCCAGGCGCGGGCCTGCGCGCCGGGATCGGCGGAATAGACGGTGGCATCGTCCATCTCGCCGCGGCGCAGCCGCACGCAGGCGCCGTCCTTCAGGTCGATGGCGGGGTAGAGTGTCAGGGCCATCAGGCGATCCGCCCGCCCGTTTGCAGCACCTTGTAGTAGAAGTAGCCGGGCACGGTCTGGCCGTTCACCCGGGCATAGAGCGGGTGCTCACCCCAGCGCGTGTAGCCCATGCTCTCGTACAGCGCGATCGCCACCGCCTGGGTGGCACGCACATCGAGGTTCAGCACGTGGTAGCCCAGCGCCCGCGCCCCTTCCTCCACGCGCTGCATCAGCAGGCGGGCCACGCCGTGGCCGCGGGCATAGGGGGCGACGAAGCCATGCATCACCTGGGCGGCGAAGGCCTGCGCCTCGTTGTTGCGCGGCGGGCGCACCAGCTGGGCGGAGCCGACCAGCAGCCCATCCATGCGCGCGCCGTACAGCTCGCGTTCCGGCACCAGCATCAGGCCGCGGAAATAGCGCTCCATCGCCTGCCGGCCCGGCGGATGCACCCAGCCAAAGCCGCCGCCCTCGATGATGGCGGCATCGGCGGCCTCGCACAGGGCGGAGAGGTCGTCTTCGGTCAGTTCGGTAACGCGTTCGACTGTGATCACGGCTTCGAGCTCGCGGAATTCGCTGTCGCTCATGGTGCAGGACTCCAGCGCAGGAAATTGGCCAGGATGCGCAGCCCGACCTCCTGGCTTTTCTCGACATGGAATTGCGTGCCGGCGCGGTTGCCGCGCGCCACCATGGCCACCACGGGGCCGGGATAGTCGGTGGTCGCGATGCACTCGGCGGGGTCGCCGCCCTCCAGCGCGTAGCTGTGCACGAAATAGGCGTGGTCGCCGGGCTGCAGCCCCTCCAGCAGCGGATGGGCGCCGGGCGTGAAGGCAAGCTCGTTCCAGCCCATCTGCGGCAGGCGCAGCGGCTGCGGCACCTGCATCGCGGCAATCTCGCCGCGGATCCAACCGAAGCCGGGCGTGACCTCATGCTCCAGCCCGCGCTCGGCCATCAGCTGCATGCCCACGCAGATGCCCAGGAACGGCGTGCCGGCATCGGTCGCCCGCTCCACCGCGGCGCGCAGGCCGTCGATGCCGGCAAGCCCGCGGGCGCAATCGGCGAAGGCGCCCTGGCCCGGCAGCACGATCCGGTCCGCCGCCGCCACCGCCGCGGGATCGGCCGTGATCGTCACCTCCGCGGCCAGCCCGAGCCGGGAGGCAGCGAGCTGCAGCCCGCGCGAGGCGGAGGCGAGGTTGCCGCTGTTGTAATCGACCACCGCGACCTTCATGCGGCACTCCGTTTCAGGTCGCCCACGCCGAGGGAGGGGTGGAAGCGCAGCAGCCGCTCCAGCGCTTCCTCCTCCGAGCGCGCCACCACCACATGCGGTGCCCGCCAGCCACGCCGCGCCCGCGACCAGCGCCGCAGGTGGCGCCCGCACAGCCCGGTGAACCAGGCCAGCCCGATCGCCACCGGCGGCAACATCGCGTCGGCCACCAGCAGCACGGCGGCCACCCAGGCGCAGGCGAGCAGGATGGCCGGAATCCAGGCGCCGCCGAACAGCAGCCACACCGGCCCCAGCAGCAGCGCGCCCAGGCTGAACCGCTCCGGCACCAGCTGCACCGGTGCGCCGTCCTTCACATGGACGGTCCAGCTCGTCACAGCGATCCCTTGGTGGAGGGGATGGCATCGCCCGCGCGCGGATCGGGCTCGACGGCCATGCGCAGGGCGCGGGCGAGCGCCTTGAAGCAGCCTTCGGCGATGTGGTGGGCGTTGGTGCCGGCCTTCTGGGTCACATGCAGGGTGATCAGCGCATGCATGGCGAAGGCGCGGAAGAACTCCTCGAACAGTTCCGTGTCCATCTCGCCCACCTTGTCGCGCGTGAACGTGACGGACCAGGCCAGGAAGGGGCGGCCGGAAATGTCGATCGCGGCTTCGGCCAGCGCCTCGTCCATCGGCACCACCGCATGGCCGAAGCGCCGGATGCCGCGCTTGTCGCCCAGCGCCTGGGCCAATGCCTTGCCCAGCACGATGCCCACATCCTCGGCGGTGTGGTGGAAATCGATATGCAGATCGCCCTTCGCCGCCACGGTCAGGTCGAACAGCGCGTGGCGCGCAAGCGCCGTCAGCATATGGTCCAGGAAGCCGATGCCGGTGGCGATCTCGGCCCGGCCGGACCCATCCAGGTCCAGGCTCAGGGAGATGTCGGTTTCCGAGGTGGTGCGGGTGAGGCTGGCGGTGCGCGGCATGGCGCGGTGAGTAGCCGAAAAGCGGCCTCAGCCGCAAACCTGCTTGTTGCGTTCAGGGCAGGTACGTTGCGATCCTGCCATACTTCGCGACGCGGGAGGGACACATGGCCGACACCGACATGCTCCGCCGCCTCGCCCTGGCGCTGCCGGGGGCCAGCGAGGCGCCGCATTTCGACCGCACCGCGTTCCGGGCGCGGGTGATCTTCGCCACCCTCGCGCCGGATGGGCAGACCGCCAACCTCAAGCTCACGCCGGAGGAGCAGGAATTCCGCTGCACCCTGGCGCCAGGGGCCTTCGCGCCAACGCCGGATGCCTGGGGCCGGCAGGGCTGGACCCGCGCCACGCTGGCCGCCTTGTCGGAGGATGAACTGGCCGCCGCACTGGAAGCGGCCTGGAAGACGGCGCAGGCCAAGCCGCCCAAAAAGCCCCGCAAGCGGACCTGACCTGAAGGAGGCGCGGTGCCGCCGCCTTGCCGCGCCGCCCCCGCTGGCCCATCTAGCGCGACTATGCAGCATCCTTCTTCCGCCCCCCACGACCCCGTGGGCTGGCACGGCACCACCATCCTGTGCATCCGCCGCGACGGCCACGTGGCCATGGCCGGCGACGGCCAGGTGAGCCTCGGCAACACCGTCATCAAGGGCAACGCCCGCAAGGTGCGCCGCATCGGCGGCGGTGCCGTTCTGGCGGGCTTCGCCGGCGCCACCGCCGATGCCTTCACCCTGCTGGAACGGCTGGAGGCGAAGCTGGAGCGCTTCCCGAACCAGCTCGAGCGCGCCTGCGTGGAACTGGCCAAGGATTGGCGCACGGATCGCTACCTGCGCCGCCTGGAAGCCATGATGGCCGTGGCCGACCGGGACCGCCAGTTCACCCTCACCGGCAATGGCGACGTTCTGGAGCCCGAGGATGGCGTGATCGCCATCGGCTCCGGCGGCAATTTCGCCCTCGCCGCCGCCCGCGCGCTGATGGAAATGCCCGGCCTCTCCGCCGAGGAGGTCGCCCGCAAGGCGATGAAGATCGCCGGCGATATCTGCGTCTACACGAACCACTCGCTGACCGTGGAAACCCTGTGATGGATGTTCCCACCTACTCCCCGCGCGAGATCGTCTCCGAGCTCGATCGCTTCATCGTCGGCCAGAACGACGCCAAGCGCGCCGTCGCTATCGCGCTGCGCAACCGCTGGCGCCGCCAGCGCCTGCCCGATGGGCTGCGCGAGGAGGTGGTGCCGAAGAACATCCTGATGATCGGCCCCACCGGCTGCGGCAAGACCGAGATCGCCCGCCGGCTGGCCAAGCTGGCGCAGGCCCCGTTCCTGAAGGTGGAGGCCACCAAGTTCACCGAGGTGGGCTATGTCGGCCGCGATGTGGAAAGCATCGTGCGCGACCTGGTGGAAGCCAGCATCACCATGCTGCGCGACAGCCGCCGCCGCGATGTGCAGGCCAAGGCCGAACTGGCCGCGGAGGATCGCATCATCACCGCGCTGTGCGGCGAGCAGGCCAGTGCCGACACCCGCTCCAAGTTCCGCCGCATGCTCCGCAACGGCGATTTCGAGGACAAGGAGATCGAGATCAGCCTCACCGAGGCCGGCCCCAGCCCGATCGGCCAGTTCGACATGCCGGGCATGCCGCCGGGCCAGATGATCAATCTCGGCGAGATGATGAAGGGCATGTTCGGCGGCCGCCCCACCACCCGCAAGCTGCGCGTGGATGCCGCCCGCGAGGCCCTGCAGCGCGAGGAAGCCGACAAGCTGCTAGACACCGAGCGCCTCACCCGCGATGCCGTCGCCCATGCCGAGGCCAACGGCATCGTTTTCCTCGATGAGATCGACAAGATCGCCCGCAGCAGCGAAGGCGGCGTGCGCGGCGGCGACGTGTCCCGCGAAGGCGTGCAGCGCGACCTGCTGCCGCTGATCGAGGGCACCACGGTGTCCACCAAGCACGGCCCGGTGAAGACCGACCACATCCTGTTCATCGCCAGCGGCGCCTTCCACCTCTCCAAGCCCGCCGACCTGCTGCCGGAACTGCAGGGCCGTCTGCCGATCCGCGTGGAACTGCAACCCCTCACCCGCGAGGATCTGCGCCGCATCCTCACGGAGCCGGAAGCCAGCCTGATCAAGCAGTACCAGGCCCTGATCGGCACCGAAGGCATGACCCTGGACTTCACCGCGGATTCCATCGACGCCCTGGCCGACCTCGCCGCCGACATCAACGACCGCGTGGAAAACATCGGCGCAAGGCGCCTGCACACCGTGCTGGAGAAGCTGCTGGAGGATATCAGCTTCACCGCCAGCGACCGCAGCGGCCAGACCGCGACGGTGGATGCCGCCTATGTGAAGGAGCGCGTGGCGCCGCTGGCGCAGAAGGGCGATCTGAGCCGGTTCATCCTGTAGCGCCGCCGGCCAGCAGCCCGGCCAGGCAGTCGCGCAGGCGCCGCACCGCCGGGCGGTCGGCCGATTCCTGCCGGGTGAGGAACCAGTAGCTCCAGGCCGTGCGGTGCCCCAGCCGCCGCGGGTGCACCACGGCCAGCGCGCCGGCTGCCAGCCGGTCTGC
>JAIXTK010000118.1 GCA_027483995.1 Acetobacteraceae bacterium
CCGCCCCCCCCGCCACCGCCAAATCCCCGGTGGGCCCCGCCAGCAGATCGGCCCCAAACTCATGCGACAGATCGGGCATCGTTCCCCCCCTCTCAATCCTGCTGCGTCGGCGGCGCGCCGAGCCCGGCATGCCCATGCTGGTTGTAATGGTCGCGCAACCGATCCAGCGGCCCATGGCTGTCAAACACCCGGCCGCTCACATGCAGGTCGCCCTGCACACGCACCACGCCGTCATTCCCCAACCGCAACGCCGCACCGGAGCCGTGCCGCAGCACCAGCTCCCCCACCGCCCCGCCCGGCGGCGGCCTGGGGTCGCTGAAACAGCCCCCCACCACCACGCCATGCTCGGCCTCGCCCTCCTGCGCCAGAACCAGCACCTGGTCGCCCGGCGAGGGCAGGCAGAACACGCCCCAGCCCGCCCCCACCCACGGCGACAACACCGGCAGCCAGCCGCTCAACACCCCCTCCGGCTGCAATCGAACCCGCACCGCATGGCGGCCCGGATCGGCACTGGCCACCACACCAAACCTGGCCTGCCCCTGCGCACGATCCAACGCCGCCGCCTGGGCCTTCCAGGCATTCAACAGCCGGTCCATCGAACCTCCGTGATGTGGTGAGGAAGAAAGGCCAGGGCTCTGCCCTGGACCCGCCAGGGACCTGAGGTCCCTGGACCCACGTGAGTCATTCCGCCTTTGGCGGGAGGGGCCGTCTCGGCGCGCGACACAGACCGGGTCGGCCCCTCCCGCCACAGGCGGCAAAGGTCGAGCCGTCTGGGCCCTAAGGCCCCAGCGGGGTCGAGGGGCAGAGCCCCTCGCCTTGCCTTCCCTACCGCGCCACGGGGGTCGTGGCCTGGCTGCCGGTGCTGGCATTGCGGGCCAGCAGGGTTTGGGTGAAGCCTTGGGTGGGGTGCAGGGTTCGGGTGATTTCGTCGATCCAGTACTCCTGGTCGAAATCCGTTCCCGTGCCATCCAGGCGGATGCGTTGGCGTGGCGTGAGGCTGAGTTCGCCCGGCATTTCGGCGGTGATGCGCCGTTCGTGGCGGGTGAGTTCTTCCAGCTTGCGCTGGGCGAGTTTCAGCGCTTCGTCGGGCATGAGGTTGGGCACGACGTAGACGTAGCGTTGCGGTTCACCGGCGGCGCCACCACGGCGGCGGCGGGCGCGGCGCAGGAAGGATTGTTGCTGGCGGGCATTCCAGCTTTTCACCACCACCTCGATATCGCGCGCCAGGGTGAGGGCGCGTTCCAGGCGCAGCGCGGTCACATTGGCCAGGCCCGGCGTGGCACGCAGCGTGGCGCTGGGGGCGAGGGTCGCGGCGCGCGGGCGGAAGTGCAGCGTTTGGCCGGAAACCCACACATCGAAGCCTTCGAGGCCCGCCAGCGTGACCAGCAAATCCCATTCCGTGGTGGCGCGGCTGAACTGGTCCAGCGTGATGCGGTCGCGCTGCAGCTGCCAGTAGCGGCCCACCGGGGTGGTGGTGCGCGTGATATCGGCGGCGAGCCCGCGGCGCCCGGCCAGCAGCGTGGCGATTTCGCTGGCGGTACGGTTGGAGAAGCTTTCCTGCGTGCGCGCCTCGATCAGCCGGGCGGTGAGGTCCCGCCCGGTGAGGGTGGCGGTGCGGCGGATCGGGTCCAGCTCCACCTGGTCCACCTCGCCTTCGATCAGCGTTTCGCCGGCGCCATCCAGCGCCACGCCGATCTGTACCGCCATGCGGTCGGAGGACAGCCAGTTGTACGGTGTGGAAGTGCCGAGTGCGGCCACCAGCGAAAACCGGTCGGCGGCGTAGAAATTATTGCTGATGATGCGCGCGGTGAGGGCGTTGGCCACCACCGCGCCGTTGACGGTGGCGAGCAGGCGCGGGCGGCGTACGTTATTGCTCAGCAATGCCGCCTCCTGCCTGGGGGTCGAGCGGCGGCAGCTTCAGTTCCACCACGCCGTGCAGCAACGGATCCGAAAGCCCGTTCAGCCGGGCGATGCGCAGCCATTGCGTGGCATCGCCGAGTTCCGCGGCGGCCACATGGAACAGCGTGCCGCCGGATTGCAGGATGGTTCGCAATGCATGTCCCCTATCCAATGGCATCGGCGGCGGCGCGGGCCCGGCCGAGCGGGCCGCGGGCGCGGGCGAATTCGGCGAGTGCCCCGGCCTCCTGCCGCGCGGCACGCAGCCCGGCAGGCGTGCCGGGATCGGCAGCGCGCAGCCGGGCGCCGCGCGCGGCAATGGCCCGATCGAGTGCGGCCTGTTCCTCGGCCAGTGCGGCGCGGGCCTGGCGCTGGGCCACGGTGCCCTGGCGCAGCGCCCCCGGCGCGGTGGCGAGCCCCACGATGGCGCCCACATTCACCACGGAGGAAAGCTGCGCGAACTCCGCCCCGCCCAGCGCGCCGAGATCGGCCAGCGCGCCCGCGGCCAGTGAGACACCGTCGTCCAGCAGCCCGTCGGCCTCATCGCGCAGCACGGTGCAGGCGATGCGATAGGGGATCCAGTTGTCGCGCTCGTAGCTGGCCTCGAAGCGATGCACCGTTACGCTATAGAACCAGCTGGCCCAGGAGAGTGGCCAGATGCGCCCGCCGGCGCGCATCAGGTCCATGGCGCGCGCACGGGCGGCGGCATCCTCGCCGGAGAACACGCCCTGCCAGGCGATATCGGCATCGTCGCGGCCCAGCGCATCGATCACGCGCCGCCCGCCAGGCAGCCGGTGCACCGCCAGGCGCTGCCGCCCGCCCCAGAAAACCCGTGCCGGCAGCTCGAACGCCTCCAGCAGCACCGGCCCGATCAGCAGGTACTCGGACATCTCGCACTCCTGTGTCTGTGTGTCGGGCCGGTGGCGCTACCGCCGATGGCCCCGCGCGTCGTCTGCCTCGGGTGGCGCCTGCGTCACCGTGAGGACCAGCCCGGCCAGGGGCGGGCGTGGAACCGTCAACCCCGTCCAGGCGCTGAGGGACACGTGCAGCGCGCCCGGTCCGGTCCACGTCACCGTTGCGCTGTCATGGTTCCCACCGGGCCATTCCCATGTGGCAAGGGTGTAGCGCTTGTCCGGCGCGGAGACCCGCCAGACCTCCAGGCGGGTACGAAGATCAGTGATGAAGAAGCCGTATTCACAGACCTCGTGCTCCATCTGGATCGCCATGGCGCCATCGGGAGCGAGTTGCACCTGGCCTTCCTTGCGCAGCCAGCAGGGGTTGTCGGACGCCCAAGGGCGCACGAACCCGAGCCATACTCCCAGTGGCACCCAAAGCAGCGCCCAGCGGGCGGCGCTGGCTGCGCGGCGACGCCAGCCAGTAACAGCTGGCTGCTCTATGCCTTTGCGGGTCATCGGGCCGATGCCGCCCGGCCCGCCTCGGTCGAGAGGCTCACTGCCAATCCCGGCACCTCGAACGGCCGCACGTTCACGCCAAGCGCGGCCGGCACGTGAACCGAGAGGTGCTGCGGGCCCAGCCAGGCGATGGCCACAGGCCGCCGGGCCAGGTCGGTTTCCGAAACACGAACCACGTCGCGCGCGATCGCAGCTTCGCCGGCCGTAACATCAACGACAGTGAAGATCACCGTCACGAACCAGCCATCGCCGCAGGCCTCGTTCCGCCAGTTGGCCTGGGCACTGCCGTTCGGCGCAGCAACGGGTTCGCCCCGGTTGAGCACCTCGCACGGCGGCGGGTCACCGCGCCACCACGCGGCCAGAATGCCGAGCACAAGCCCCAGCACCAGGCCGATGCCCCCCCTCAGCACGTGTCACACGCCGTGCCGGCGCGGCCCGGATGGTGCGACGCCGAAGGCCCCCCGCTCTGAACGCGCAAGGACAACGCGGCCGGCAATGTCCGATGAAGCCGGGCCGCGCGCGGTTCCATGAGCCGGATCTCCAACTCCGCCCCCCCCGACCATGCCATCACCACTGCGGGCCGTAGCATATGTGTCTCCCACACCGTCAGCACGGTGGCAGCCACGCCACCTCCCGCATCGGCTGCGGCCGATACAACATCGACCGCTAAGACCTCCACGCGCGTGCGGACGACCGTGGAGAAGAGGCCTTCCACACACGCTTCCTTCACCGTCTGCGCCGTGAATGCTCCGTCGGGGGAGGCCAGCGGCAGCGATGTTTCCAGATGCTCGCATTCCAGCCCACTTGGACGCATGTACCAGAGGAACCCCGAGCACAGCAGCCAGAGCACCGCGACCCCGCAAACGATGGCGCGAACGATACGGAAGAACGGCCATATCATCGACATGCCGCCCGGCAACGGTCGCGATGGCTGGTCACTGGGGCCCTATCCTTCCCGAGTGGTAAAGCTCGTATCCCAACCGCGTGTTTCGCACATTGTCCACTCGCAGATGGCGGTAGACCGGGTCGCGCTTTGCGTCCTTAAAGTCTGAAAACCACCGGGCGTATTCGTCCTGAATCCTTAATATCCCGTCAAGCGGCATGCCCGCCGCCGCTGCATAGAGGCCGATAGCCACGGTGGCGTAGTCGACCCATTCGTCGAAGAACTCGCCATCCATGCGTTGTGCATCCCATGGGCGGAAATGCCGGAACTTAACGAGGTCCATGGCGAGTTGTGTCAACAACACCTCTGGCGCAAGGTTGCGCAGGCGCTCGCCTTGTTCGACGAAGAATGTCGGCGGGAGCGTGCTCGGGAACTCGACCGGTCGTCCACTGCCCCCGATGACCGGCTGGCCTTCCCGATCGACCAAGGGGCGCGTCAGCCGCCGCAGCGTTACCAGCCCACCTTCGCTCAGCTGCCGGGCGCCAGGGCGCCGGTCCTGCACGGTCTGGATGTGCACACCCGCAGCGTCGCGTCGTCGCCACACCAGCCGCGCCGGCAGGCTGATCGCATCAGGATGCGCCGCGCGCCATGCGGCCGGCGCCTCGGCGCCATCCGGGATGAACACGAAGGGCAGTCGCAACACCTCGGCAGTCATCCCACTCTCCCTTGCCACTGCCCTGCCGCCAGGAAATGCCACAACGACCAAACTGTCGGCGGCCCCGCATCGGTCACGCCCCGGCACCGCCTCCGTAGAGATCAAGCTGCAGTTCCACCCCGGCCGCGCCGAGGCGCGCCAACAGTGCGGGAGGCAGTGCAACGCCCATGGTGCGCAGGAAGAACAGTCCCGCGAAAAAATCGAACCGCCCACCCGTGGCACGCAACTCCGCAGGCTCGGCCTGCAACGGCGCCAGGGCCGCCAGCGCGTCCTCCAACGCCTGTTCAAAGCTCCCGCCCCGGTTGGGCCAGCGCACGGAACAGTAGGAAGAGCTTCGCGGCTTCGGCGGCCTTGCGCGCGAATCCATCTCGCCTTCCCGCCACAGCACGCGCCGATCTGCGCCGAAGGCTTCGCCAACCCGCTCCGCAAGCGCTGCGAGATCGGCGTAAGGGTGGTGGGCACGGAATGAGAGCACCCAGTGCTGCCCGTCGGAAGGATCGTCCACAGCATCACCGGTTGCCATTGCCGCGATCCCCGTCGTTTCGGGCGTGCCCCAGCCTGCGCGCTATCCCTTCGGCGGCGGTCCGTAAATGTCGAACTCCCGCGCGATACCGGCTTCGCCGAGCCTCATCAGTAAACATGGCGGCAGTGCAAAGCCCACCATCTAGTCCACGAACAACCCGACAAAAAAATCAAGATGCCCACCCGAAGCATTGATTGCCCGAAACGCCTCCCGCAATACCGAGGCCGCGTCGGTGGCGTCGGTGGCGTCGGCCAGCGCGGTCGCGATGGTGCCCTCGGTGTCCAACCAGTCGATTAGGCAATAGGAGGTCGGCTCCTTCTGTCCTGCCGGCTTGGCATGGGGGTCACATCCCCGGCACGCCAAAGACATCTCTCACGCGCTTTGCCACATCCGACAGATCGGCCGAGGGATGATGCACACGCAGCGCCAGGCGCCAAGGCAGATCTTCGGGGTGCTCCAGGGCGGTGCCATCGTCCGTCATGCCTGCCATCTCTCAACCGCGCATCGAGTCCCGCCAGGCCTCCCAGCCATAGCGCTCGTGAAGCCCTTCCACCCCGAAGGCCACGCCCAGCCGGCGCCGGAAGATGCGAAAGCCGTGCGGCCAATCGCGGAAGCCAGGCTGCCGCTGGCGATGCGCGATCACTGCCTCGGCATTCGCGAGGCTCGAGAACAGGCCGATGCCCTTGGCGCCGTGCGGCTCGGGCTGCGCCATGGCGCTCGGCACCTTGAAGTGCCGGACGTTCCACAGCCAAGCTGAAAGCCGGGCCGGCATCGGGTCCGGCAAACTCCGCCCTTCGTCGTCAGCGACAGGCGGTTGCGGGTCGTCCCAGCTGTCGCTGAACCCCTGCTCCCACGCGCCGCTTCCGTCCAGGGGCTCCTGCCAAATACGAAAGCCGGTCGGGAAGGCGTGAAAGCGGGCGGAGCGCCTGAACCTCTCCACCATATCGCGTGCCGCGGCCTCGGTGGCGAAGAAACCGATGAGCAGATGCGGATTGTCGCGGTCCTCGGATCCCAACTCGGACCCTGCCGCCAGGAAATGCCAGACGGACCATACCACATGCGCGCTGCCTGTCGCTCCGTTCCCGTCAGGCACCTTCACTGTCCTCTTCCTGTTCAATGGTCCAAGGCAGAATACCCGGATCGCGGAACGCTCTCGAACCGTATTTCTGAATCTTGCTCAGCTCATCCAGCCTGTCAGCCAGCCGCTCCCATTCACCCCGCCCATACCGCTGGTCCATCAACCGGCGTGCATACTGGGCCGGTGTCTCACCGACATGCCGCGGCAGGCCTCGAGCCCAACTTGGCGTATCCTTTGCCGCCTCCTTACCGCTCTGGCGTGGAATTCGCACCATCGGGCGCGGCGTCGGCCCGACCGGAGGCTTCGTGGCCAGAAGAGGCGACAGCCACCATTGCACATGCTGCAACTGCGGCCGCGTCACGGGGTCGCCCTGCCGCATCGCGGACGGAATCTGCACCACCAGCCGCGCCGGCAGGCTCACCGACTCCGGATGCGCCGCCCGCCACGCCGCCGGCACCTCGGCCCCGTTGGGCACGAACACGAAGGGCAGGCGCAGCACCTCGCCCGCACTCCCTTCCCGTTCCATCGCCCCTACCCCTGAAGCGCCCCCGCCCATTGCGGCGAGAGCAGCGGATCGAACCCCGTCATGCCCGCAGGCGGGCGGCCTGCCTCACGGGCCAGGTGCTCGGCCACGAAGCGGCCCAGCAGCGCGCCGTCGATCTCCAGCGTGCCCTGCATCGCGCGCTCTTCCGCCTCCGCCCCTTCCTCCCCCTGCACCGGCTGCGGCGCCGGCTCGGCAAAGTCGGGCGGGGAGAGCAGCGCAGGCGGCAGCGCCGGCGGGGCGGCCGAGGGGGCCGCGCCCAGCGCGCCCTGCACGCCGGGCCAGGCCGGCACCGGCGCCGCGGCGGCAGGCACCTCCACCGCCGGCGCCACGGGCGAAGCAACAGGCGCGGCCGGAGCCACACCAGGCACCGCCGCGATCGCAGGCCAGTCCATGCCGGCCCAGTCCAGCGCTTCAGGTTTCGCCACGGCCGAGCGCGGCGCCACCGCAGGCGCCGGCGCGGCGACCGCCGGCACGGCCGGCCCCACCTCCGCCGCCGCCCGCTCCGCCGCGCGCAGCACGCCACCGAACGGCGTCTCGCGCGCCACGGGCGCCACCGGCGCCGCCGTGCGCGAGGCCGGCAGGGGGTCGGCGGGGCTGGCCTGGGCGCGGGGCGGCTCGGGGGCCGCATCGCCCCCCGGAGCCCCCGCCTCGGGCAGGGGCGGCACCACCGCCGCCGGCGCCCATCCCGCCAGCCCCGCCAGGCCGGTGCGGACCACGCCCACGGCGCGGTCCAGCACGGCCAGCTCGCGCGTCACCGCCGGCAAAGCCGCGGCCACACCATCATCCAACGCAATGCGCAGGCCCACCTCGTAGGGATCGCCCATGACAGCGGCCAGCGCGGCCTCGCCCAGCCGATCCTCCAGCGGAAGCTCCGCGCCGGGCACCCCGTCCTCGGTCATCATTCCCTCCAGGAAAGGCTGTCCCAATCGAAGGCGCGGCCCTTCAGCTGGCCCACCGCCACCACCCAGGCAAAGCGTTGCGTCGCCGAAAGACTGGCCGCGGTCTCAAAGGGCACCCCGTGCATCGCCAGATACAGCACGTCGCGCAGCTCGGGGTGCCGGCTCAGTTTCCCGCCAGCGCCTTGTCGAAACCCGGCTCCGGCTGCAGCCCCGCAGCCACCGCCGCCAGGCCCGCCTCGTCCAGCCGCTGCACCGCCGCCTCGATGCCCGCCTTGCTCGCCGGCAACGGCACCGGCACGCCATCGATCGCGCCAACACTGGCGGCCAACACCGCCAGCCCCAGCCAGCGATCATTGCGCGACAGCTCGGCGCCGGCCGCCTCGAACAGCCGCAGCCGGTCGAGCACGGACAGCTTGCGCAGCTGCAGCACCCGGCCGCGCGTGTCGATCACCTCATCTTCCATCAGATGCGCCTCCTGCTGCTGGCAAAGAACTCCAGCCGCTGCCGCACGCTGGCATCGCCGCGCCACTGCCCCGCCTGGGCAAAGCGGAACACCGCGCCATCATACTGGTAGGTGCTGGTGGACCCGTCCGGCTCCGCAATGTACTGGTAGAGCGTGCCCGCCGGCACCGCGCCGCCCTGCTCATACGCCGCCTCGATCCGGGCAATGAAGTCGTCCGCCGCCGAGCTGCCACGCTCCAGCTCGAACATCCCCTCCCAGCCCTTCGGCAACTCCGCCGCCATCTGCCGCCCATCAATCCGTTCAATCCGAATGGACGCGGTCTGCTGGCGGCTGTCGAAACCCGTCACGTGCGACAAATCCACCCGCCCGAACGGCCCCATCACCACCAACTGACAATCCCGCCCCACCGAAAACTCATTGCTCGCCATGCCATGCTCCCTGGATGCGAAGGAAAGGCCAGGGCTCCGCCCTGGACCCGCTGGGGCCTTAGGCCCCAGACCCCATTACTTATCCGCCTTCGGCGGGAGGGGCCTGCCCCGCCTGTGTCGCGCGCCGCGTCGGCCCCTCCCGCCGAAGGCGGAACAACTGACGCGGGTCCAGGGACCTCAGGTCCCTGGTGGGGTCCAGGGGCAAAGCCCCTGGCCTTCCTACGCCACCAGCGCGCCCGGCGTGGTGGGCAGGGTTTGCCGCGCGACGGCGACGGTTTGGCCGCCTTCGAGGTTCACGATGAATTTCTCGTTGATCGCCTGGTATTGCACCTGCACATCGGCCTGCACGTAGCCCAGGCCGGTGCGTTCCAGCGGATTGTTGCTGGCATCGCAGATCACGCTGAAGGGCAGCGATCCGTCGCGCGTGCCCAGCAGCCCCTGGCCCAGCATGTTCTGCAGGAAGGAGAGCAGGGTGGCGCGGATGCGGCGGAACAGGTCGCGGTTGATCACCTGGCCCACATATTGCCCCATGCCGGCGTTGAGCGAGGCGGCGAGGTAGTTGGTCAGGCGGGTGTAGTTGTCGCCGCTGATGGCCGCGTTGCTGCTGCTGTTGTGGCCGCCGCGCACGCCCCAGAAGCTGCCGCCGGGTTGCGGGTTGGCGATCACGTCCAGCCCGGCGGTGAACAGGGCGGAGAGTTCCGCGGCCGAAAAGGTACCGCGCTGCCCGCTGCCGGGTGCCCCGCTGCGCTGCGTGCCGGCAATGCCATAGAGCGGCTTGTTGAGGCTGGATTGCTCGGGCGAGAGGTTGGCCAGCCGCCCGGCCACGAAGCCTTGCGGGGAGACCAGGCGCAGCGTGGCGTTGGCCTGGTCGTTCCACCACACCCAGTCGCCCAGCATCAGCTTGCAGGCATAGCTGTCCAGGCCGGCCGCGGCCTTGTTGGCGATGGCGGCGCTGATGCCTTCGCCGGCCGCCCCGGTGAGGATCATGTAGATCCCTTCGGAGAGCCCGAACTGGGCTTGGGCGCCCCATTGGGCGGTGGCATCGGCATCGGCCAACAGCGCGATGGAGCAGCGCTGGCCGCGCAGCGCATACATGCCCCGGCGCGGGGCGGTATCCACGCCCACCAGATGGGTGGCGGAGATGCCGGCGCCATCGGTGCCCACGGCCCCGGTGCCGAAATCCCAGGCGAAGGAAACGGGCGCCACGGCGGTGGTGCCGGCATTGGCCACCACGATGCGGCTGGGCCCGCGCTGCGGCCCCTGGCCGGTGTTGATGGCGGCGGCCAGCGCCTGCCAGAACGCCGCGCCGGTGCCGCTGATGTTGTCGTACACCTCCGGCACCAGGCCGGGCAGCGTGACGGTAAAGCGCCAGCTACCAGCGCGGCTGCCGGGCGCCAGGGTGATGGCAATCTGGTTGCCGCGGCTGCCGGTGTAGAGCGCGGTCAGGATGAAGCCCGTGGTCGGGATCATGAAGGCGGCGGCGGTATCCGTGCCGTCTGTCACGCGAACGCAACGGAAATCGGCGGCACCCTGCTGCACGGCGGTGGCCACCTGGGTGCCCATGTCGTGCTTGCGTGCCACCACGGGGCCGAAGCTGGCCGCGTAGTCGCTCATGGAGCCCACGATCACCGGCTCACCCACCGGCCCCCAGCTCGCGGTGCCGGCCACGCCCACCACGTTGGTGGGCACGCCGTTGATCACCAGGTTCTGCGGCGGCACGATCTGCACGTACAGATCAGGCACGATCAGCGCGGTGGTGTTGATGCTGCCCTGCTGGACGATCGGCATGGCTCAGCCCTCCATCGTGTTGGAAGTCGAAGAGGGGGCGCGAACGCGAACCACGTGGCCTGCGTGTTCGCCGGCCAGGATCTCCGCAACCTCGGCCAGCGCCGTCACCACATCGCCCTTCGCGTACGGCCCGAAGGCGCGCACGACCACCAGATGCACATTCATGCTGTTCTCCCGAAACCCCGAGATGCGTTCTAGGAAATGGCAGACCGCGCCGAGGCCCCGCCGGGGCCCACGCGCATGTCGCCGAAGATCATGGCCGGGCGCACCTCCTGCACCGTGGTGGCGTAATCCACCGCGTAGAGCAGGTCGCGCCGATACACCCGCGCGGTGCGGCCCTGGTCGCTGACCGTGCTGCCGCGGAACAGCAGCCGGCCGCGCGTGCCATCCGGCAGGTCGATGAAATCCACCGCCGAGAAGGCGGCATCCAAGGCGGAGGACAGCGCATCACGCAGCCCGGGCTCCGGGCACCAGGCGGTCAGGCGGAACACCTGGCGCTGCCGCCGCGTCTCGCGCCGCAGCGTGCGGTCGGCCACCACGCGCCCCACCATCGGCCCAGTGCCGGCCACCGTGAGCGTGGCGCCCTCCACCGTCACGATGCGGCGGGTGCGCAGATAGGTGGCCAGCACCGCGGCCACCATCGCCGGCGTATCGCCCGGCGCGGTGCGGTGCACCACGGCCATGCCATCCACCATCAGCCCGGCCACCTGGCCCGGATGCGCGCTGCCCTCAACGGTGGCGCTGCGCCCGTTCACCACCACCGAAAGCCCCGGCGCGGGGGCGGCCACCTCGTCCCACCGGTCCGGATACCGCGTGGTCACGGCCTGGGGCCGCGCCTCGGGCGAAACCGTGACATGCAGGCGCCCGGCGGCAAGATCCGCATCCAGCGCCGCCGCCTGCGGCCAGCCGCGATACAGCAGGCAGGCGCGGCCCAGCGTGCTGGGCGCCTGCGGGCCTTCGGGATAGATCACATCGGAAGCCAGGCGCAGCAGCGCCGCCTCCACGTCAGACATGTCGGCCATCGCTAGCTCCCCGCCCGGCGCACGGCCAGGCGCCAGCCGGGCTCCGAGAGTTCCGCCTGCGCAATCACCCCCAGCCGCCCGAGATCGTCCTGCACCCGGTCGCCCTCGCGCAGCACCACGCCGGGCAGCGCCGGCAGCAGCACCGTCCAGGTGCCGCCCTGCAGCGCCTCCGGCAGATCCGCCTCGCCCAGCCCGGCGCCGCCGCTGCGCACCATGCTCACCGGCCAGCCCGTCAGCACCGCCTGCGGCGCGGCACCGCCGCCATAGGGGGCCAGCCCCGGCCCCGCCACATGCACCGGCCGCACCACATCGATCACCCGGTTGGCCCGCACGCACAGCACGGGATGCAGCGCCGGCTGCGCCGCCACGAACCACACCGCGCCATCCGCGCGCCTGATGTAGTCCCCAGCACGCGAATACGCGGCATCGAACAACCCATGCCAGTACACCTGGCCATGCGTCGGCGGCCGGGCGAAGCGCCCATCCGGCGCGGTGAAGGCGGCCATCAGCCGCAACACCCGGCGCGTGGCCCCCAGTGGCGCCTCGCCCCCGTCCGGCCGGAACAGCTCACACCAATCGCCCACCACCAGCCCGGCCCGGCCGAGCCCCCGGTAGATCGCATCCTGCACGCGCCCTGCTTGCATCATTCCGCCTCGCCGCCCGGGCATGCCCGGGCCGACCGTTGCGCATGCGTCTCCGCACGCCATGCCAAGGAACATCCATCCGCCGCCGCCAGTGGCCTCACACCACCAGCGTCACCCCGCCATCCCGCAGGGCCGGGCCTGGTGGGATGCCCAGGAAGCCGCACAGCCGGCGGCGCCAGTCGTCGAACAGCGCCGTGCGTTCCCGCAGCTCGCGCGGGTTGCGCTTCCACACCGCGGCCTCGCTGGTATCCAGCATCGCGCCGCTCTGCGGGATCGCCACTTCCAGCTCGGCCAGCGTCGCGAGGTATTGCCGCGTGACCGCCTCTTCGGTGCCGGACATGCGGATCATGCGGAATTCCATCAGCCCGTAGGCCTGGTGGAAGCGCCAGCCCTGGAAGCCCTCCGCCCCGCTGCCATAGGCGGGGTAGCCGCAATGCCTGCGGATATCCGTTCGTTCCGCTTCGGTGAACGCCATCCCATCCTCCGCGCAGGGGTGGCGGCAGGGGGTTTCAGCCCCCCGCCGCCAGGTACTAGCCAACGTGCTCGATCATCACCGCGCGCTTGAAGGCGGCGTTGTTGGCCGTGGGCACGGTGGCCGTGGTGGTGGTGGTGTCGCTCGGCGCGCAGTAGCCACCCATCCAGTACCAGCTCTGCGCGATGATCTGCTGCAGCCGGTCCACCGGCTCGCGCGTCACCATCGCCACCCCATCCACGATCGAAACGATGGAATTCGCCGGCGCGGTGTCATCCGCCCCCATGCCGGCATAGCTGCCCTCGATCAGCGCCCCCTGCCCGCACACGATCGGCCGGCGGATCACCGCGCCGTTGATGCCCGGGTGGTTCTGCACATAGGCCTCGTTGGTGGGGATGAAGCGCAGGCCAAGGAACTCGTTGATCAGCCCCTTGGTGTACACCTGGCTCGCACCAGTGACGCCGGTGAACAACTGGCGGAACTCCGCATCGCTGAACAACTGCCGGGCGGAGACGGGATCGAGGTAGCAATTGTACACCCCGTCCACCGTCGGCACCGCGTTGCTGCGCAGCGTGGCCACCGCGTTCAGCAGCGTGCCCATGTTCAGCGTATCCGCCGCCGTCAGCGCCAGCGCGGTGGCGCGGTTGCCGGGGCGATGGATGGTGCTGGCGTTGGCCGCCACCACCGCGTTGCCCGCGGTGCCATCCGGCACCGTCACGTTGGTGCTGAAGCTCAGCACGCCAGACCGCGCCCCCGGCGTGGTGGCCAGGTTGGTGGCATCCACCGTCACGCCCACCAGGGTGTAGCTGTTGCTGCCGATCACCACGCCCAGCGTGGCACCGGCACCCACCGGCACCTGCACGCCATTGACGAACACGCGCTCGAACCCGCGCACATCCTCCACCGCCACGTTCGGCCCCGCCGCGCCCAGCGTGGTGCGCACGCGGGTGTTGCCGCCGAAATAGGCGTTGAACAGCACGTTGCGCGCGATCTCATCCAGGCTGCGCGCCGCCTGCTCGCCATTGGTCGCCGCGTTCTGCAGGAACTGGCTGGCAATGCCCACGCGGCTGGTGACCATGTTGAGGTCGGTTGTCGCGGCGTAATGGTCGAGCGTGATGGTGAACTGCTCCACCCCGAAGCTGCTCGGCACCAGCCCGTTGTCGAAGTTGGTGTTGGTGTTGGCCGCCAGCGGCGTGGTCACCGCAGTCTTCAGCCCGGCGCGGGTCTTGGTGAGCGTCTCGCCAATGCCCACGTTGAAGCTCATCCGGTCGGCAATCGCCCGATACCCCAAACGAGACCGCAACGCCTGCTCGAACTCGCGCTCGAGATAACCCAGCTGAATGATCGGCTGCAGCGCCGCCGGAAAGTTCGAAATCGGCATGTGAACTCCTCACGCGTTATCACCCCGCGCGGCACAAGCCGGCAGGGCGGGTTGGTGCAGGGATGGAGGGCAAGGGAAGGCCAGGGCTCTGCCCTGGACCCGCCAGGGACCTGAGGTCCCTGGACCCACAATAGTTCCGCCTTCGGCGGGGAGGGGCCGTCGAGGCGGTGGAGAGACCCGGGCGGCCCCTCCCCGCCGAAGGCGGAAAAGGTATCGGGGTC
>JAIXTK010000213.1 GCA_027483995.1 Acetobacteraceae bacterium
AAAGCCGCCGAACTCGGCGTCCGCACGGTCACGGAAGAGGAATGGCGCTCGCTCGCCGAGACCTGAACCGATGTAACCTCTCTGGAACGTCGTTGATCCTAAATTAACGCGGTGGGGAGAGAATCCGCCGTTCCGTTCCCCATACCGCGCATATCGCGGCGCCCGCCCGCCACCCGGGCATCAGGCCTGCGATGTTCGATGGTGCGAATCAGCAATGACGATGGCATGATGGCGGTTCCATGCCCACCGACATGGATTCCCTCGCCCATGGCACCCCCGCGTCCCGTCCAGCTCCGCCCGTCCGCCCGCAAGCCCGTCCAGCAGATCCGCGTGCTGGTGGTGGAGGATGTGCGCACGGTCGCCATCTCCGTCCAGGCCGTCCTGCTCCAGGCCGGCATGGAGGTGGAAATCGCCGAAACCGGCGCCGAGGCCTGGGAACGCAAGCAGGAATTCCGCCCCGATATCGCCCTGATCGATCTCGGCCTGCCCGATGTCGAAGGCTTCGACCTGGTCGAACGCTTCGCCACCCCCGGCGATTGCGGCATCATCCTCCTCACCGCCAATGATGAGGAATCCGCCCGCGTCATGGCCCTGGAAACGGGCGCGGACGACTACATGGTCAAGCCCGCCCCCGCCCGCGAGCTCGTCGCCCGCATCCGCGCCCTGCACCGCCGCCTGCACCGCCCGCAATCCGATCGCATGATGCGCATCTACATAGACCCCTCCCAGCGCTGCCTCATCGGCGCCACTGGCGAGCGCACCTCCCTCACCGAAGCCGAGATGTCGGCGCTCGATACCCTGCTCGATGCCGGCGGCGTCTCCGTCTCCCGCGAATGGCTCAGCCGCATCGCCCTCAAGCGCCCGCTGCACGCCGATGACCGCTCGGTGGACCAGCTGGTCATGAAACTCCGCCGCAAGCTCGCCAGCCAGGGCGCCTCGGAACGCGTGATCCTCTCCGCCCGCCGCCAGGGCTACGTCATCGCCGATCCCAGCCTGTTCCGCGCCGTCCCCCGCCCCACCCCCGCCAACAGCAACGCCGTCCACCTCAACGGCACCGAGAGCGTCGGGGCCGAATAGCCCCGCCAAACGCCAAGCCCCGGCCCCCTATCCTCCCTGAAGAAAATGGGGATCAAAGGGCCGCCGGCCCTTTGCGGGTCCAGGGCAGAGCCCTGGCCTTCCCCCTGTTGAGCCCCCCTCCAGATGACACCCGCGTGAAACCTCCGGCGCAGGGCTGCCCGGCGCCGGTTTCGCTCGCATTTCCCCGCCCATTCCCCTATGTGCACCGCAGCATAAGGTGCCCCCAACCGGGTCGCGCCTCCCCCACCTGCGTCCGGACGGCACCATGGAAATCCGCAACATCGCGATCATCGCCCATGTCGACCATGGCAAAACCACGCTGGTCGACCAGCTGCTGAAGCAGTCCGGTGCCTTCCGAGAGCATCAGCAGGTCGCCGAGCGCGCGCTGGACCGCAACGACCTCGAACGCGAACGCGGCATCACCATCCTCGCCAAGTGCACCGCCGTGATGTGGCCCAAGCCCGATGGCGAGCTCACCCGCATCAACATCGTCGACACCCCCGGCCACGCCGATTTCGGCGGCGAGGTCGAGCGCATCCTGAACATGGTCGATGGCGCCATCGTCCTGGTCGATGCCGCCGAAGGCGTGCTCCCCCAGACCAAGTTCGTCCTCACCAAGGCCCTCGCCCAGGGCCTCAAGCCCATCGTCGTCGTCAACAAGATCGACCGCCAGGATGCCCGCCCCGACGAAGTGCACGAAGAGATGTTCGACCTCTTCGCCGCCCTCGGCGCGGACGACACCCAGCTCGATTTCCCCATGCTCTTCGCCTCGGGCCGCCAGGGCTGGGCCGTGGTCTCGCTCGATGACGAGCGCAAGGACCTCTCGCCCATGTTCGACCTGGTGCTGCGCCACGTGCAGCCCCCCGTCCGCGACCAGGAAGCGCCCTTCGCCATGGTCGCCTCCATCCTCGATTACGACAACTTCCTCGGCCGCGTGCTGACCGGCCGCGTCGAACAGGGCCGCCCGCGCCTCAACATGCCGCTCAAGGTCCTGCGCTCCGATGGCTCCGTCGTCGAAACCGGCCGCCTCACCAAGCTCATGGGCTTCCGCGGCCTCGAGCGCGTCAACATCGAGGAAGCCGAACCCGGCGACATCATCGCCATCGCCGGCATGACCGACGCCACCATCCCCGACACCATCTGCGACCCCGCCGTGGCCGCCCCCCTGCCCGCCACCCCGGTGGACCCGCCGACGCTGGCCATGACCTTCCGCATCAACGACGGCCCCCTCGGCGGCCGCGAAGGCAAGAAGGTCACCTCGCGCCAGATCCGCGACCGCCTCCTTCGCGAAACCGAAGGCAACGTCGCCATCAAGGTCACCTCGTCCAACGAAACCGACGCATTCGAGGTCGCCGGCCGCGGCGAACTCCAGCTCGGCGTGCTCATCGAAACCATGCGCCGCGAAGGCTTCGAACTCACCATCGGCCGCCCCCGCGTCCTCACCCGCCCGAACCCCGAAACCGGCGAACGCGAAGAGCCGATGGAGGAAGTCCTGGTCGATGTGGACGAGCCCTACACCGGCGTCGTCGTGGAAAAGATCAGCAAGCGGAAGGGCGTCATGCAAGACATGCGCCCCTCCGGCGGCGGCAAGGTCCGCCTCACCTTCCACATGCCCTCGCGCGGCCTCATCGGCTACCACGGCGAATTCCTCACCGATACCCGCGGCACCGGCATCATGAACCGCATCTTCAAGGGCTATGAGCCCTGGGCCGGCGCCATCGAAGGCCGCCGCAACGGCAGCCTGATCTCGAACAGCGACGGCGAAGCCATCCAATACTCCCTGTGGTACCTCCAGGAGCGCGGCACCCTCTTCGTCGACCCCGGCGAAAAAATCTACCTCGGCATGATCCTCGGCGAACACAGCCGCGACTCCGACCTCGACGTGAACGCCATCAAGGAAAAGAAGCTCACCAACATCCGCGCCGCCGGCAAGGACGAGGCCATGCTCCTCATCCCGCCCCGCCGCATGAGCCTCGAACAAGCCATCGCCTACATCGAAGACGACGAACTCGTCGAAGTCACCCCCACCGCCATCCGCATCCGCAAGCGCTACCTCGACCCGCACGAGCGCAAGCGCCACGAAAAGCGCAGCGCCGAAGTCGACGCCGCCTAACCGAGACTTCCCTCCCCCCGTTCTTCACGGGGGGAGCCGGAGGGGGGCTCTTTCTTCTCCCAGCCCCCCCAGGAAGCAGCGGGACATCGCCCCGCCGCAAGGGGAAGCAGCAGGGCTCCGCCCTGCACCCGCCAGGAGCCAGGGGCCCCTGGACCCCCACTAAGAAGAACGGCCCCCCGCATACAATCCGCCTCTATTCTTGCGGAATGTCATCGTCCCGGCCTACCCTCCGGTTATGCCGGCCCCGACCCCCGACAGCCTGGAAGCTTTCATTAACCGGTGGCAAGGCCAGGAAGGCGGCCAGGAACGCGCCAACTTCCCGCTCTTCCTGTCCGAACTCTGCGTCGCCCTCGCCCTCCCGCGCCCCAACCCCGCCAGCGCCACCAACGAAACCAACGACTACGTCTTCGAACGCCGCGTCGATGAACCCCAGCCCGGCGGAACCACCACCGCCCGCCGCATAGACCTCTACAAGCGCGGCGCCTTCATCCTCGAAGCCAAGCAATCCCGCCTGAAGGGCGAAAAGGCCCTGCCGCCCCAACTCGCCCTGCCAGCCCCCCCGGAACCCAGCCGGCGCGGCCAC
>JAIXTK010000144.1 GCA_027483995.1 Acetobacteraceae bacterium
ACCGCCTCGACGGCCCCTCCCCGCCGAAGGCGGAACTCATGTGGGTCCAGGGACCTCAGGTCCCTGGTGGGGTCCAGGGGCAAAGCCCCTGGCCTTGCCTTCCTACGTCTTCATCCCCCCCAGCGCCCGGGCGAACCGGTCGACGGCGGCGAGGCCGAAGGCGTTGGGGGCCAGGCCGGGCTCGCGGTCGAACACGGTCAGTCCCAGCCGCGCCGCGGTCAGTCGTTTGCCGTAGCAGATCAGGTGGTCCACGGACTGCATCACGAACACGATCGCCGGCAGGATCTCCCGGTACAGCCGCTCTGCGTCTGCGTCGTCCCCGCGCCGCATGGCGTCGTAGATGGCGATCTGCGCCTCGAAGCAATCCGGCGCCGGGATCAGCCCGGCGCATCCCGCGCGCAGATTGTCCGGCAGTTCCAGCCCGCCGCGCCCGTTGAACACGGCGAGCTTGCCGTCCGTTTCCTCCACCACCCGCGCGATCAGCGTCGCCGGCCCTTCGCCCTTCAGCACGGTGAAATTCGCACAGCGCCGCGCCAGCTCCGCGATCGCCGCCGGCCCCAGCCCGATCCCGATCAGCTCCGGCGCATTCTGGATCCCCGCCGGCACCGGCGACCGGTCGATCACCGCGGCAAAGAAATCCACCAGTTCGGCTTCCGAAATCCCCGGGATTCGCGGCGGCTGCAGCACCACCCACGCCGCCCCGCACGCAGCCGCCTGCGCCACCGCGGCACGCTGCTCCTCCACCGTCGCCCCGAAGATCGTCACCGCCAGCGGAATCCGCCCGCCGAGGTCTTCGGCCGCCCATTCCACCACCTGCCGCCGCTCGGCCGGCGAGAGCTTCCCCACCTCGGTGGCGAGCCCCATCACCGCCATCCCCGGGGCGCCTGCCGCCAGCACGGCCCGCGCCTGCAACCGCATCGCCGCACGATCGAGCCCCCCCGCGCGGGTGAAGAACGCATACAGGATCGGCCAGATGCCGGCGGGCGCTTGGGTCATGCCGCCCCGCTACGCCAGCGTCCCCCAATCGTCAAATACCGCGGGCTGACCGCGCGCGAATTTCCCTCTACTGTCCGCCCCGCATGATGACCGACCTGCCCAACGTCCTGACACTGTCCCGCATCGCCGCCATCCCGGTGATGGTGGTGCTCGCCTCCATCCGCAGCCCCGCCACCGATTTCGCCGCCTGCGTCATCTTCGGCCTGGCCGGCATCACCGACTATTTCGACGGCAAGCTCGCCCGCGACTACGGCCAAACCTCCGATCTCGGCCGCATGCTCGATCCCATAGCCGACAAGCTCCTCGTCGCCGCCGCCCTCATGATGCTGGTGGGCACCGATCGCCTCAGCGCCTTCGGCCTCTACCCCGCCATCGTCATCATGCTGCGGGAGCTCCTGGTCAGCGGCCTGCGCGAATACCTCGCCGGCATGCGCATCGGCCTGCCCGTCACCGTGCTGGCCAAGTGGAAAACCGGCGTCCAGATGGGCGCCCTCGGCACGCTGCTCGCCGGCAACCCCTCGGCCGAGTTCCTCGGCATCCCCTGGCTCCCGGTGGCGATCATCGGCGAGGCCATGCTCTTCACCGCCGCCGCCCTCACCCTCATCACCGGCTGGGACTACCTGCTGGCCGGCCTGCGCCACGCCTCCCAGCCGCATCGCGCGCCCGATCCCGTCCGCGAATGACCCTGCTCGGCATCACCGGCTGGTCCGGCAGCGGCAAGACCACCCTGCTCGCCGCCCTCATCCCCGTGCTCGCCGCCCGCGGTCTCTCCGTCTCCACCATCAAGCACGCCCATCACGATTTCGATCTCGACCAACCGGGCAAGGACAGCTGGCGCCACCGCGCCGCCGGCGCGCAGGAGGTCATGATCGCCGCCGGCCGCCGCTGGGCCCTGCTGCACGAGAACCACGGCGAGGAACCCGATCTCGCCGACCTCCTGCCCCGCCTCGCCCCCGTCGACCTCGTCCTGGTCGAAGGCTACAAGGCCTCCCCGCACCCGAAGCTGGAGGTCCACCGCCCGTCCCTCGGCAAGCCGCCGATCTGGCCCGGCCGGCCCGACATCATCGCCGTCGCCTCCGACACGCCGCTCCAGGGCTGCGACCGCCTCTGCCTCCCCCTCTCCGATCCCCCGGCCATCGCCGCCTGGATCGCCGCCTCCCTGCCCACCCTGCGACCCGAAGCTTGAGCCGAAGCCGCCGCACGGGCACATTGCACCACGGCACCTCGCCCACCGCCCCCCGGCCGGCCCCCCGCCGTCCCCGGACCCGCCCCGACAAGGAAAAGACCCCCATGCGGCGCACCGCCCTCCGTCCTGCGGCCTATGCCTTGGCCGCCACCCTGCTGCTCTCCGGCTGCGCCTCCTACGTGGGCAATCCCGCCGACGGCATGGGCGGCTTCCTCGGCGACGTCTTCTCCTGGCGCGGCGCCCCCAACCGCCCCGCCATCGACAGCGCCAACGCCCGCCGCGTCACCGGCACCGGCGAGGAGGTCGAACCCCTGCAGACCGAGCCCGGCAATGTCTGGCCCGGCCCGCTGCCCCCGCCGCGCACCATGTCCGACATGCAGCGGGAGATGGGCAACCCCCTCCCGCCGATCGACGCGCCCGTGCCCCGCGGCAGCTCCTCCGCCCCGCCGCCGCCGGCCACCCCTGCCGCCCTCACCGCGCCGCGCGCCGCCGCCCCCACCCTGCCGCCGGCCGCCCAGCCCTCCCCCGCCAGCCGCGTCCTGCAAACCCCGATGGGCCCTGCCACCACAATCATGGGCGGCAACGGCGTGGAAACCTTCACCCTGCCCGGCGGGCGCACCGGCATCGTCATGCCCAACGCCAACGGCACCCTCACCCTGATCGGCCCCGACGGCACCACCCAGACCATCCCGGCCCCGCGCTGAGCCGCATCCCACCCCGCCATGGCTGAACCCCGCCCCCTCCGCCTGCTCTACTTCGCCTGGCTGCGCGAACGCATCGGCACCGGGGAGGAGGAACTCGCCCCACCCCCGGGCACCGATACCGTCGCCGCCCTCGTCGCCTGGCTGCGCAGCCGCGGCCCGGGCTATGAGGCCGCCTTCGGCACCACCGCCCCGGTCCGCTGCGCCATCAACCAGGATTTCGCCCAGCCGGAGGCCACCATCGCGCCGGGCGACGAGGTCGCCTTCTTCCCGCCGGTCACCGGGGGCTGAGTCCATGGCCACCATCCGCGTCCAGCAAGACCCCATCGATGTCGGCGCCGAATTCGCCGCCCTCATGTCAGGGCCAGACGGCACGATCCGCACCGACATTGGCGGCATCGGCAGCTTCATCGGCACCGTCCGCGGCACCGCCAAGGGCCGCCCGATCACCGAAATGGCCCTGGAACACTACCCGGGCATGACGGAACGGGCCCTCTCCGCCATCGCCGACCAGGCCGCGTCGCGCTGGAACCTGCTCGCCACCACCCTCATCCACCGCGTCGGCCCCATGGCCCCCGGCGAGACCATCGTCCTCGTCCTCGCCGCCTCTCCCCACCGGCACGATGCGCTGGAAGCCACCGCCTTCCTGATCGACTGGCTGAAGACCAAGGCGCCGTTCTGGAAGAAGGAAACCTTCACCGACGGCACCCATAGCTGGGTCGACGCCCGCGAAACCGACGAAGCCGCCGCCGCCCGCTGGGGCACCGAACCAGGCCACCCCGCGTAGGCCACCCCGCGTAGGGCGGGTCGCGCAGCGGACCCGCCATCTTCTCCCCCACCTCTCCCCACCTCCCCCACCCACCTTCCCCCCCACCGCACCCCCCGGTAGCGGTCCCTTCACCTTTGCACGTCAGGTTGGCCCCCGGAGAGCCAGCCATGTCCGACCCCACCGCCGCGCACCTGCCCCCCCAGGCAGCCCCCGCCTTGCCCTTCGACACCGCCTCGGGCCTCGCCGCCCCCCAGCCGCGCGAGTCCGTCCCCTCCGCCGAAGCCCTCGCCGGGCTCGCCGAGGCGCTGGCCACCCATCGGGCCGGCGACATCACCCGCGCCGAGGCCCTCTACCGCGGCGTGCTCGCCGAAGCCCGGCACTTCCCCCAGGCGATGCACCTGCTTGGCATCCTGCTCACCGAAACCGCCCGCCCGCAGGAAGCCGCCGCCCTGCTGCGCCAGGCCATCGCCCTGCGCCCCGGCCACGCCGATACCGCCACCGCCCTGGCCCGCGCCTGCGCCGAGTGCGGCGAACTGCCCGAAGCCATCGCCCTGGTGGAGGACGTGCTGGCCACCCGCCCG
This sequence comes from Acetobacteraceae bacterium, assembly GCA_027483995.1. Lineage (GTDB taxonomy): Bacteria > Pseudomonadota > Alphaproteobacteria > Acetobacterales > Acetobacteraceae > CAMDGX01. The sequence continues at coordinate 4,234 of JAIXTK010000144.1, forward strand.
CGCGATGTCGGCCTACGCCTCGCCCTCGCCCAGCTCCAGGCCCGCGCCGGCGATCCCCGCGCCGCCGTCGCCACCGCCCGCCAGGCCGTCGGCCTCGCGCCGGATGATCCGCGCGCCCGCGCCGCCCTGGCCTGCCACCTCGTCGCCGCCGGCCAGCCCGAAGCCGCCCTGGTGGAAGCCGAAGCCGGCCTCGCCCGCCGCGGCGACATGGCCGATGCCTGGCTCGCCCGCGGCGTCGCCCTGCGCGCCCTCGGCCGCGCCCCCGAAGCCGTCGCCGCGCTGGACCGTGCCGCGAACCTGGCACCAGACCAGGCCCCCATCCTGCTCGCCATGGCCAATGCCCGCGCCGATTCCGGCGATACCGCCACCGCGCTGGATCTCCTCCGCCAGGCCATCGCCCGCGCCACCCCCGCGCCGGCAGCCCTCCCCGCCCGCACCCCCGGCGCCCCCCCGCCCGGCCTCGCGGAAGCCTATGCCAGCCTCGGCGCCGTCCTCACCGCCGAAGCCCGCCTGCCCGAAGCCGTCTCCGCCTGCACCGCCGCCATCGAGGCAGCACCCGGCTACGCCCCCGCCTACTGGAACCGCGCCATCGCCCGCCTCCTCGCCGGCGATCTCGAAGGCGGCTTCGAGGATGCCGAATGGCGCAAGCGCCACCCCCGCTTCGCGCCGGATTTCGCCGCCCTCGCCACCGCCCCCGGTGCCCGGCCGGAATGGCAGGGCGAACCCCTCCAGGGCCGCCATCTCCTGGTCCATGCCGGGCAGGGCATGGGCGACACCATCATGTTCGCCCGCTACCTCGCGCCCCTGGCCGCCCGCGCCGCCACCGAAGGCGGCGCCCGCGTCACCCTGGCCTGCGCCGCCTCGCTCGTCCCCCTGCTGGCCAGCCACGGCATCGCCGCCGTGCCCCGCGCCGAGGGCCTGCCGCCGCACGATCTCTGGATCGACCAGATGAGCCTGCCGCGCCTCCTCCCCCCACCGGCCGGCGGGTTCGAACCGATCCCCCGCGCCCAGGGCTACCTGGCTGCCGACCCGGACCGCATCGCCGCCTGGCGCCGCGAAATCGGCCTCGGCGTGCGCATCGGCGTGGTCTGGGCCGGCAACCCCGCCCATGCCAACGACCGCCACCGCTCCCTGCCGCAAGGCGCGGCCGCCCGCCTGCTGCGCCCGCTGCACCGCCTCGCCGCCGCCGTGCCCCGCCTGCGCCTCGTCGCCCTGCAGCACGGCCCCCGCCACGCCGAACTCGCCCCGCTCGGCATCCCAGACCTCTCCGCCGGCCTCACCGACTGGTCGGACACCGCCGCCCTCCTCTCGGCGCTGGACCTCGTCATCACCGTCGACACGGCCGTCGCCCACCTCGCCGGCGCCCTCGGCCGCCCCGCCTGGGTCATGCTCCCGCACGCGCCCGACTGGCGCTGGCAACTCGCCCGCACCGATTCCCCCTGGTACGCCTCGCTCCGCCTGTTCCGCCAGGCCGTGCCCAACGACTGGGACAGCGTCGTCCGCGCCGCCGCCGCCGCCCTGCGCGCCCGCTACGCCCCCCGGGACCCCGGCCACCCCTAACAAGCAAGCCCTTCTTTTTCTGAAGAAAAAGAAGCAAAAAGACTTCCAAACCACGCACCCGACCACCCGGAGTAGGGCGGAACGCGAAGCGGTTCCGCCATCCCCCTCTCCCGCAGCAGAACAGGCTCAAGCCCGCACCGCGCGGAGAGCCAACAAGAAAGCGGCCACAAAGACACAAAGACACAAAGAAGCAAGCCAAGGGAGAAGAAAATCATCTCTCCCACCCGAAGACGAGCGGAGCGCGAAACGACTCCGCCACCTGCTTCCTCCTCCCTTGCCTTGCTCCTCTGTGTCTCTGTGCCTCTGTGGCCCCTTTCTTTCTTACTTCCTGACCTCCTTCTCTCCCCCATGCGAAGCAGGGGGGAGAGAAGGAGGGGGGCTCTTGGGATCTCCCCACCCCAACCCACTCCAGAAAAATATCCCAAAACACCCCTTGCACCGCCACCGATGGTTAGTTATATAACTAACTATGATCCAGCTCTCCCTCCTCCTCACCGGCCTGATCCAGGGCCTGCGCCGCGTCATCGCGCGCGCAGCCCCGGTCGTCAGCGCGCCCGCACGCCCGATCTGGGCCGGGCCCGAGCTCCGCTGGATCATTGCCCCCCACGGTGACCTCCCGATCCTCCCCGGCCCCATCTGGACCCTCCTCTGGCTCCGCCTCCACCGTCTGAACAACCGCCTCACCCGCCTCTACGACCATTGGCAGGCCGGCACCCTTCCCACCCCCCGCAAACCCACCCAACGCCCGAAAACCGCCCGCACTCCGCCGCCCCAGATCGCCGAACTCCCCGCCCCCGGCATGCCCCTGGTCGATGCCCCCACGCGCCTCCCCCAGGGCCGCGGCTGGATCACCAGGCGCATCCCCGAGGCAGGCCCCAGCGCCGGCCAGCTCCACGATCTCCTGCAAACCTCCCACATCCAGGATTTCGTCCAGGCCGCCCCCCAGGCCGCCCGCCTGCTGCGCCCGCTCTGCCACGCGCTGGGCGTCGACCAGCCCGCCTGGCTCAAGCTCCCCCCGCGCCCCAGGACCCCCCGCAAGCCCAGGCCGGGCAAACCCCGCCGCCTGAAGCTCACCGACCCGATCCTGAAGCTCCGCCCCTACGAAATCGCCGCCGCCCGCTACTTCCACAAAAAATACGGCCGCGACTGACCCTGCGGACCCACGCCTAATTTGTTCCGGATAAAAAACAAAAAGCCCCACCCCTCGCGGGGCAGGGCTCGTCGCCAGGGGCCCCGAAGGGCCGCCGCACTGCCTAGGCCTTCTCGACCTGGCTGTATTCCAGTTCCACGGGGGTCGAACGGCCGAAGATGGAAACGCTCACCTTCACCCGGCCACGCTCCTCGTCCACCTCTTCCACCGTGCCGTTGAAGCTGGTGAACGGCCCGTCGGCCACCCGCACCTGCTCGCCGATCTCGAACAGGATCGCCGGGCGCGGACGTTCCACCCCTTCGGTCGTCTGCTTCATGATCCGCTCGGCCTCGGCCTCGCTGATCGGGGAGGGGCGCAGCTTGGTGCCCAGGAACCCCGTCACCTTCGGGGTGTCCTTCACCAGATGCCAGGCCTCGTCCGAAAGCTCCATCTTCACCAGCACATAGCCGGGGAAGAACTTCCGCTCCGCATTCTCCTTCTGCCCGCGGCGCAGCTCAACCGCCTCCTCGGAGGGAACCAGCACCTCGTCGATCTGGTCGGCCAGGCCCTTCTGGGCGGCCTGCTCCTTGATCTGCTGGGCGATCTTCTTCTCGAAGCCCGAATAGACGTGAACGACGTACCAACGCTTCGCCATGGTTCTGTCCCTCAGCCCGCCACGCCGAAGAGCGCGCGCACGCCCACGCCGATGATCTGGTCGATAATGAAGAAGAAGATTGCCGCAACCGTGGCCATGGCCACCACCAGCCCGGTGGTCACCAGCGTCTCCTTGCGCGAAGGCCAGGTCACCTTCGCGGCTTCGCTGCGCACCTCGCGCACGAAACGTACCGGATCGATCGCCACGCGCATCACGCTCCCAACAGAAAATTCAATCCGCCCCCATTCGGCACCAGCGCCGAACAGCAGCACCGAGCCCAGCAGCACCGGGCACAGCAGCACCCAGCCGCGCCGGTCGGGGCTGGCAGGGGTGGAGGGTCTCGAACCCCCAACCTCCGGTTTTGGAGACCGGCGCTCTAGCCAATTGAGCTACACCCCTGCATCCGCCCGGCGGACCGTCGTCGGCAATACTTCGCCGGTCGGCAGTCCCGCAAGCGGCACGGCCCGCGCTTGCACGCGGCCCGGGCGCCGTAGAAACGGCGCGCAGGCCGGGATGTCAAGGGCAACACGCAGAATGCCGGCAAATCAGGGCTGCGCGGGCTGGAGCGGGTGGAGGGAATCGAACCCTCATAGCCAGCTTGGAAGGCTGGAGCTCTACCATTGAGCTACACCCGCATCAGCGTCCCGGCCACAGTCATCGTCGCAGATTGGTGGAGGGGGTTGGATTCGAACCAACGTAGGCGTGCGCCAGCGGATTTACAGTCCGCCCCCTTTAGCCACTCGGGCACCCCTCCGCCATCGCGGCACGCCCTGGCATGGCCCGGGCGCGGAAGCAGGGCACCTACGGCCAAGCCCGGCTCTTGTCAATCGCCTCCATGCCCGATTTGTCCCACCGATTTGTCCCGGGGCCGCGGCATCGCTATACCCACCCCATGAAGCCCCCCCGCCGCCCGCAATCCGACTCCGATCAAGGCGGCCCCTCGCGCCCCCGCCCCGATCGCCCCGCCCACCAGGCCGGCCCGCGCCCGCCCAAGCGTTCCCCCGATCGCTTCGGCGGCCCCCGCCCATCCACGCCCCGCCCGAAGCCGGAGCGCCCCAAGGTCGCCCTGCCCAAGGCGGATCTGCCCAAGGAGGAGCGCCCCGCCCGCAAGGAGCGCCCCGTCCCCGAAACCCGCACCCTCGGCACCCCCCGCGCCGCAGAGGTCCGCCCCGCCGAAATCCGCGCCCGCGCCACGCGCCCCCCGGCCGAGCGCACCGCGCGTGAAGCCCCGGGCAATTCGCTCTGGCTCTACGGCCTGCACGCCGTGGCCGCCGCCATGGCCAACCCCGCCCGCCACCTGCGCCGCCTGCTGCTGACCGAGGAAGCCGAAGCCGGCATCGCCACCCGCCTGCGCCGCCCCTGGGCGCTGGGCGTGGAACGGGTGGACCGCGCCCGCCTCGACCACCTGCTCGGCGCCGGCGCCATCCACCAGGGTGCGGCCCTGCTGGTCGATCCGCTCGCCCCGCCCAGCCTGCAATCCGCCGTCGCCCGCTCCGGCCCGATCCTGGTGCTCGACCAGGTCAGCGACCCCCGCAATGTCGGCGCCATCCTGCGCGCCGCCGCCGCCTTCGGTGTCGCCGCCGTCATCACGCAAGACCGCAACGCGCCCGAGGAAACCGGCGCGCTCGCCAAGGCCGCCTCCGGCGCATTGGAAACCGTGCCCTTCCTGCGCGCCGTCAACATCTCCCGCACGCTGGTGGCACTCCGCGCCGCCGGCTTCTGGGTCATCGGCCTCGATGCCGGCGGCACCCGCCTCGCCGGCCCCCCCCTGGCCGAACGCCGCGTCGCCCTGGTGCTGGGCAGCGAGGGCGAAGGCCTGCGCCGCCTCACGCGGGACACCTGCGACGAGATCGCCGCCATCGCCATGCCCGGCCGCAACGAACTGCTCGATAGCCTCAACGTCTCCACCGCCGCCGCCATCGCCCTCTACGAACTGGCCCGCCGCTAGGAAGCCCCGTCATGGCATACGATCCCACCCAAGCCGCCATCGCGCTGGAGGAAGCCCGCCGCACCGGCGCCGAATCCTCCCTGCCGGACACCATCCGCCCCGCCACGCTGGAGGAAGGCGTGGCGGTGCAGTTCGAACGCGCCCGCCGCAGCGGCGCCGTGCCGCCCGCCGGCTACAAGATCGGCGCCACCACCAAGCGCATGCAGGACTATCTCGGCCTCACCGGCCCCGCCGCCGGCTACATGGTGGCCGCCAACCTGCTCCCCTCCGGCACCCGCATCCCCTATGCCAGCCTGCGCGGCCCCGGTGCGGAATGCGAGATCGGCCTGCGCCTCGCCCAGGACATCCCCTTCGGCCCCTGCACCCAGGAGCAGGCCGCCGCGGCGGTGGGCGAGGTGTTCGCCGCCATCGAGATCGTCGAGAACCGCTACGGCACCCCGCCGCTCGGCGACCTCGCCCGCATCGGCACCCCCACTTTGGTGGCCGACCAGGTGTACCACCGCGCCGCCATCCTCTCCGCCGGCCCGGCCGATTGGCGCAGCCTCGACCTCGCCGCCATTCCCGGCCGGGTCGCCGTCGATGGAATGCAGCGCGCCGCCGGCCACGGGCGGGACCTGCTGGGCCACCCGCTGGCCGCACTCGCCTGGCTTGCCGGCTCCCCCACCGCGGCGGCCTTCGGCGGCCTCAAGGCCGGGCAGGTGGTGATGCTCGGCAGCGTCACGCCGCCCATCTGGCTCGACCGCCCCTGCCATGTCAGCGTGGTGTTCGACGGGCTGGGCGAGGCCACCGTCACGCTCACCTGACCCGCCCGCCCCGCCACCCCCGCCGCTTGTCTTTGGGGGCGGGGTGTGGTGTCTGCCGCGTTGATTCACAGCCCGCCCGCCGGGCACATTCCGATTCCGTCCTGAAGCGAGGCCCCCGCCCATGTCCGACTCCGCGACGTACGAGAAGGTCGCCGACATCATTTCGGAGATCTGCGGCATCGACCGCGCCACCATCACGCCGCAGAGCCACGCCATCAACGACCTGGGCATCGACAGCCTGGATTTCCTGGACGTCGCCTTCGCCATCGACAAGGCCTTCGGCATCAAGATGCCGCTGGAGCAGTGGACCCAGGAAGTGAACCAGGGCGGCGTCTCCGGCGAGGAGTATTTCGTGCTCGAAGGCCTGGCCCGCAACATCGACAAGCTCGTCGCCGCCAAGGGCTGAAGGGCCGCCCGCGATGCGCCTGGAATACTTCCAGATGGTGGACCGCATCGCGGCGATGGATCTCGCGGCGCGCACCATCGTGGTGGACTGCACCCTGCCGCAGGAAAGCCCGATCTTCGAGGGCCACTTCCCCGGCTACCCCATCCTGCCCGGCGTGCTGATGATCGAGACCATCGCCCAGGCCGGCGGCTGGCTGGTGATGGCCGGGCTGCGCTTCCGCCAGATGGCCTTCCTGGCCAAGGTGTCGGAAGCCAAGATGCGCAGCTTCCTCAGCCCCGGCCAGGTGATCCAGGTGGAAGCCACGCAGGAGCATGACGGCTCCGGCTACGCCGTGCTCTCTGGCCGCATCCGCTCCGGCGGCAAGCTGGTGGCCGAGGCCGGCATCACCTATCGCGTGATGGACTTCCCCAACCCGGCCTTGCGGGCCGGCCTGTTCGAGGTCGCCCGCCGCGTGGGCGTGCCCGAGGAGCTGCTCGCCGATGCATGAGCGCGACGCTGTCATTACCGGGATTGGCCTGATCTCCTGCCTGGGCGAAGGCCCGGACGCTCATCGCGCCGCGCTGGATGCCCCCGGCGGGTTCAGCCCGGTGCTGGATGCTGCCTCCTACGCCCCCTACCCGGTGCACCCCATCGTGGAACTGGCCTGGGACAAGCAGATCCCCAAGCGGCAGGACCAGCGCCAGATGGAAGCCTGGCAACGCATCGGCACCTATGCCGCCGGTGCCGCGCTGGAGCATGCCGGGGACGACGAGCGCAGCCGGATCCTTGAAGGCTTCCGGGGCCTCGTCGACGAGGTCAGCGG
>JAIXTK010000392.1 GCA_027483995.1 Acetobacteraceae bacterium
CCTTGCCGACATAGTAGTAGGCGGCGGTGTGGCTGCATTCCACGGTGCCGTTCTGCGTGGCATCGAGCGCCTGCAGCCCGGGCACGATCTCACCCGCGGAGAAGACGCGGATCTGGAACTTGTTGTCGGTCAGCTGCGCCACGCGGCGGGCGAAATGCTCGCCGGCGCCGTAGATGGTGTCCAGGCTTTTCGGGAAGCTGGAGGTGAGGCGCCACTTCACTTCGGGCAGGCCCTGGGCGAGGGCGGGCGTGGCGAGCACGCTGGCAGCGGCGGCGCCGAGGCCGGCGCGGCGGATGGCGGTACGGCGATTCATGCGTATCCCCTCGCGGCGAAACCGCGATCCCTGCAAGGTGCCCTTCTTGCGAGGGCACTTGGGTGATGGCCCGACAGGCCGCCGCCGTGGTTCGGCAGGCGGTCCCGGGCGGCGGGCTCATATCATCCCCGGTGCGGCAGGTGAATACATTCTGCAACAAGGGGGCACGATGGCCCCGCGCCAGGCCGGCGCGGGGTCGCGTGCGCTACAGCCGGTTGGCGGCAGACTGGCGGGCCATGAAGGTGTCGAAGCCGTTTTCCGCCACGCGGAACCACAGCACCTCCTCCGCGCGGAAGGCCATGTAGCTGTCGTGGACCTTCTTGAAGCGCGGGTTGGCGGCGGCGGTTTCGGCGAAGACCTCGCGGGCGGCGGCGAAGCTGGCTTCCAGCACCGCGGCGGGGAAGGGCACCAGCTTGGTGCCGCCGGCCACCAGCTCCCGCAGGGCGCGGGGGTTCAGCGCGTCGTACTTGGCCAGGGTCCATTCCGTGGCCTCGGTGCAGGCGGCCTGCAGGATGGCGCGGTAGCTTTCCGGCAGTGCCTCGAACGCCTGCAGGTTCACGAACAGGCTGAGCGCGGCGCCGCCCTCCCACCAGGCGGGGTAGTGGTAGAACGGGGCGACCTTGGCGATGCCGAGCTTCTGGTCGTCGTGCGGGCCGACGAACTCCATCGCGTCGATCGTGCCCTTCTCCAGCGCGGAGTAGACCTCGCCGGCGGCCAGCTGCTGCGGCAGCACGCCGAGCTTCTGCATCACCTGCCCGGCAAAGCCGGCGATGCGCATCTTGAGGCCCTTGAGGTCATCCAGCGACTTGATTTCCTTGCGGAACCAGCCGCCCATCTGGGCGCCGGTGTGGCCCATCTGGAAGGCCGTGGTGTTGTAGGAGCGGTACAGCTCCTCCATCAGCTCCTGCCCGCCACCATGGCGCAGCCAGGCGGTGTGCTGGCGGGTGTTGAGGCCGAAGGGCACGGCGGTGCCGAAGGCGAAGGTCGCGTCCTTGCCGATGTAGTAGTAGGGCGCGGTCTGGGCGCATTCCACGGTGCCGTTCTGCACCGCATCCAGCGCCTGCAGCGGCGGCACGATCTCGCCGGCGGCGAAGGTGCGGATCTGGAAGCGGTTGTCGGTCATTTGCGCGACGCGCCGGGCCAGGAATTCGGTGGCGCCGAACAGCGTGTCCAGGCTCTTGGGGAAGCTGGAGGTGAGGCGCCATTTCACCTCTGGCAGCGGCGACTGTGCGAGCGCGGGGCGGGACAGGGTTGCGGCAACGGCGCCGACGGCACCTGTACGGACGATCTGGCGGCGATCCATGGTCGGGACATCTCCTTGCAGCGGCTCACACACGAAGCCGCATTAGGGATTAGGCAAGTCGGCCTTCGGGAAGAAGGGGGCGGGGCGGCGCCAGCCATGCGTGCGCGTCAGCCCCCGGCGGGGGCCGGTGCACCGAGGCCCGCCAGCGCCGCCGCAAGCACGGCGCCGGCGGGTTGGCCGCCATCGAGGCGCAGCACGGGGCAGGGCAGGGCGGCCAGCCAGGCGAGGTGGCGCGCGAGGCTGCGCTGGTTGGTGCCCGCGGTGTCGTAGCTCTCCGCCCAGGCCAGGAATTCCTGGCTGCCGGCGTGCATGTCTCCACCCGGGGCGATGCGCGGGCCGAAGCGGGCCGCCTCCCGCGCGCGCAGGCGGTCCATGCGGGCTTGCTGGGGCACGTGCAGGAAGATCTCCGTGCCGATGCGCGGCGCCAGCGGGTCGCCCCAGCCATCGAGCGAGCCGGAGAGCACCCAGCCCACCTCGTCGTCCAGCGCGCGGGCCAGGCGGTCCAGGCGGTCCGGCATGGGCCGGGGCGTGACATAGGCGGGATCGGTGGGCAGCCAGAAATAGCTGTCGGTGTCGTGCCAGGGCACGCCGAGGCGGCCGGCCAGTGCCGCGCCCAGGGTGCTGGTGCCGCTGCCGGAGGCGCCGGTGATGTGGATGCGCGGGCGCTGGGCCATGCGGGGCTTTCCTGCTGGTGACATGGGCCGGACGCTGGCGCACGCTGGCTTGCATGGCCATCGTCCAACATGCCCTCCCGGGATCGCGCCCGCCAGATGTTGCCATCGTGCTCGCCGGCGGGCAGGCGCGGCGCATGGGCGGTGGGGACAAGGCGCTGCGCGTGCTCGCCGGGCGCACGCTGCTGGATCATGTGCTGGCGCGCCTTGCCCCGCAGGTGGACCGGGTGGCGCTGAATGCCAATGGCGACCCGGCGCGCTTCGCCGCCTGGGGCCTGCCGGTGCTGGCGGACACGCTGCCGGATTTCCCCGGCCCGCTCGCCGGGGTACTGGCCGGGCTGCGCTGGGCGGCGGCGCAGGGGGCGGCGGAGGCGCTGGTGGTGCCGACTGATTCGCCCTTCCTGCCGCCGGACCTGCTGGCCCGCCTGCGCGCCGGGCGCGGGGATGCCGAGTTGGCCTGCGCTGCCTCCGCCGGGCAGGTTCATCCGGTGGCGGCCCTGTGGCGCACCGGGCTGGCCGAGGCGCTGGAGGCGGCGCTGCTGGGCGGGGAGCGCCGCATGATGGCGTTCATGCGTGGCCAGGGGCTCGCCGTGGTGGAGTTCGCCGTGGGGCCGCAGGGGGACCCCTTTGCCAATCTCAACACGCCGGGGGAGGTGGCAGCCGCCGAGCGCCTGCTGGCTCAGGGCGAAGGCGCTGCGGTGTGCCGGAAACCATAGGCCAGGGCCCGCGGCATCAGCTGGCGCCATACCGCGGTCTCATGCCCGCCAGGCACCAGCAGCAGTTCGGCCGGCTGGCCAGCCAAGCGCCAGGCATCGCTGAGCAGCACCGCCTGTGCGCCAATGCCGAGATTGTCCTCGGTGCCAGATGCCACGAACAGCGGCAGCACCTGCCCGCTGGCGCGCATCCCCTTCATCAGCGCGGGGTAGTTGGCCGCCGTCCAGGCTTCCGGCTGGAAGTTTGGCGTTCCGAACACGTCCGCGCGCCGCGCGGCAGAATTGGCCGGCGGCTGGGGCACATAGACCGCGGGGCTCAGCAGAACAGCTGCCGCGAATTGCTCCGGGTGCAGCATGGCAAGGCGCAGCGCTGCGAACCCGCCAGCCGAGATGCCGCCGATGACCAGCCCGCGCCGGCCGCCCAGCCCGTTCCAGCGTTGCCGTGCCTCCGGCAGCAACTCGCGCATCAGCGCCGTTTCCATCGCTTCAGCCCCATTGAGGCCCCAGCTCCGCCCGAGCTCGGGCACCACGATGACGGCAGGCGGCATGTGACCCGCCGCGATCTCGGCATTGGCGGCAGCTTCGATTCCCAGCTGCGTCACGTCGCGTGAGGTGGCGCCGTTGCCGGGCAGGAACACCATCATCGGATAGCGCCGCGCCGGGTTGTAGCCGGCGGGCAGGTAGACGCTGATGTTCCAGGGACGCGCCAGCACGGCCGACGCGAGCGTGTGGTGCGTCAATTCGCCGCCCCACGCCGTGCCGCTGCCCATCAGCAGCGCCAGGCACGCCACCATGGCGGCGGCGCGCAGCCTCAACGCGCCCCGCGGCGGACGAGCTCGGCCAACGCAGTACCGATGCAGTTCATCACCGTCCGTGCCACCTCGGCCTGCCGTACCGGGTCTGGCGAATCCAGCACGATCTGCCCAGCTTCGTGCCAAGCCTGCATCAGCGTGAAGCGCGGAAACATCGGAACACCCTCCAGCATCGCCACGGTGCGCATCGTATCGCGGTAGGTGTCAATGTTCGGCAGCCTGGCCCACCCGGGGGCGAATTGCGGTTCGACCAGCACCACATCCGCTCCCGCGGCGCGCGCCCGCGAGATTCCAAGACGCAGGGAGGCGGCATAGCGCGCTGGATCGCTATGGCGTATCGCCTCACGCGAGCCGCTGGCCCACACCACAAGGTTGGGCCTGACCGTCTCGATCTCCTGAGCCAGCAGCGCCGCCCGCTGCCGCGGTGTGGCGTCTGGTGCAGCCCGCAATTCCAGTACCACCTCCAGCCCGGGGGCATGCTTTGCAAGGTGCGCGCGCATCCGCTCGGGATAGGTCGCGCCCGCATCGGGCACGCCAACTGTTGCAATCCCGCCAATCGCCAGCACCACAATCCGGCCGCGCGCGATGGCGGCCTTCACCTGTTCAAGCGGCACCGGCGTGCCGACCGTCTCTGCCGGCACGGCGCAGGCGTCGGGGCGCGCGGCGTGCGCGGTGCCGGCCGGGATGTTCAGCGCGCCCAGCAACGCCAACACCGCTTGTAGGGGCGCCCTCACGCCGGCTCCGGCCGCAGGGGGCGTGCCGGCAGTCGTCCGCCTCCGTTGTACCACGCCAGACCCATCGCCAGCCCTATCATCGCCGATGCGCCCACCACATTCACCACAGCGACCATCGCCCAGGTATCGCTGATGCCGGTGAGAATGATCCCGCCCAGAACGGAAAGCAAAATGCCTAGGCAGAATACGTCGAGCGACTGCTGTCCGCACAGCACCACGATCCAGCCCGGTCGGCTCGTCAGGAACGCCGCGTCGCGCCGCACCAGGCGCCCCGCAAGCACCGCAAGTGCCAGAACGCTGAGCAGGCGCAGCGGCGGCAGCAGGCTTTTCTCGATCGGCCACAGCAGATGGCGCAGCAACCCCGGCACCGGCCACCCGGCCTCCTCCAGCACCCATGACAGTCGCACCACACAGGCGAATGCCGCGAACGCTGCAGCCCCGACCACGAGCCAGGACGGCAGCGGCGTTGCCTGCCCCTCCGACGCCCGCAGACCCAGCACGGACGCAATGACGAACAGGAACTGCCACGCAAATGGGTTGAAATACCAGCCCTCGTCGCTGGGATAGGCGGGCAGGTTGATCCCCCAGGCATTCGCCGCGCCGTACAGCGCTGCCGACAGCACCAGCCCTGTCACCGGCGCCCGCCGCAGCAGCACAAGCCAGGCCGGGAAGGTCAGCATCAGCGCGATGTAAAGCGGCAGGATGTCGAGATAGGTTGGCTGGAACTGAAGCAGCAGAACGCGCAGGATGGTCACGTCGGCCCGGGCCAGGAAATCGCCCACACCCAGATTCTCCGCGAAGAGCGGGTTGCGCATGAATGTCATCGCATAGGCGACCTGCGCGGCGTAGACCATGAAGATCAGCACGTGCGCCACATAGAGCTGCCAGACCCTCCGCCAGATCCGAATCGACGACAGCACAAGTCCGTCGCGCCCCATCGCCCGCCCATAGACCATGGCCGCGGTATATCCGGAGATGAAGATGAACACCTCCGCCGCGTCGGCAAAGGCGAAGCTCTTGAGCGTCAGATAGGAGAGTGGATTATCGGGGATGTGGTCGATGAAGATGAAGAACAGCGCGGCACCGCGGAAGAAGTCCAGCCGCAGGTCGCGATGTGTCTTGCCCGTCCCGCTGCGTGCGGGGCCTGTCGCTTCCCCGGGCAGTCTCTGTGCCGCCTCCTGCTCGGGCATGTACGGCTCCGCGGGTATCGACGGTCGACACAGTTCGCGGGCAAGGCGAAACTGTCAAGCACAACTGAAACGGCAGAGACGAGCATGACCTGGTCCATCGTTACTTACGACGCCGCCAGCGGCGCCTTCGCGGTGGCCGTTGCCACCTGCAACTTCGCCGTGGGCGCCAGCGTGCCGCATATCCGCCCGGGGGTGGGCGCGGTGGCGAGCCAATCCTTCTCCAACCGCTATCTCGGCCCCGCCATCCTGGACGCGATGGCGCGCGGGCTGACGCCGGAACAGGCGATCCGCGGGGCCGTGGCCAGCGATGAGGGGCGCGGGCTGCGCCAGGTTCACGCCATCGACCGGCACGGCCGCACCGCCGCCTGGACCGGCGAGAACTGCGTGATGTGGTGCGGCCACAAGGCCGGGCCCTCCGTGAGCGTGGCCGGCAACATGCTGGCGAACGAGGCGGTGGTGGGCGACACGCTGGCCACCTTCCTGGCGCAGGATGGCCTCAAGCTGCCGGAGCGCCTTCTCGCCGGGATGCAGGCCGGGCAGCGCGCCGGGGGCGATGCGCGCGGCCAGCAATCCGCCGCCATGCGCCTGTTCACCACCGAGGATTTTCCCGATCTGTGCATCCGCACCGACGACCACCCCACGCCACTGGATGAACTCGATCGGCTGTTGAAGCTCTGGCGCCGGGATCGCGAACCGGGACTTGCCAGCCAGCCGCGCCGGGCCGACCCGGCGGGGGCGATCGACCTTGAAGCGATCGACGCGCGCTTCAAGGCCGCGGGATCACCGTTGCGCGTTCGGCGCTGATTGTCCCGGCGGCCCTGGCCCCCTAATTGTATGCGACAAACCAAGGAGGAACTGCCATGGCCCTGTCCGCCAAGGATATGCTTGCTGCCGCCAACGCATCCGTGCCGAAGATCTCGCCCGAGGAGGCACGCGACCTGATCGCCAAGGGCGCGCTGGTGGTGGATGTGCGCGACGGCACCGAAGTCGCCAACGGCAAGGTCAAGGGCGCCGTGCACGCCCAGCGCGGGCTGATCGAGTTCAAGGCCGATCCCGAGATGCCGAGCCATGATCCTGCGTTCCAGAAGGATCGCACCGTGATCGTGTACTGCGCCTCTGGCGGGCGCTCGGCGATGGCCGGCAAGACGCTGCAGGACATGGGCTACACCGATGTTCGCAACCTCGGTGGCTTCAAGGGCTGGGTGGATGCCGGCGGCGAGGTGGAGAAGTAAGCCCTTCTTTTTGTGACTAAGAAGACTTCATTCGTTTGCGCCGTGGCAAGCCACGGCGCAAACGAACGAAAGTTTTTTGGTTCTTTTTTTTTCAAAAAAGAACCGCTTAGCTTGCTTCCAACGTCTCCCGCAGCATCTCCAGCTCCAGCCACCGCTCCTCCGCCGCCGCGAGGTCGCCGCCGGCGCGGGTCAGCGCGTCGGTCGCCTTCTGGAACGCGGCGGGGTCACGGCGGTAGAGGTCGGGGTCGGCCAGCCGGGTCTGCAGCCTGCCGATCTCGGCCTGGAGCTTCTCCATCTGCGCGGGAAGCTGTTCCAGCGCGTGCTTGTCCTTGAAGCTCATCTTGCGCGCGGGCGCGGTGGACGGGGCAGGAGCGGCGGACCGGGCCTTGGCCTCGCGCGCCGGGGTGCTGCCGACGGGCAGCCAGGGCGGGGCGCCGCGCTGGGCCAGCATGTCGCTCCAGCCGCCGGCATAGTCTTGCCAGCGCCCATCGCCTTCGGCCACCAGCACGCTGGTGCAGACGCGGTCGATGAAATCGCGATCGTGGCTGACGAGCAGGACGGTGCCGGGGTAGTCGGCCAGGAGTTCCTGCAGCAGTTCCAGCGTTTCGAGGTCGAGGTCGTTGGTGGGTTCGTCCAGCACCAGCAGGTTGCCGGGCTTGGCCAGCGCCACGGCCAAAGCGAGGCGCCCGCGCTCGCCGCCGGAGAGCACACCGACAGGGGTGCGCGCCTGTTCCGGCGGGAACAGGAAGTCCTTCATGTAGCCGATCACGTGGCGTGCCTGGCCGTTGACGATCACCTGGTCGCCGCCGCGGCGGCCGTTCGCGCCGGTGAGCGTGTCGGCCAGCGTGGCGGTGGGGTCGAGCGAATCGCGGCGCTGGTCGAGCGTGACCATCTGCAGCGAGGCGCCGAGCTTCACCACGCCCTGATCCGGCGGCATCGCGCCGGTGAGCAGGTTCAGCAGGGTGGTCTTGCCGGCACCGTTGGCGCCGATGATGCCCATGCGGTCGCCGCGCAGCACGCGGGTATCCAGCTCGCGCACCACGGTGCGGTCACCGAAGGATTTGGAGACGCCCTCGGCCACCATCACCATCCGGCCGGAGATCTCGCCCTCGGTGGCGGCGAGTTTCGGGCCGCCGGCGGGGCCGCGCAGCTGCTTGGTTTTCGCGCGCAGCTCATGCAGGTCCGACAGGCGGCGGACGTTGCGCTTGCGCCGGGCCGTCACGCCGTAGCGCAGCCAGTCCTCTTCCATCACCAGCTTGCGGTCGAGCTTGTGGCGCTCCTTCTCCTCCTGCTCCAGCGTGTCGTCGCGCCAGGCTTCGAAGTGCGCGAAGCCGCGGTCGAGCCGGCGGGCGGTTCCACGGTCCAGCCACACGATTCCGCGTGAGAGCGATTCCAGCAGGCGGCGATCATGGCTGATCAGCACCATGGCGGAACGCAGGGAGGCCAGTTCCTGCTCCAGCCAGGCGATGGCGGGCAGGTCCAGGTGGTTGGTGGGCTCGTCCAGCAGCAGGATGTCGGGCTGGGGGGCGAGCACGCGGGCCAGGGCCGCGCGCCGGGCCTCACCGCCGGAGAGGCGGGCAGGGTCCTCGGCGCCGGTGAGGCCGAGGGCCTCCAGCAAGGTGCGCGCGCGATGCGTGTCGTCGCCCGGGCCGAGGCCGGCTTCCACATAGGCCAGGGTGGTTTCGAATCCGGCAAGATCAGGTTCCTGCGGCAAATAGCGCACGGTGGCGCCGGGCTGCACGAAGCGCTGGCCGGAATCGGCCGGCAGCAGCCCGGCGGCCACCTTCAGCAGGGTGGATTTGCCGGAGCCGTTGCGCCCGACCAGGCACAGCCGGTCCCCGGGTGAGACGGCGATCTCGGCGCCGCGCAGCAGCGGGGACGTGCCGAGGGTGAGGAAGATGTCGGACAGGAAGAGGAGGGGGGGCGCCATGGCGCGGCTTCTATCATGGCGCGGCGCACAATGCCTGCACGTGACCGCTTGCGCCTGCGCGAAATGCGCGGCAGGCTTGCCTTACCATCATGTCACTTGACCCAATGGTTTCGGCCCCTCTGGCCGCTGGACTGCGCCCACCCACCGGCAGCGAACTGCCGCACAAAGGAGAGTCTGCATGCTGACCCGTCGTTCCGCATTCAAGGCCGCAGCCGGCGTTGCCGCCGCCTCTGCCTTCGGCACCGAAGCCATGGCGCAGGGCGCCGACAAGGTGATCAAGGTTGGCCTCAACCTGTCGTACACCGGCGCCGATGCACTGGGCGCCCAGCGCATTGCCAACGGCGCGCAGATGGCCTTCGACAGCGCCAATGCCCGCAAGCTTGTGAAGGGCCATGTGTTCCGCATCGAGAAGTTCGATGACGCCACCGCCACCGCTGGCCAGTACGACCCCGCCCAGGGCGCGATCAACGCGCGCAAGATGGTGTCGGACAAGGCGATCATGGCCGCCATCGGCCCGATGATGTCTGGCGTGGGCAAGGCGATGAGCCCGATCCTGTCCAGCGGCAACCTGCCGATCATCACGCCCTCGGCCACCAACCCCGACATCACCGACCCGAAATTCGCCAGCCAGTATCGCCCGAACGGCAAGGCGGTGTTCTTCCGCACCGTGACGACGGATGCCTTCCAGGGCCCGAACATGGCGAACTACTTCGCCGACGTACTGAAGGTGAAGACCATCTACATCCTGGACGACAGCGGCGCCTTCGGCGTGGGCATCGCCGATGCATTCGAGGGCCAGGCGAAGAAGAAGGGCATCACCGTGCTCGGCCGTGACCGGCTGGACCCGAAGGCGGCCGACTACGCCTCCGTGCTCACCAAGATCAAGTCGCTCAACGCCCAGGCGATCTATTACGGCGGTGTCACGCTGGCCGGCGTGAAGGTGGCCAAGCAGGCCTATGACATCATCCCGAACGCCATCAAGGGCGGCGGCGACGGCATCTGGGGCACCGACTTCCTCACCGCTGGCGGCTTCCCGGCCGTGGATGGCTGGTATGCCACGCAGGCGAGCCCGGAACTGGTGGGCGACCCGAAGCTGGCCGGCTGGAACAAGATGTATGTGGAGCGCTTCAAGAGCCAGCCGGACAACTACACCATCACCGCCCATGCCGGCGCGGAGGCCATCATCGAGGCGGCCCGTTCGCTGGTTGCGGCGAACAAGGCCGTAACGCGTGAGGCCCTGCGCGATGCGCTGCAGAGCGTGAAGGTGAACACCATCATGGGCACGGTGGAGTTCGACGCGAACGGCGACATCAAGAGCAAGGTCGTCAGCGTCTATCAGATCAAGAAGGACGACACGAAGAAGCTGGACGATCCCTCGGCCCAGTACAAGTATGTCGGCGTGGCCCCCGAGGCCTGATCGGCCGGGCCGGCCATTCGTGCCGGCTCACACCTGAACGGATGCGCCCTGGCCCACGCGGCCGGGGCGCCATTCCCCCTACCGCAGCCAAGGCCCGGCCTGCGCCCCATGCGCGGCCCGTGCGGCATGCGATGCCGGAGACCCGCTTCGATGACCTTCACCGATCTGCTGCTGCAGCAGGCGATCAACGGGCTCAGCCTGGGCGCCATGTATGCCCTGCTCGCGCTCGGCTTCACCCTGGTCTACGGCATTCTCGAACTGATCAACTTCTCCCACTTCAACGTCTTCATGGTGGGCAGCTTCGTCGGCCTCCATATCCTGGAGGCGTTCGGCATCCAGGGGCAGTTGACGGTGCTGGCCGGCCTGCCGCTGATCGGTGTGCTGGCGGTGACGTTTGCCGGCGTGATGCTGTTCTGCGGCGGATTGGGAGCAGGCATCGAACGCCTGCTGTTGCGGCCCTTGCGCCAGGTGCGCGGGCCCGCGCCGATGATCACCACCATCGGCATCTCCTACATCCTGTTCAACCTGGTCATCCTGACCCAGGGCGCTGACTCCAAGAACTTCCCCAACCCGCTGCCGCCCACGGAATGGCATATCGGCGGCGCGGAGCTGAAGCTGCGCGAGATCCTGATCTGGGTGGTCGCCCTGCTGCTGATGGGCGGGCTCACCTATTTCGCCGGCTACACCAAGCTCGGCAAGGCGATGCGCGCCACCGCGCAGGACCCGGAAGCCGCGCGCATGATGGGCGTGGACGTGGACCGCGTGATCTCGGTCGCCTTCTTCCTCGGCGGTGCCATGGCCGGGGCGGGCGGGCTGATCTTCGGGCTGTACTACAACTTCACCAGCTTCATCATAGGCTTCAAGACCGGGCTGTTCGCCTTCACCGCGGCCGTGCTGGGCGGCATCGGCAACGTGCCGGGCGCCATGATCGGCGGCATCCTCATCGGCCTGATCGAGGCCATGAGCAGCGCCTTCATCGCCAATGCCTGGGCCGACGTGATCATCTTCTCGATCCTGGTGCTGGTCCTTGTGTTCATGCCCTCCGGCCTGCTTGGCCGCGTGGCCCCGAACAAGTCCTGAGGGAGGGGCCGCCATGATCGCCGCCGCCCGCGCCGCCATCGAACGCCCCTTCGCGGGCATGCCACCGGAACAGCGCCGGACACTGGGCTTGTGGGCTCTGTCTGCCGTGCTGGTGCTGTTCCCGCTGCTGCACGACAACGACGCCAATATCGACGCCATGGCCAATGCCGGGGTGCTCGTGGCGCTCGCCCTCGGCCTCAACATCGTGGTCGGCTTCGCCGGCCTGCTCGATCTCGGCTACGCCGCGTTCTTCGCGCTGGGCGCCTATTATTACGGCATCTTCACCGCCTTCCAGATCATGCCGCCCTTCACCGAGTTCTGGGTGCCGTTCGAGTTCCTCGGCCTGGTCGAGAAGATCAACCGCGGCGGGCCGGACCTGGTGCGCTTCACGCTCAGCTTCTGGCTGGCCCTGCCGACGGCGGCGATCGTGACGGCGGTGTTCGGCGTGATGTTCGGCGCGCCGACGCTGCGCCTGCGCGGCGACTACCTCTCCATCGTCACCCTTGGTTTCGGTGAGATCGTGCCGATCGTGGCGCGCAACATGGATGGCGTCACGGGCGGTGCCGCCGGTCTCAACGGCGTGATGGCGCCACGGCTGTTCGGCTGGTCCTTCGGTGTGGCGGCCTGGCCCTATTACTATGTGGTGCTGGGGCTCGTGGCGTTGCTGATCTTCGTTTCGCTCCGCCTGCGCGACAGCCGTGTGGGCCGCGCCTGGCGCGCGCTGCGCGAGGATGAGACGGCGGCGAGCGCGATGGGCGTGAACCTCGTCAACTACAAGCTGCTGGCCTTCGCCACCGGTGCCGCCTTTGCCGGCATGGCGGGCGTGGCGTTCATCGCCAAGCTGCAGACAGCCACGCCCGACATGTTCAACTTCAACGTCTCGGCCATGCTGCTGGTGATGGTGGTGCTGGGTGGCATGGGCAGCGTGTGGGGCGTGGTGCTGGGCGCCTTCCTGCTGCAGATCATGCAGTCCTGGTTCCTGCCCGAACTCTCCGGCGTGCTGCGCGCGATCGGTGAGATGGTGGGCTGGGCGTGGCTGGCGCGCATCGAACTGGTGGAGGCGATCCAGCTGATCTTCGGCATCATCCTGGTGGTGATGATGCTGTTCCGGCGCGAGGGCCTGATCCCCGCGGTGAAGAAGCAGGCCGCCCTGCACATCACCCAGCAGGCAGCAGGGGTGACGCGCGGCGGGTTCACGGGGATCGAGAAGATCGGCCGCTGGACGCCGGGTGCCGGCAACGCGCTGGAAGTGAAGGGGGTTACCGTGAAGTTCGGCGGCCTCGTGGCGCTGAACAGCGTCGATCTCGTGGTGCCCGCCGGCGGCGTGGTAGCGGTGATCGGGCCGAACGGTTCCGGCAAGTCCACGCTGTTCAATGTCATCACCGGGCTGGTGGAAGCCGATGGCGGCTCGATCAAGTTCGAGGGCGTGGAACTGCTGGGCTTGCGGCCGGACCAGGTGCTGAGCAACGGCGTGGCGCGCACCTTCCAGAACATCCGCCTGTTCCCGAACCTGACGGTGCTGGAGAACGTGCTGATCGGCGAGCATGCCCGCCTCACCACCGGCCCGGTGGGTGCCGTGGTCGGCACGCCAAAGGCGCGGGCGGAAGAAGAGGGGGCGCTGAAATGGGCGACGGACATCATCGCCCTGTTCGGCAACCGCCTCACGCCACGCATCGGGCAGATCGTCAGTGGCCTGTCCTACGCCAACCGCCGCCGGGTGGAGATCGCCCGCGCGCTCGCCTCCCGCCCGCGCATCCTGCTGCTGGATGAGCCGACAGCCGGCATGAACCCGGCCGAAACGCTGGAACTGGCCGAGCAGATCAAGAGCCTGCACGAGATGGGCCTGACCATCCTGCTGATCGAGCACAAGCTGGATGTCGTCACGCGCCTGGCCAGCAACGTGATCGTGCTCGACCATGGCGAGAAGATCGCCGAGGGCCCGGCCAACGAGGTGCGCCGCAACGAGGAGGTGCTGCGCGCCTATCTCGGCCGCGCCGCCACCGAAGCCGCCGCCAAGGAGAAGGCCCCCAAGGAGAATACCAATGGCTGACGCATTGCTCGAATTCCGCGGCGTCAACACCTACTATGGCGACCTGCATGTTCTGAAGAATGTCGACTACAGCATCGGCCGCGGCGAGATCGTCTGCCTGCTCGGCGGCAATGCCTCCGGCAAGTCCACCACCATGAAAACCATCATGGGCGTGGTGCGGCCGCAGAGCGGGCAGGTGCTGTACGACGGGCAGGAGATCGCGGACCTGGCCACCAGCGAGCGCGTGAAGCGCGGCATCGCCCCGGTGCTGGAGGCGCGGCGCCTATTCCCGCGCATGACCGTCTACGAAAACCTGGAGATCGGCGCCTATACCCGCAAGCAGGGCCCGGAGTTCGACCAGGACCTGGAGCGCGTGTACCAGCTCTTCCCGCGCGTGAAGGAACGCCGCACCCAGCTGGCCGGCACCCTCTCCGGCGGCGAGCAGCAGATGGTGGCCATCGGCCGCGCCCTGATGTCCCGCCCGAAGCTGATCTGCATGGACGAGCCCTCCATGGGCCTGTCGCCGCTGTTCGTGGAACAGGTGTTCGACATCATCCAGGAGATCAACAAGCAGGGCGTGACCATCTTCATGGTGGAGCAGAACGCCTCCATGGCGCTGTCGATCGCGCACCGCGCCTATGTGCTGCAGACCGGCGTTGTCGTTCTCTCGGGCCCTGCGGCCGAGATGAAGGAGAACGAGATGATCAAGCAGGCCTATCTGGGCGAGATGCAGGTGGAAGCCGCTTGAGGCTTCGATGAACGGCGAGGTCACGCTGCGCCTGCTGGGTGCGGAGCGTCGCATCCAGGGCGGCCCGTTCAACGCCTTCGTGCCACCGGCGATCGGCGTGTGCCTGGAGATGCATTCGCGCCTGGCCAACCTCGCCGACGTGAAGATCGCCGTGCCGGACTTCACCGCGCCCACGCAGGAGCAATTGCACCAGGGCCTGCTGGAGACGCTGCGGCTGATGGAAGCGGCGCCCGACCTGCCGGTCTATGTCGGCTGTGCCGCCGGGCTTGGCCGCACCGGCACCTTCATCGCCGCCCTCGCGCGGCTGGCCGGGATCGAGGACGCGGTGGCCTGGACGCGCGCGAACTACGACCGGCGTGCGGTGGAAACCCAGGCGCAGGAACAGGCGGTGGCGGCGCTTGACGTGGCGGCGGTCTGGGCCGCCTATGCGGCAAAACCGTAGTTCCGGAGGGTCTTCCATGCGCCTCACCCGCCGCGCCGCGCTCGCCCTGGGTGCGACCACGCTCGCCATGCCTGCCATGGCCCAGGCGCCGGCGCCGATCCGCCTCGGCCTGCTGCGCACTGCCTCCCCGGCGCCGCTCTACATCGCGCAGGAACGCGGCTGGTTCCGCGAAGCCGGGGTGGATGTGCAGTTCCGCTTCTTCGATGCCGCCCAGCCCATCGCCGCCGCCGCCGTCTCCGGTGATACCGACATGGGCATCACGGCGCTCACCGGCGGGTTCTTCGCCCTGGCCGGGCGCGGCGAGCTGATCGTCATCGGCGGCGGGCTGCACGAACAGCGCGGGCTGAAGCTCACCGCCGTGCTGGTCTCGAAGAAGGCCTACGATGCCGGGCTGACCAGCCTGGACAAGCTCGGTGGCAAGAGCTTCGGCATCACGCAATATGGCTCCAGCTTCCACTACATGGCTGGCCGCCTGGCGGAGACCCAGAATTTCGATCTCAAGTCGCTCACCCTGCGCCCGCTGCAGACGGTGCAGAACATGGTGGCTGCCGTGCGCACCGGCCAGGTGGATGCCACCATGGCGATCGCCTCCATGGCCACCCCGGCGGCGGCCAGCGGCGAGGCGGTGATCATCGGCTGGGTCGGCGACCACGTGCCCTACCAGATCACCGCGCTGTTCGCCTCCAAGGCCATGGTCGGCAACCGCGCCGACGATCTGCGCAAATTCGCCACCGCCTATCGTCGCGGCATCGCTGCCTATCGCGAGGCCTTCCTGCGCCTTGATGCCGCCGGCACGCCCCAGTACGGCCCGGCGACCGATGCCGCGATTGCCGACATCACCAAGTATGTCTTCGTCGGCGACCCCGCCGCCGGGGACAAGATCAAGGCCGGGCTGGGCTGGTACGACGAGGGCGGGGCGCTGAACGTCGCCGATGTGCGCAACCAGCTCGCCTGGTTCTCCGCCCAGGGCATGGTGAAGGGCGAGGTGGACACGGGCG
>JAIXTK010000255.1 GCA_027483995.1 Acetobacteraceae bacterium
GCGCCCCCCACCTCGCTGCCCTCCCGTTCCACGCCCCGTTCCTCGATTGCATCGCCGAGACCTGGCTGCGCACCCACGGCACCAACACGGAGGGGCTGATCCTCCTCCCGACTCGTCGCTCCGCCCGCGCCCTGGCCGATTAATTTCTCCGCGCCGCCGGCGGCCAACCCCTGCTGCTCCCCCGCATCACCGCCATCGGCGCGCTCGATGAAGCCCCGCTCGCTTTGGCCGGTGCGCTGGACCTCGCCCCCGCCGTCGAACCCGCCCATCGCCTCGCCGCTCTCACCCGCCTCGTCATGGCGCTGCCGCAGGAACACCTCGCCGGTGCCGCCGACCGCGCCTGGCGCCTCGCCCGCGAACTCGCCGTGCTCATGGACCAGGCCGAGCGCGCCGAGCTCGATCTCGAACAGGCGCTCAAGCAGGCCGCCGCGGAGGACTACGCCACCCACTGGCAGGTCACGCTCGACTTCCTCGAAATCGTCACCAAAATCTGGCCGCAATGGCTTGAAGATCAAGGATTGATGAACCCTGCCGCGCGCCAGGCGAGGCTCCTCTCCGCCCAGGCCGAAGCCTGGTCCGCCACCCCGCCCAGCCACCCGATCTGGACCGTCGGCATGCAGGGCGGCATCCCGTCCTCCTTCCGCCTGCTCCGCACCGTGGCCCATCTCCCGCACGGCCACGTCGTCCTTCCCGGCCTCGACCTCGCCATGGACGACCCCACCTGGGAAGCGCTGGACGACACCCACCCCCAGGCCGGCATGCGCAACCTGCTCGCCGGCCTCGGCGCCACCCGCGGTGACGTCCAACTCTGGGACTGCACCCCCACCGGCCCCGCCGCCCGCGTCGCCCTGCTCTCCACCGCCCTTCTCCCCGCCGAATCCCTCGCCCTCTGGCGCGACTCCACCCTCGAATCCGACTCGCTGCACGGCCTCTCCCGCCTGGAAACCGCCGACCAGCAGCAGGAAGCCGTCGCCATCGCCATGCTCCTGCGCGACGCGCTGGAACAGCAACGCCACCGCGCCGCCCTGGTCACGCCCGACCGCGCGCTCGCCGGCCGCGTCGCCGCCGAACTCCAGCGCTGGGGCGTCCTGGCCGACGACTCCGCCGGCGAACCGCTCGCCCACTCCCCGCCCGCCGCCTTCCTCCGCCTGCTCGCCGCCACCCATGCCGACGAGCTTGGCCCGGTCTCCCTGCTCTCCGTCCTCAAGCATCCGCTCGCCGCCGCCGGCCTCCCGCCCGCCCAGCTCCGCGCCACCGCCCGCGCCCTGGAACGCGCCTGCCTGCGCGGCCCCCGTCCGCCCGCCGGCCTCGCCGGCCTGCGCCAGGCCATCGCCGACCAGGAGCCGGAAGCCCGCGCCCCGCTGGAAGACCTGCTCACCCGCCTCGAATCCTGCCTCGAACCCCTGCTGCGCCTGACCAACGTCACACTCCCGCCCGCCACGCTGCTGGCCGCCCTCATCGAATCCGCCGAATCGCTGGCCACGACAGACGAACGCCCGGGCCCCGCGATTCTCTGGTCGCAGGAGGAAGGCGACGCGCTCGCCACCACCCTCGCCGCCGCCCTCCCGCACCTCACCCTCCTGCCAGACCAGCCCCCCTCGGTCCTCCCCGGCCTGCTCGATGCCTTGCTGGAAGGCCAATCCGTCCGCACCCGCCGCGCCCTCCGCGGCCGTAACGCGGGCCCAGGGAAAGCGATAACTGAGCACCCCCGCGTCTTCATCTGGGGCCTGCTCGAAGCCCAGCTGCAATCCGTGGACACCGTCATCCTCGGCGGCCTCGTCGAAGGCGTCTGGCCCCCCGCGACGGATCCCGGACCCTGGCTCAGCCGCCCCATGCGCACCCGCGCCGGCCTGCCGAGTGCGGAGGAAGCCATTGGCTCCGCTGCCCACGATTTCATGGCCAATGCCTGCGCCGCCCGCACCACCATCCTGTCCTGCCCGCGCCGGCTCGATGGCGCCCCCGCCGTTCCCGCCCGCTGGCTCACCCGCCTCGAAGCCTTGCTGGCAGGGCAGGGGACATCACTCCCCCTCCACCCCGCCAGCCACTGGCCCTCCACGCTGGACCAACCCGCCACCGTCCAGCGCCTCGCGCCTCCCGCCCCGCGCCCGCTGGTCTCCCTCCGCCCCGTCCGCCTCTCGGTCACCGAGATCGAAACCTGGCTCACCGACCCCTACGCCATCTACGCCCGCCACATCCTCAAGCTCCGCCCGCTCGACCCCCTGGAACAGGCCACCGACGCGGCCGATTACGGCACCGTCGTCCACGCCGGCCTGCACAAATTCCTGGAGGAACACGGCCACCGCTGGCCCGCCCGCGCCCCCGAAAAGCTGCGCCTGGCCATGGAACAGGCCCTCGCCGCCGCAAAGCTCCGCCCCGCCCTGGCCGAATGGTGGCGCCCCCGCCTGCACCGCATCGCCGAATGGGTGTGTGAGACCGAACGCGACCGCCGCAGCACCCAGCCCCTCACCGCCCTGGCCACCGAGGTGAAGGGCAGCTGGAACCTCCCCACCCCCCGCGGCTTCCGCCTCACCGGCCGCGCCGACCGCATCGAGCGCCGCGCCGACTCCACCCTGGCCATCCTCGACTACAAAACCGGCCAGCCCCCCACCCAGAGCGACGTCGATGCCGGCTTCGCCCCGCAACTCCTGCTCGAAGCCGCCATGGCCGAAGACGGCGCCTTCCCGGGCATCCCTGGCACCGCCACCGAACTGGCCTACTGGCACCTCACCGGCGGCTACAAGCCCGGCGACTCCCGCCTGCTGTTCCGCAACAAGCCGGCCGACCTCGCCACCGCCGTCGCCGCCGCCCGCCAGAGCCTCCTCGCCCTCATCCTGTCCTTCGAGGATGAGAGCCGCCCCTACCTCTCCCAACCCCACGCCGCCCGCGCCCCACGCTTCTCGGATTACGCCCAGCTCGCCCGCGTCGCCGAATGGGCCCTCTCCGGCGAGGAGGACGAGGCATGAGCACCCTTGCCCGCGCCGAAGCCAACCGCGCCCAACGCCTGGCTTCCGACCCCGCCGCCTCCGCCTTCGTCGCCGCCTCCGCCGGCTCCGGCAAAACCAAGCTCCTCACCGACCGGCTGCTGCGCCTGATGCTCTCGGGCGCGGACCCCGCCCGCATCCAATGCCTCACCTTCACCAAGGCCGCCGCCGCTGAAATGGCCGTCCGTCTCCAGCGCCGCCTCGGCGGCTGGGTCACGCTCAACGATCAGAAGCTGGACCACGAACTCACCGCGCTGGACGTCCCCGCCACCGAGCCCAACCGCACCCGCGCCCGCGCCCTGTTCGCCACCGTGCTCGATCTCCCCGGCGGCATGCGCATCGGCACCATCCACGCCTTCTGCCAATCCCTCCTGCGCCGCTTCCCGATCGAGGCCGCCCTCTCCCCGCATTTCCGCCTGATGGACGATTTGGATGCGGAGGTCGCCCTCTCCCAGGCCCGCGAGACCATGCTCGCCGGCGCCTTCGCCGACCAACGCCGCGCCGCCCTCCAATCCCTCGCCGGCCTCGTCCCCTCGCTCGACACCCTCGGCAAGCTGCTCGAAAAACTGCGCGAAAAGCCGGACCATCTCGAAACCGCCCTGCGCGAAGGGCCAGACGCCCTCGAACGCCGCCTCCGCCACCTCCTCGGCGCCCGCGACCCCGATGAATGCGCCCGCTCCCTCGCGGCCGACTGCGACACGCCCGCCCTCCTATCCGCCGCCCGCGCCCTGTCCGCCGGCACCGGCTCCATGGCCCCCGCCCTCGGCCAGGGCCTCTCCGGCTGGCTGGCGCTCGACCCCGCCACGCGCGCCGACAACGCCGCCGAATGGCGCGCCCTGTTCTTCACCAAGGCCGGCGAACCCCGCACCCGCGATGGCCTGGTGCGCGGCAAGTTCCTCGTCGACAACCCCCACATCCTCGCCGCCCTCACCGCCGAGCAATCCCGCATCCAGGCGCTGGACGACGCCGCCCGCGCCCATCAGGTCGCCGCCCTCTCCACCGCGCTGGCCTCGCTCGCCGCCCCCGTTGCCCAGGCCTACGCCCAGGCCAAGCAGCGCACCGGCATGCTCGATTTCGCCGACCTCATCCGCGCCTCCACCCGCCTGCTGATCGACCCCGGCGCCGCCTGGGTGCTCTACAAGCTCGACGGCGGCATCGACCACCTCCTGCTCGACGAGGTGCAGGATACCGCGCCCGAACAATGGGAAATCGCCGGCAAGCTCAGCGACGAGTTCTTCGTGGGGCAGGGCGCGCAGCAGTCCGAAGCCGCCCCC
>JAIXTK010000246.1 GCA_027483995.1 Acetobacteraceae bacterium
CCAAGGCCGCGGCGCAATAATCGGGAGCGCCACCGTGAGCGGCGCCGCATGGCGGCGCGAGTCCTCCATGGAGGGCGGGGCGAGCACATCTCCCCGCCACTTCATCGACATCCGCGACCACGACGGCGCCACGCTGCGCCGCATGCTGGCGGTGGCGGCCGGCTACAAGCGCGCCCTCAAATCCGGCGCGGCGACGTCCAAGCCGCTGGCCGGCAAGGTGCTGGCGCTGATCTTCGAGAAGCCCTCCACGCGCACCCGCGTCAGCTTCGAGGTCGGCATGCGCCAGCTCGGCGGTGACGTGATCAACCTCACCTCCAACGACATGCAGATGGGCCGCGGCGAAACCATCGCCGATACCGCCCGCGTGCTCTCCCGCTACGTCGATGCCGTGATGCTGCGCACCTTCGCCCATTCCCGTCTGCAGGAATTCGCCCAGTACGCCACCGTGCCGGTGATCAACGGCCTGACCGACAGCAGCCACTCCGTGCAGCTGATGGCCGATGTGATGACCTTCGAGGAACATCGCGGCCCGATCGCGGGGCAGGTCGTCGCCTGGTGCGGCGATGGCAACAACGTGGCCCGGACCTGGATCGAAAGTGCCGCGCGCTTTGGCTTCACCCTGCGCCTGGCCACGCCCAAGGAACTCCAGCCCCCCGCCGAGGTGGTGGAATGGGCCCTGGCCCAGGGTGCGAAGATCGAACTGGTGGAAGACCCCGCCGAAGCCGTGCGCGGCGCCCGCTGCGTGGTGACGGATACCTGGGTGAGCATGGGCGACGATCCGCAATCCGCCCGCCACAACCTGCTCGCGCCCTATCGCGTCACGCAGGAGCTGATGGCCAAGGCCGCGTCGGACGCGATCTTCATGCACTGCCTGCCGGCCCATCGCGGCGAGGAAGTGACCGACGACGTGATCGACGGCCCGCAGAGCGTGGTGTTCGACGAGGCTGAGAACCGCCTGCATGCGCAGAAGGGCGTACTGGCCTGGGCGATGGGCGCCGCCAGCTAGCCGCCCATCGCCGCACCGTGAACAGCCCCGCCCCGGCTCCCCCGGGGCGGGGCTTTTCTTTGCCAGCCCCGCGCGGTACGCCTGCTGGAACCACAGGGGAAACCGCGCCATGGCCTTCGCCCATCCCGAATACCTCACCGACACCGCCTGGCTTGCAGCCCACCTGGATGATCCCGGCGTGGTGGTGCTGGACGCCACGACCCATCTGATCCCCGAGCCAGGCGCCGGCTACACGGCGAAGCCCGGCCGCGCCGATTTCGAACAGGGCCACATCCCCGGCGCCCAGTTCGTGGACCTCCAGGCCGACCTGTCTGAGCCAGGCCACCAGTTCCGCTTCATGCTGCCCAGCGCCGAGCGCTTCGCTGCCAGCATGGCCCGGCTGGGTGTGGGCGACGCCACGCGCGTGATCCTCTACAGCACCGCCAATGTGTGGTGGGCCAGCCGAGTGTGGTGGCTGCTGCGCGTGTTCGGCCACGACAATGCCGCCGTGCTCGATGGTGGCTTCCAGAAATGGTCCGCCGAGCAGCGCCCGGTGGAAACCGGCGCCGGCACACCCCGCGCCCCCGGCCACTTCACCGCCCGCGCCCCGCGCCCGCTGATGGCCGACAAGAACGAGGTGCTCGCCGCCATCAACAATGGCGCCGTCTGCACCATCAACGCCCTGCGCCCGGAACAGCACACCGGCACCGGCGGCGTGCACTACGGCCGCCCCGGCCGCATCGCCGGCAGCGTCAATGTCGCCGCGACCAACCTGCTCGATCCCGCAACCAACGCCTTCCTCCCGGCTGATGAACTACGCGCAAAGTTCGAGGCCGTGGGCGCGATGGACCGGAAAGTCATCACCTATTGCGGCGGCGGCATCGCGGCGAGCGCGGATGCGCTGGTGCTGACGATGCTTGGGCACAAGGATGTGAAACTCTACGATGCCTCGCTCAGCGAATGGGTGAAGGACCCATCGCTGCCGATGGAGGCAGGTTAAGCAAGAGTCTTCTTTTTTCTGAAGAAAAAAGAAGCAAAAAAGACTTCCTGACTTTGCGCCGGAGCTAGCCTCAGCGCAAAGTCACAAAAGTTTTTTGGTTCTTTTTTTCAAAAAAGAACGCGCTTGCTTGCTTAAGAAATCGCCACCCCTTCCAGCGTAATCCGATGCATCAACCGCCGATGCCCGTGATAGTCGTTCACCGCCAGGTGCCACGTCGCCCGGTTGTCCCAGAACGCCATCGATCCCGGCGCCCAGTTGAACCGGCAGGAGAACTCCGGCCGCGTCCCATGCTGGTAAAGGTATTCCAGCAGCGGCTTGGATTCTTCCACCGTCCAGCCCTCGATATGGGTGGTGAAGCCACGGTTCACGTACAGCGCCTTCTTGCCGCTGATCGGGTGGGTGATCACCATCGGGTGCACCGCGTCCTGGGTCGCCGCCTCGGCGTTGCCCAGCCGGTCCTTCAGCTCGTCGCCGCGCTTGGCCTGGGTGCCGAACACGTGGCGGCTGGAATGAACAGCCCGCAGCCCTTCCAGCGTGCGCTTCAGCCCGTCCGACAGCGCGTCGTAGGCGGCGAACATGCTGGCGAAGATCGTATCGCCGCCGGAGGGCGGCACTTCGCGGGCATAGAGCACGGAGCCGAGTGCGGGGATCTGGTCGTAGCTGTGGTCGGTATGCCAGCCGCCGCCGATATTCTTGGTCTGCTCCGGCTCCTTGCGCACCTCGGCGATCTGCGGCCACCCCTCCACCGCGCGGAAGAAGCGGTTGATGTTGATCTTGGCGAACTGCTCGGCAAAGGCGATGTGCTGCGCTTCGGTCAGCTGCTGGTCGCGGAAGAACAGCACCCCGTGCTCCCCCAGCGCCGCGCGCAGGGCGGCCACCGTGGTGGATGGCAGCGGGCGGGAGATATCGATGCCCCGCACCTCGGCCCCCACGGCGCCGGAAACCGGCATCACCATCATCAGCTGCGCGTCCATCGCCGTCCCTCCGCTTCGTTGCCGCAAGGATAGCGCGCGGCGTTCAGCCCGTCTCCCCCAGCGCGCGGGAGGCCTGTTCGAACGTGCCGCGGCTCAGCCCGGGCAACGCCAGGATGCGCCGCAGCGCCGCGCGCATCAGCGCCTGGCGGCCGGGATCCTGCCGCCGCCACTGCCCCAGCGGCGCCACCAGCCGCGCCGCCGTCTGGCTGTTGGCGGGATCCAGCGCGATGACGGCATCGGCCAGGAACCGGTAGCCCCCGCCGCCGGCATCGTGGAACCGCACCTGGTTCGCCGGGAACACCGCCAGCAGGGAGCGCGCACGGTTCGGGTTGCGCAGATCGAAATCCGGATGCTTCGCCAGCGCCTCCACCCGCGCCAGCGTATCGGCGCGCGGGGAGAGCGCCTGGAGCATGAACCACTTGTCCAGCACCAGCTCCTCATGCCGCCAGCGCGCATGGAAATCCGCCAGCGCCTCCTCCCGCGCCGGGCCATCGCTCGCCGCCAGCACATCCAGCGCCGCGAGCTGGTCGGTCATGTTCCCTGCCGCCCGGTACTGCGCCTGCGCCAGCGCCACACCTTCGGCCCCGGCGGCGGCGAGGTAGGCGAGGCACGCATTGCGCAGCGAACGCCGCCCGATCGCGCGCCCATCGATGCTGTATGGCCCGGCATCGGCCAGCGCGTCGTAGGTGGCGCGCAACCGCAAGGCCAGCGCCACGCCGAGGGCCCGCCGCAGATCCTGCCGCACGGCATGGATCGCCTCCACATCCACCACCGCCATCCGGTCCGCCACCGTCGCCTCCGCCGGCAGCGCCAGGCACGCGGCGGCGAAGGCCGGGTCGGCCTCGGCACCCGCCAGCGTGGCGGTGAAGGCTTCCAGCAGCCCCTCATCCACGCCGCGCGAACCATCCGCGATCCGCTCCAGCATCAGCTCGGTGGCATAGCCCTGCAGCGAATCCCAGCGCACGAACGGATCGGTGTCGTGCGCGGCCAGGAAGCGCAGACGCGCCCGGCCCATCCCCACCAGCTTCACCGGCGCCGAGAACCCGCGCAGCAGCGAGGGCACCGGCCTCGCCGCCACATCCTCGAACACGAAATCCTGGGATGCCTCGTCCAGCAGCAGCAGCCGTTCCGCCACCTGCGCACCGTCCGGCCCCAGCAGCCCCATCGCCACCGGGATCGGCAATGGCTGTTTCTCCGGTTGCCCCGGCGTCGGTTTCGTCGCCTGCCGCAGTGTCAGCACGTAGCGCCGCGCGGCGGCATCATACGTTTCGGCAAAGGACAGCTCCGGCGTGCCCGCCTGATCGTACCATGCCATGAACGGCGACAGGTCGATCCCCGCCCCATCCCCGATCGCAGCGACGAAATCCTCGATCGTCACCGCCTGGTTGTCGTGTCGGGCGATGTAGAGGTCCATCCCGCGCCGGAATCCCTCCACCCCGGCCAGGCGGTGCAGCATCCGCACCACCTCCGCGCCCTTGTTGTAGATCGTGGCGGTATAGAAATTATCGATCGCGATATAGCTCTCCGGCCGCACAGGGTGCGCCAGCGGCCCGGCATCCTCGCGGAACTGCCCCGCCCGCAGCCCGCGCACATCGCCCAGCCGCTTCACCGCCGGGCTGCCCATGTCCGCGCTGAATTGCTGGTCACGGAACACCGTGAGCCCCTCCTTCAGCGACAGCTGGAACCAGTCCCGGCAGGTCACGCGGTTGCCGGTCCAGTTGTGGAAATACTCGTGCGCGATCACCGCCTCGATGCCCTGGTAATCCGCATCCGTCGCCGTCTCCGGCCGCGCCAGCACATACTTGGTGTTGAAGACGTTGAGCCCCTTGTTCTCCATCGCCCCCATGTTGAAGTCGGACACGGCGGCGATGTTGAACACGTCGAGGTCGTATTCCAGCCCGTACACCTCTTCGTCCCACACCATGGACCGCTTCAGGCTGTCCATCGCATGCCCGCAGGCATCCTCATGCCCGCGCCGCACCCAGATCGCCAGATCGACGCGCCGGCCAGACCGCGTGGTGAAGCTGTCCCGCACCGCCACCAGGTCGCCGGCCACCAGCGCGAACAGGTAGCTCGGCTTCGGGTGCGGATCGGTCCAGGTCGCCCAGTGCCGCCCGCCCTCCACGCCAGAGGCCGTCGGGTTGCCGTTGCCCAGCAGCACCGGCACCGCTTCCCGGTCGGCCGAGATCGTGGTGGTGTAGCGCGCCATCACATCCGGCCGGTCCGGGAAGAAGGTGATGCGCCGGAACCCCTCCGCCTCGCACTGGGTGAAGAACGCCCCGCCGGAGGTGTAGAGGCCAGAAAGCTCGCTGTTGGCATCAGGATCGACCCGCGTCTCCACCTCCAGCACCGCCTCATCCGGCACGCCATCGATCTCCAGCCCGCCGGAGGGCAGAAGCCGATAGCGGTTCTCCCCCAGCGCCTCGCCGTTGAGGCGCAGCGACACCAGCTCCAGCGCCTCCCCATCCAGCACCAGCTTTGCGTCGGGCTGTGCCGGGTCGCGCTTCAGCACCAGGCGGGAGCGCACCAGCGTTGCCTTCGGATCAAGCTCGAAGCGCAGATCCACCTCCTCCACCCCGAAGGCGTAGGGGAGATAGGCGCTGCGCAGCACGGCTGTGGGCTCGGTCCCAGTGGGTTCGGTCATGGTCGCTCCAGTCTCAGGCATCGAGCGACGCCGACAGGAACACGGAGAACATCGCCCCCTGCCCCTCATCGCTCTCGATCAACAGCCGGCCACGATGCCGGTTCACGATGTGCTTCACGATGGCGAGCCCGAGCCCGGTGCCCCCGGCCCCGCGGCTGCGTGCCTTGTCCACGCGATAGAACCGCTCGGTCAGCCGCGGCAGGTGAATGCGCGCAATCCCGGGTCCGTCATCACGCACCGAAAGCACCACGCCGTTGGCCGCCGGCTGCAGCGAAACCGAAACCGTGCCGCCCTCGCGGCCGTATTTCATCGCATTGTCCACCAGGTTGGTCAGCACCTGCGCCATCTGGTCGGCATCCGCCGCCACCGCCGGCAGCCCGGGCGCGATCTCCACCGCCAGGCGCTGCCGCCGCTCCGCCAGCCGCACTTCGAACGCCGCCAGCACCCGCCCCACCAGCGCGCCGAGGTCGATCCGCTCCGCCGGCGGGGAGTGCTCGGTCAGTTCGATGCGCGACAGGCTCAGCAGGTCGTCGATCAGCCGGGCCATCCGCGCCGCCTGCTCGGCCATGATCCCCAGGAAGCGCTGCTGCGCCGGCGGATCATCCGCCGCCGGCCCGCGCAGCGTCTCCACGAAGCCCATCAGGCTGGCCAGCGGCGTGCGCAGCTCGTGGCTGGCATTGGTCACGAAATCCGCCCGCATCTGCTCCACCGCGCGCTCCCGCGTGCGGTCAGACAGCACCACAAGCGCCTGCGTCCCATCCGGCAGCCGCGTTTCGAACGGGATCACGGTGGCATGCAGCTCACGCGCCACCGGCACCGCCAGCTTCAGTTCCGCGGTCTGCGCCACGCGCTCCCGCCACGCGGTGTCGATCGCCTCGCGCAGCAAGGGGTGGCGCAGCACGGCCGGCACATCGGCGCCGAACGCCGCCCGCGCCGCCGCATTGGCCCGCCCGGCCGCACGCGCCGCATCCAGTGCGATCAGCGGGTCCGGCAGCCGCTCGATAATCGCCTCGCTGGCGCCCAGCGCGGCCGACAGTTGCTCTGCCCGGCGCGTGCGCGCCCGCGCAATCCGCGCAATCCGCCGTGACAGGGCAGCGAGCGGCAGAAGGCGCGGATCGGCCCCGTCGCCCTGCCCGCTCGCCTCCACCTGGTCCAGCGCCGCGTGCAGCCGGCCCAGATCGCGTTGCACCAAGGCAGCCGCCACCATCGCGGCGGCCAGCACCACCAGCCCGCCTGCCACCGCCGGCAGCGGCGCCAGCGCGCCGCCCAGCACCAGTGCTGCCAGAACGCCCACCGGCACCACCGCCAGCACGGCGCTCGCCGCCAGCCAGGCCATGCCGATCATGCCGTGCAATCCCGGGGGGTCAGGTGCCCGGCGTCCCCACTGCGGCCGGGGCCGGCTCCACGATCTCGGCCCCGCCACGGCGAATCTCGAACAACGCCAGCCCGCGCCGCACCGTGCCGTCCGGCTGCAGTGCCAGCACCCCGTTCACCCCCGCGAACCCCTCCGGCCGCGTCAGCGCCGCGGCGGAATACCCGCCCTCGGCCGCCAGCACCCGCGCGATGGAAGCGGCGTCGAAGGCGAAATCCGCCAAACCCGGCGCCGGCGACCCGAACTGCGCCGTGTACTGCCCGTCGAACACCTCGCGCGCCCCGGGATCCGGCGCGGCGAACCACGCCCCCGGCATCTCCGCGTCAGACCGCGCGGCCGGTGCCGCCCACAGCGCCGGGCCGATCACCCGCACCGCCGGCGGATCCAGGTCGTAGTACGGCAGCAGGCTCGCGATCGTGCCCAGCTTCTCGCCGACATCGGCCAGCAGCAGCGCATCCATCGGCGCCGGTGGGATCGGCGTGCGGCCGAGCTCCTCGGCCTTCTTGCGCCCCTCGGCCGTGCGCGTCGCCCGGGCCGCGCGGATCTGCGCATCCACCGGCCCGCGCCGCGCGCCGTAATTGGCCACCTCGCGCATCGTGGTGTTGATGGAAGCCGTGGTGCCGTCATGGAACCTGATGTCCGGCGCCGACAGCCCGGCGGAAGACACCGCGCCCGCGAGCGCATCGGCCATGGCCCTGCCGAAATCGCCTTCCGGCAGCACGGCCGCGAACTTCGTCTTGCCCTGCGCAGAGGCCGCGGCCACCAGGCGCCGCACCTGCTGCGCCGGCGTGATGCCCAGCACCCACACGCCCTGCTGCGCCTGGGCGGGATCGGTGGTGAAGGCCAGCACCGCCACCCCCGCCGCCCGCGCCGCCGGCGCCACTGCCGCGGTTTCCGCCGCGGTCAGCGGCCCCAGGATGATCCCGGCCCCGGCCGCCAGCGCCGCCTGCGCCGCCTGTGCCGCCCCCTGCGCGGTGCCGCCGGTGTCGCGCACATCCAGCGGCGGCGAACCCGGCGCCGAAAGCGCCAGCTGCGCCGCCTGCGCCAGCGCGCGGCCACGTTCCGCATTGGGGCCAGACAGCGGCGCCAGCAGCGCCACCGCACGCCCCGGCGGGGCCACCATGGAAGGCGTGCCCACCGGCACCACCGGCCGCACCACCGCCGCGGGCCGCTGCGATGCAGGCTCGGGCGATACACCGCACGCCGCGAGTGCTAGCGTGCCAAGCGCCAGCGCGAATGCACGACGAAACATGCCCACCTCCTGCCCACCTACCAACGACGATACCACGCCGGAGCCTGCCCCGGGCGTGCCCCGCGGACTTGTGCTGGTTTCGACGCCGATCGGCAACCTTGCCGACATCTCCGCCCGCGCGCTCTCCGCCCTGCGCTCGGCCGACCTCGTGCTGTGCGAGGATACCCGCACCACCGCGCGCCTGCTCACCGCCCACGGCATCTCCGCCCGCACCATGGCGTTGCACGAGCATAACGAGGATGGCCGCACCACCCAGGTGCTCGCCCTGCTGCGGGAGGGCAAGCGCATCGCCCTGGTCTCCGATGCCGGCACCCCCCTGGTCAGCGACCCCGGCTACCGCCTCGTCCGGGCCACGATCGCCGAGGGCCTGCCCGTCTCCGGCATCCCCGGCGCCAACGCCGCCCTGCTGGCGCTGACCCTCTCCGGCCTGCCGCCGCACCCGTTCCTGTTCCTCGGCTTCCCCCCACCGCGCCAGGCCGCGCGCCTGGCCGCCTTCACGGCACTGCGCGGCGCCGAGCGCGCCGGCATCTCCGCCACCCTCATCTGGTACGAAGCCCCCCACCGCCTCGCGGAAACCCTGGCCGATCTCGCGCAGGCCCTCGGCGACCGCCCCGCCGCCATCGCCCGCGAGCTCACCAAGCGCTTCGAGGAAGTGCGCCGCGGCACCCTGCCCGAACTGGCCGCCCACTACGCCACCAACCCCGCCCGCGGCGAGATCGTCATCCTCGCCGGCCCGCCGCCGGAGCAGGAAACGCCGGAGGCCGACCTCGACGCCCTGCTTCAGGCCGCCCTCGCCTCGCACAGCCTGAAGGAAGCCGTCGCCCAGGTCACCGCCGCCACCGGCCTGCCACGCCGCCTGGTCTATGCCCGCGCCCTCGCCCAGGCCGGGCGCGAGGAAGCCGGCCAGGAAGGTTAACGCCACCAACCTCGTCGCTCATTTTCACCTTCCCTTAGCGCCAAGCTGATAGCTCCACACCCGCCGCAATGTTTCGCAACGGGGGCGCCACCATATGCTTCGTCTGCCCGCCACCATCGGGGGGCGCGTCATCGCGCTGCTGCTGCTGCTCGCCACCGTCGCCATGGCCGGCGCCGGGGTCACCTTCGCCTACGCCCAGCGCCAGGAAGCCACGCTGGCGGCGCTGGACCGCGCCGACGAAAGCCGCCCGCTGATCGAGCGCCTGCGCGCCGGCATCTATCAGGTGGTGATGGAAAGCCGCGGCCTCTATCTCGCCGCCGACCGCAAGCAGGCCGAGGGCTTCGCCCGCAACCTGCTGCGCGGGCTGGACGATATCCGCACCAGCTTCGCCGAGCTGCGCCAGGCCGTGCCGGAAGCGCACCGCCCCGCGCTGGAGAAGGCCGAAGCCCCGCTGCAGGCCTTCCTCACCCTGCGCGCCGAACTCGCCCGCGTCGGCGTGGAACAGGGGCGGGAGGCCGCCGACCGCCTGGGCAACAACGATGCCAACCGCGCCGCCCGCACCGCCTTCAGCAACAGCCTGGACCGCCTGGCCGAGGAACTCGCCACCACCCTCGCCGCGATGAAGGCCGCGCAATCCGCCGAAAGCAACGCGCTGGCCGACACGCTGCTCGCCGTCACCGCCACCGCCGTGCTGCTGGTGCTCGCCCTTGCCGTCTGGATGGTCCGCCGCACCATCGCCCGCCCGGTCCACGCCCTCACCGCCGCCATCGGCACCATGGCCGAGGGCCGGCTGGACGAAGCCCGCCTGCCGCAAAACACCACCGGCGAGATCGGCCAGATCGCCGCCGCCATGCACCACCTGCGCGAGGCCCTGCGCGCGGCCGAAACCGCGCAGGAAGCCGTTGCCGCCACCCGCGCCACCGCCGATCGGCGCCAGGCCGCGATGGACCGCCACACCCAGGATTTCGGCCAGTCGATCTCCGGCGTGCTCGCAACCCTCGCGGAATCCGCCGCCGGCATGCAAACCCTGGCGCAAGACATGGCCGGCATCGCCGCCGGCAGCCAAACCCATGCCGAGCGCAGCGCCGCGGAGGCCATTGCCGCCATGGGCGACCTCGGTGCCGTCACCGCCGCCACCGAACAACTCTCCGCCAGCGCCCTGGGCATTGCCGAACGCGCCAGTGAGGCCGCCAGCGCCACCCGCGCCGCGGTGGAACACGCCGACCGCGCCGGCGCGCAGATGCAATCCCTGCTCCAGGCCGCCGACCGCGTCGGCACGGTGGTCGATCTCATCACCTCCATCGCCGGCCGCACCAACCTGCTGGCGCTCAACGCCACCATCGAGGCCGCCCGCGCCGGAGACGCCGGCAAGGGCTTCGCCGTGGTGGCCAGCGAGGTGAAGCAGCTCGCCACCCAAACGAGCAACGCCACCGCGGAAATCGCCGGCCAGGTCGATGCCATCCGCGCCCTGGTGCGCGAGGCCGCCGCCGCCGCCACCGCCGTGCTCGCCGCCATCCACCATGTGGAGAGTGTGGCCGGCTCCATCGCCGGCGCGGTGGAGGAACAGGGCAGCGCCACCGCCGAGATCGCCAGCCGCGTCACCGGCGTGGCCGAGATGGCCACCCGCATCTCCCATGTCATGGAGGAGATCGTCTCCGGCGCCGCCGCCGGCACCCAGGCGGGCGCGGAGGTGGAAACCGCCGCCCGCGAGGTGAACAGCGCCGCCGGCACGCTGGGCGGGGAGGTGGAGGAATTCCTCGCTGCCATGCACACCACCCGCGGCGAACGCCGCGCCTGGGAACGCCTGCCCGGCCACAACCTGCCTGTCACCCTTGCCGCCGGCCCCGCCGCCATGCGCCGCGGCGCGCCGCCCTCCCGCCCGGCCCGCATCGCCGATGTCGCGCTCGGTGGCACCGCCCTGCGCTGCAACCCCGAAGGTCTGCGCCTGGGCGACGATGTCTCGGTCTCCGTCACCCCCGATCTCGTCCTGCACGGCCGCATCGCCCGCCTGGACCCGGAAGAGATCGCCATCGCCTTCCGCCAGAACCAGGAAACCCTGGCCCTGGCCGAAACCTTCCTCGCCCATGTCGCCGGATCGCCCCAGGCGCGTGCCGCCTAGCCTTCCTGCGCCACCAAGGCCCGCCACAGGCTCAGCAACTCGCCCGCGGTCGGGTCGCCAGTCGGCCGCACCCGCACCGCGGTATGCACCAGCACCAGCTTCGCCTGCGGGTCCACCAACATCGTCTGCCCATGGATACCCAGCAGCGCGAATTGCCGCCGTGCGCCCATCTGCCGGTCCGGGGGCAGGATCCAGGTCTGGAATCCGTAGCCGTAGAAGCGGCTGGCCGTGCCGGGCGCCAGGAAGCTGCCCGGCGCCGCCGTCGTCGCCTCCAGCACCCAGTCGCGCGGCACCACCTGCCGTCCCTGCCATTCCCCATCCCGCGCCAGCAGCAGCCCCAGCCGCCCCCAGTCGCGCAGCACCGCGGAAAGGCAGCAATGCGCCGCCTCCTGCCCCGCCGCATCCATCACCCAGGCGGCATCCGCCTCCGCCCCGATCGGCCCCCAGATCCCCACCGCCAGCAACTCCGCCAGCGATTTCCCCGTCGCCCGCTGCAGCACCAGCCCCAGCGCCGCCGTATCGCGCCCGGCATACAGCCAGCGCGTGCCCGGCTGTGCCTCCCGCTGGCTGAACTGCGCCAGCACCGCCGCCGTCCCGGGCCCATTCGGCCGCCACAGCTCCCGGCTCATCCGCGCCGCGTCGTCCGTGCCGTCATAGGTCTCGGTGAAGGCCAGCCCGCTCGCCATGTTCAGCAGCGCCCGCACCGGCGTGCGCCCCAGCTCCGTGCCGGCGAACTCCCGCACATAGGCCCCGGCGGGATCGTCGATCGAGCGGATCTTCCCCTCGGCCACCGCGATCCCCACCAGCATCGCCGTCACCGTCTTGGCCATGGATTGGGAGGTGAACCGATGCGTGTCCCGCCGCCCATAGCGGTAGCGCTCCAGCAGGATCACCCCATCGCGGATCACCAGCAGCCCGGTCGCCGGATGCCGCTCCAGATAGGTCTCGACCGTCTGCTGTTGCCCGCGATGCGCATACGACAGCGCAACCTCCCGCGCCGCCCGCCCCAGCCCGCTCGCCACCACCGGCCGCGGCACGCGGCGAGACGGCAGCAGGTCGTCGAAATGGCTGTAGCCCCCCACCATGAAGGGCTGCCGCCGCGCTTGCGGGGCGGAGCCCGGCACGGGGTAGCCGCGCTCCAGCCCATGCGCCACCGCATCGTGCCCATCCATCGAGAACACCGGCAGCGCCTGCCCGAAGGCGGGTCCCGCCAGCAGCAGCCACAGCGCCAGCCACGCCCTCACAAAACCAGCGCCCCCAGCAACGCATCCAGCCGCAGCCGCCCCTCGGCCAGCGCCACCAGCCGACCGCCGTCCCGCGCCACATAGCCTTCCTCGATCGCCTGCGCGAGCACATCGCCGTCCACCGCAGCGTCCATCGCCACGCCGGTGCGTCGCGCGAACCGCGCCTCGTCGATCCCCTCGGCCAGCCGCAACCCCATCAGCAGCGCCTCGCGCGCCCGCTCCACCGGCGCCACTGGGTCCTCGCGCGTGGTGCCATGCCCGCGCGCCTCCACCATCTCCGCCCAGGGCTCCGGCGCCCGGTGCCGCCGTGTGGCCAGCAACTGCCCGCCCACGCTCACCCGCCCATGCGCCCCGGGCCCGATGCCGGCGTAGTCGCCATAACGCCAATAGGCCAAATTGTGCCGGCTCTCCCCGCCAGGAACGGCGTAGTTCGATATCTCGTAGCCGCGCAGCCCGAACCGCGCCGCCTCCTCCGCCGTCGCCTCGTACAGCGCGGCGGCCAGCTCCTCGTCCGGCAGCACCAGTTCGCCCCGCCGGTGCAGTGCCTCATAGGCAGTGCCGGGCTCGATGGTCAGCTGGTAGAGCGACAAATGGTCATGCGCCAGCGCCAGCGCCTCGCGCAGCTCCGCCCGCCAATCCGCCAGCGTCTGCCCCGGCCGCGCATAGATCAGGTCGAACGACACGCGCGGAAACAACCGCCGCGCCGTCTCCAGCGCCGCCACCGCCTGGCCCGCCGAATGCTGCCGCCCCAGCGCCCGCAGCGGTTCCTCGCGCAGGCTCTGGATGCCCATCGAGATCCGGTTCACCCCGGCCGCCCGGAACGCCGCCAGCTTGCCCGCCTCCACGCTGGTCGGGTTCGCCTCCAGCGTGATCTCCACCTCGCCCTCGGCCTCGAACAGCCGCCGCGCATCCGCGATCAGCTCCGCCACCGTCTCCGGCGCCATCAGGCTCGGCGTTCCGCCGCCAAAGAAGATCGAGGCCAGCGTCCGACGCCCCAACCGCGCCGCCTCCCACGCCAGCTCCGCCCGCAGCGCCGCCGCGAACCGCGCCTGGTCGATCCGCTCGCGCACATGGGAGTTGAAGTCGCAGTAAGGGCACTTCGCCAGGCAGAACGGCCAATGGACGTAAAGTGCCAGCGGCTCCATCACCGGGGAAAACAGGCCGCCACCAG
>JAIXTK010000441.1 GCA_027483995.1 Acetobacteraceae bacterium
GAAGTGGCCATCCTGGTAGAGGAATTCCAGCGTGCCGGCGTTGCGGTAGCCGAGCTTGGAGAGGCCGGCGGTGACGACCTCGCCCAGGGCGTCGCGTTGTTCCGGGGTGATGGCCGGCGAGCCGGCTTCTTCGAGGAGCTTCTGGTGGCGGCGCTGGAGGGAGCAGTCGCGCTCGCCGAAATGGACGACGTTGCCGTGGCTGTCGGCCATCACCTGCATCTCGATATGGCGGGGCCGGTCGAGGTATTTTTCCATGTAGACGGCATCGTTGCCGAAGGCGGCCTTGGCTTCGGCGCGGGCGACGCGCCAGGCTTCCTCCAGCCCTTCGGCGGAGGTGGCGACCTTCATGCCGCGCCCGCCGCCGCCGGCCGCGGCCTTGATGAGCACGGGGTAGCCGATGCGGGCGGCCACTTCCATGGCGTCGTCGAGGTCGGTCAGCTCGCCGGGGGAGCCGGGGACGAGGGGGACGCCGAGGGTGGCCATGGCGGTCTTGGCGGCGATCTTGTCGCCCATCATGCGGATATGGGCGGCCGAGGGGCCGATGAAGGTGAGGCCGTGGGCTTCGACCATCTCGGCGAAGTCGGCGTTTTCCGAGAGGAAGCCATAGCCGGGGTGAATGGCGTCCGCCCCGGTGATGGTGGCGGCCGAGAGGATGGCGGGGATCTTGAGGTAGCTGTCGCGCGCCGCGGGCGGGCCGATGCAGACGCTTTCATCGGCCAGGCGGACATGCATGGCTTCCGCGTCGGCGGTGGAGTGCACGGCGACGGTGGGGATGCCGAGTTCGCGGCAGGCGCGCTGGATGCGCAGCGCGATTTCGCCGCGATTGGCGATCAGGATCTTGTTGAACATGACGCGGGCCCCGCCGCGCTATTCGACGATGAGGAGGGGCTGGCCGTATTCCACCGGCTGGCCGGTTTCGACCAGGATGCGCATGACGGTGCCGGCCTTCTGGGCGCGGATCTGGTTGTAGGTCTTCATCGCCTCGATCAGCAGCAGGGTCTGGCCGACGGCGACGGTTTGCCCGACCGTGATGAAGGGGGCGGCGCCGGGTTCGGAGGCGAGGTAGGCAACGCCGACCATGGGCGAGAGCACGGCGCCGGCATGCTTGGCGTCGTCGGCCGGGGCGGCGGCGGGCGCGGCCGCGGCGACGGGTGCCGGGGCGGCCTGCATCGGCGCGGGGGCGTGCATGGCGGTGGAGACGTGCTGGGTGATGGGGGCGGGGGTGCGCGCGACGCGGACCTTGCCTTCCTTGGTTTCGATCTCGATCTCGGTGAGGCCGGTATCGGCGAGGATTTCCGCCAGCGCGCGGACGGTTTTGGGATCGAAGCTCATCGGCGCTGCTCCAGGATGTCGGCCATGGCCTGCAGGGCCAGGGCATAGCCGCCGACGCCGAGGCCGCAGATGACGCCGACGGCCACCTTCGAGACGTAGGAGGTGTGGCGGAAGGCCTCTCGGCGATGGATGTTGCTGATATGGACTTCCACCACCGGCAATTCGCTGGCGAGCAGGGCGTCCATCACGGCGACCGAGGTGTGGCTGTAGCCGGCGGGGTTGATGACGATGCCGGCGGCGCGGCCGCGGCATTGCTGGATCCAGGTGACCAGCTCGCCCTCGCCGTTGGTCTGGCGGAAATCGATGGCCAGGCCCAGCTGTTCGGCGGTTTCGGCGCAGAGCGCCTCCACGTCGTCCAGCGTTTCGCGGCCATAGAGCTCGGGCTGGCGGAGGCCGAGCATGTTGAGGTTGGGGCCGTTGAGGACGGCGACCAGGGGGAGTGTGGCGGACATGCGGGATCGCCTAGCACGCGGGGCCGTATGGCTTCAATGCGCGGCAATCGGGGGGTGTGGGTGGCGGGTTTCTTGTCGGGCGGGCGGGGCGTGCCCATACTTGCCCTATGAACGACGCCGGCATGGGCATGATCACGGTAAACGGGGAGGCGCGGCCGCTGGACGGGCCGATGACGGTGGCCGGGTTGCTGGCCGCGATCGGGCTGGACGGGCGCAAGGTGGCGGTGGAGCGCAACGAGGCGATCGTGCCGCGTTCCGCCTATGAGGCCACGCGGCTGGAGCCGGGCGACAGCCTGGAGATCGTGCATTTCATCGGAGGGGGCTGAGGCCATGGATCAGGTGGTTGCCGCGGATATGGACGATCCCTGGACCGTGGCGGGGCGCAGCTTCCGCTCCCGGCTGGTGGTGGGGACCGGACGCTACAAGGACCTGGAGGAGACGGCCGCGGCGATCGAGGCCAGCGGCGCCGAGATGGTGACGGTGGCGGTGCGGCGGGTGAACCTTTCCGACCCCAAGGCGCCGATGCTGCAGGATTTCGTCGACCCCAAGAAATACACCTACCTGCCGAACACGGCCGGGTGCCACACGGCCAACGAGGCGGTGCGCACGCTGCGGCTGGCACGCGAGGCGGGCGGTTGGAACCTGGTGAAGCTGGAGGTGCTGGGGCCGCCGCCGCATCTGTATCCCGACATGCCGGGCACGTTCGAGGCGGCGGAGGCGCTGATCAAGGACGGGTTCGAGGTGATGGTGTATTGCGCCGATGACCCGCTGGCGGCGCATCGGCTGGAGCAGATGGGGTGCGTGGCGATCATGCCGCTGGGTGCGCCGATCGGCTCCGGGCTGGGGATTCAGAACCCGGCGATGCTGTCCCTGATCATCGAGCAGGCGAAGGTGCCGGTGCTGGTGGATGCCGGGGTGGGGACGGCGAGCGATGCCGCCATCGGCATGGAGCTGGGGTGTGACGCGGTGCTGCTGAATTCGGCGATCGCGCATGCGCGGGAGCCGGTGCTGATGGCGCGCGCGATGAAGGCGGCGGTGGAGGCCGGGCGGCTGGCGTATCGGGCCGGGCGGATGCCGCGGCGGATGGGGGCGGATCCTTCAAGCCCGTTGGGTGGGCTGATCCGCTAGGCCGAAGCCTGTATCTGTAGCTTTCATACCCCAATCATCTTTTCCCGTTACGCCGCCTGCCGAGTTTTCCGTCTCGCAGCAGGAAGAGCGGCCCTATGCCAAACGACTCGGACTCGGCGCAGACACCGACCCATGTCGCATTGAGCCATCCCGTGTTTGTACGGGTGGACGGCATCAGCTTCCGGCGATCCGCGACGGATGGCGCGCCCGTGATGGTGATGCCGTTCGGGGAGCGGGAGGCGGCGATTCCGCTGGGGAGCCTGCGCGCCGAGTTCGAGATCGGCGACCACACGCCGGATGGCCAGATGCTGCGCCTGGTGGCCGAGGCGCTGGGCTACGTGACGGCGCTGGCGCCGGGCGACCCGCTTCCGCCGGAAGTGACCAGCGGGCAGGCGAGTTGGACGTCGAGCGTGCTGCACCGGCACCGGGCCGACCGGCGGCTGCGGGTGGCGCTGTTGCGCTGGTGGCGGCCGGCGGCGGTGGAGGAGGCGGGCGGCGAGGTTCGCTGCTGGGAGCGGATCGACCAGGACCCGGAGCTGCGCAGCCAGATGAGCTCCGCCTACCGTCGGACTTCGGAGATGGTGGGGCTGGATGGGTCGGGGGCGGTGGAGGTGCGGATCGGG
Source organism: Acetobacteraceae bacterium (assembly GCA_027483995.1). Lineage (GTDB taxonomy): Bacteria > Pseudomonadota > Alphaproteobacteria > Acetobacterales > Acetobacteraceae > CAMDGX01. The sequence goes on from JAIXTK010000441.1 coordinate 3,536, forward strand.
CAGTTGGCGGAGGAATTCGCCTTCATCGAGGCGCTGCGCGACGAGCTGCTGGACCGGGTGGAGCGGATGGCCGTGCGGTGCCGGCAGTACGAGAGCGCGAACCCGCGGCTGGATGCGCGGCGCCGGGATACGCTGGTGCGGATGCGGACCCTGCACACGACGGCGCTGGCGGAGCTGCAGCAGCGCTTCCAGGCGCTGGACGGGCTGCTGGATGACATCCTCGGGCTGGTGGCGGATCCGGACAGCCAGATTGAGTTCATCCGCTCCCATCGGAATGTGCTGCATCGGGCGCGGCTGGGCTGGCAGGCGGTGCTGGACCAGTGGGCCGGGCTGGACATCAACGACGAGGCGGGGCTGTGGGCGGCGATCCTGGACACCTACCAGTTCCTCGCCAAGCGCTACCTGCCCTTCACGGAATGGCCGAACCTGCATTCGCTGCGTGGCGCGCCGGGGAAGGGGGCGCCGGGGATGCGGTGGTAGGGGGGGGCTTCACACCTATAGCAGCAGTGCGCGCTTCAGGGCGCGGGTTTGGGTGATGCGCCGGACGCATCCTTCGTGGCGCGATGAGAGAGCTGGCGCGACACGTCCGATGCCCAGATCCCAAGACGTGTTTCGATGCGCGCATGGCGGTCCAAGGCCGGTTCGACATGTTCCTGCGTGGCAAGCTGCACGACCCAGGCGGCCAGGAGGACCAGCAGGCCAAACGCCGCGCCGCTGGCGCCCAGCCTGACCCATAGCAGGGCAGGGCGATCCCGATCCCTGGTGCGATACTCGGCGCGGAATCGGGCGGAGCACAGGAAACGCATGGCCGTTGTTGCCGTCACCATCAGCCGCAGGATGAGCTCAAGGATGGCCGTGGCGAGGGATACCAACCATTCCAGGACAATCGCGCCGGTCTGGCTGACCATGGGCTGGAGACCTTCGCCTAGCCTGTCTCCGGGCTAGTCCCGGTCCAACAAGGCATCCAGTGTCACCGGGCATTGCTGCGGCACTGGCCCTGGTGAGGCGCCGTCCATCATCGCGGGCAGTGCCTCCAGCGCATCGGCGTAGAGCCCCGGTAGGTCCAGCTTCTGCCGCATCGAGGGGACGAAGCGCCGGCGGGCCTGGGAGATGAAGCCACGGGCTTCGGCCAGCCAGTTCTCGGCATCGCGGCTTTCTGGCCAGGCCTCGGCCTTCAGCCGATGCAGCAGGGCCTGGAACAGCAGCGATTCGACGGCATGGCGTTCGCTGCGCCCCACGCTTTCGATCTCCTCGGCGATGTTGTGCCAGTCCAGCTCCGCGTCGTTGACCAGCTCCCCGGTCGCGCGGCGGCGCAGCAGGGCGGATTGGCGCTCGCTCCAGACCAGCACATCGGTGTCATAGTCGCTCATCGGGTGGCCTCCCGGCTCCGGCGGCGCAGGATCAGGGGTGGGCGAGGCGATGTCCAGCAAATCCGAACCGGGGGCAGGGTGCTGTGGCGGAGTCAAGGAAGAGTCTTCTTTTTGTGAACAAAAAGAAGCAAAAAAACTTCATTCGTTTGCGCCTGGGTTAGCCACGACGCAAACGAATAAAAGTTTTTTGGTTCTTTTTTTCAAAAAAGAACGTGCTTGCTTGCTTCAGATCAACTCGGACGGGGTGATGCCGAATTCGGCGAGGAACGGAGCGGCGTGGTCGATGCGGCCGGTCATCGCCTTGGGGTCGCGGGTGGCGATCTGGTAGCAGGCTTCGGCGATGTTCTCGATCGGCGAGACGCGGTGCTTGGTGTTCTCGTTGATCAGGCCGTGGACCGCGACGCCGGGGGTGTCGACGAGGCCTGGGGAGATGGCGTTGACGGAGATGTTGTCGGCGTAGACTTCGGCGGCCAGGCCGGTGCTGAAGCGTTCCAGGGCGGCCTTGCACATGCCGTAGACGGTGCCGCCGGGGCGCACGCCTTCGAAGGGGCGGGCGGGGTGGATGGCCGCGCCGCTGGACAGGGTGATGATGGCGCCGCCCTTGCGTTCGCGCATCTTGGGCAGGACGAGCTGGCTGAGGTGCAGGGCGGCCCAGACCTGGACTTCCATCATCAGGTCGAAGCGCTTCGACGGGAAGGTTTCGATGGGGATGAAGAAGGTGACGGCGGCGTTGTTCACCAGGATATCGGGCGAGCCGTAGGCGGCCAGGGTTTCCTCGTAGAGGCGTTCGCGGTCTGAGGCCTGGGCGAGGTCGGCCTTTACGCCCACGGCCTTGCCGCCGGCGCGGTTGATGCGCTCCACGGTTTCGGTGAGGGTGCCGGGCAGGCGGCTTTCGGCCTGGTCGGTGGTGCGGGCGGTGCAGACGACCTTGGCGCCTTCCATCGCCAGGCGGGCGGCCACCGCGGCGCCGATGCCACGGCTGGCGCCAGTGACCAGCGCGACCTTGCCGGCCAGAGTTCCGTTTGGATTCACCACAGCGGCCATCGATCGTTTCCTTGAGTCGTTTCCTTGGGGCGAACCCTAGGCACTGGCTGGCGCGCTGGCAAACCCGGCGCGTGCCTTCTCCAGCGCCGAGTTCAGCTCTGCGCCCAGCAGCACCACGTAGGCCGAGACCCAGAACCACAGCATGACGGCGGCGACTGCGGCGAGCGGGCCGTAGACCGAGCCGAAGCTGGCGAAATGGGTGGCGTAGACGGTGAACAGGGCGCTGGAGACGAGCCAGAGCAGGGTGGCCAGCAGCACGCCGGGCAGCACGCGGCGCTGGTGACCGCGCAGGCGCGAGGGGCCGGCGGCATAGAGGAAGGCGAGCGAGGCGAAGACGAAGCCGACCAGCACCAGCACGCTGGCCCAGTGCACCAGCCCCGCGGTGCCGGTGGGCAGGGCCAGGATGTCGATCACCCGTGGCAGGGCCACCAGCACGCCCACCGTGACGATGGCGCCCATGATGGAGGCGAAGGTCATGGCCAGGCCGACCGCCTGGAAGCCGAGGATGCTGCGGCGTTCCTCCTCGTCGTAGGCGAGGTTGAGGGCGGCGATCATGCTCTTGGTGCCGGTGGAGGCGGACCAGAGCGCCACGGCGGCGCTGAGGCCGAGGCTCCAGCCCAGGGTTTCGCGCGGGCGGCCGACGAGATCGGCCACCTGGCGGCCGATCAGGGTGTAGGCGTCGGGCGGGAGCAAGCCTTCCAGCAATTCCATCTGCTGGGCGACGCTGTTGGGGTCGAAGGCGAGGCCGTAGAGGGAGACCAGCATGGAGAGCGCGGGGAACAGCGCCAGCGTGGCGTAGAAGGCGCAGCCGGCGGCGACGAGGCCGGTGCGGTGGCTTTGGATTCGCCAGAAGGTGCGCACCACGGCAGCCCACCAGCCAGGCCCTGACGCTGCCGGTTCGTTCGACGGAAAAGCTTCGTCGTTCAACGGGTTCTCCCATGGGGGCGACACCCCCACTCCCAGCACAGGCAGGCATGCGAGGCCAGCGTAAAAGCGGGTGAAAAAATCACTTGCGCCGGGGGGGAGGGGGTCCTATTTGCCCCTCACGCAGCAACGCACGTGCCTCTGGCCCGCCTTGTTCAACCAAACCTCTTTTCCGCCCCCCGGGGCGTGAGGGCGGGCGAACTCCCTAGGGTTACGTAACGACGTCAAGCGTTCTGGCACTCCGGGTCCCGACGCAGGGTTTTTGCGCACGGGCCAATCCGTCTGGTCGCTGGTTCGTTCGACCGTTTCGCAACTTCGTCCGTCGCCTGGAAAGGCGGACGCATCATAGGGGGTACCGTGCGATGACATCCAAGATCGCTCGATTCCTTGTTGACCATCAGCCGGCCACGCCGTGCTTGGTGCTCGATGTCGACCGTGTGGAAAGCAATTTCCGTGCGATACGCAATGCGTTGCCGCTGGCGCAGATCTACTACGCGGTGAAGGCCAACCCGGCGCCGCAGATCCTGGATCGGTTGGTGATGCTCGGCTCGCGCTTCGATGCCGCGGGGATCGAGGAGATCGATGCCTGCATCGCCGCCGGTGCGCTGCCGCAGGCGATCAGCTTCGGCAACACGGTGAAGAAGGTTTCGGCCATCCAGCGTGCCCACAAGGCGGGCGTGGATATGTTCGCCTTCGATTCCGACGAGGAGCTGGAAAAGATCGCCGCGCATGCGCCGGGCAGCCGGGTGTATTGCCGCATCCTGGTGGAGAACGCCGGCGCCGACTGGCCGCTTTCGCGCAAGTTCGGCACCACGGTGGAGCATGCCCGTGCGCTGATGCTGCGGGCCGGTGACCTCGGGCTTGATGCCTGCGGCCTGTCGTTCCACGTGGGCAGCCAGCAGACCACCACGGGCAGCTACGAGGCGGCGATCGCCCGCGTGGCGATGCTGTTCACCGACCTGAAGTCGGCCGGGGTGAACCTGCGCATGGTGAACCTGGGCGGCGGCTTCCCGATCCGCTACCGCGACGAGGTGCCGCCGATCGATGCGTTCGCCAATGCCATCATGGGCGCGATGGTGGAGCATTTCGGCAATGACCTGCCTGACATCCTGATCGAGCCGGGCCGCGCCGTGGTGGGCGATGCCGGCGTGGTCTCGGCCGAGGTGGTGCTGGTGTCCCGCAAGGGGGACGACCCCACGCGCTGGGTGTACCTGGATATTGGCCGTTTCGGCGGGCTGGCGGAGACCGAGGGCGAATCCATCAAGTATCGCATCGCCGCCCCGCATGATGGCGGCGAGATGGGCCCCGTGGCGATCGCCGGGCCAACCTGCGATGGCGCCGATATTCTCTACGAGAAGTCCAACTACCGCCTGCCGATGGCGCTGCGGAGCGGGGACCGGGTGGAGCTGCTGAGCACCGGGGCTTACGTGACGACCTATGCTGCCCAGCGCTTCAATGGGTTCCTGCCGCTGGCGGAGCACTACATCTGAGGAAGCAAGCGGTTCTTTTTTGAAAAAAAGAACCAAAAAACTTTTGTTTGTTGGCGCCCGGTTTTCCGCAAGGAGGACCGGGCGTTTCATTTGGCGGACGAATGAAAGTCTTTTTGCTTCTTTTTCTTCAGAAAAAGAAGACTCTTCCCTTACTGCTTCGGCGCCCCAAACTCCACCTGCAGCGGCATCCGCATATTGACGCTGGGTGCCAGGGTGGAGCCGAGGCCGGCGCGGCCGTTGCGGCGTTCCAACTCGCCGCTATAGGCGGATCCCGGCGTGTAGCCGTCTCCCGCCGGGGCGCGGCCGGTGTTGGTGCGGGTGAGGCCGGGGGCGATTTCCACCGCGTTGGGGTCGCGTTGGCTGCGTGGCGCACGCAGGTCTGGGTCTGGCACCGGGGCGGGGGAGAAACGCTGCGCGGCGGGCCGGCCCTGGCTGAGCGAGGGCATGGCGCCGGGCAGCAGCGTGGGCGTGTCCGCCCTTGTGGGGGTGGCCATGGTGGGGGTTGCCAGGGCCAAGGCCAGGAGGGCGAGCGGGAGGCGCATCAGACGCCCGCCAGGCGGGCGGTGCCAGCGAGGTCTTCCGGCGGGTTGCCGGCGGGCGCGCCAAGCGGGCCGGTTTGGTTGGCGCGCCAGGCATCCAGCGCCCAGCGCACGGTGGGGAAGGCGATGCGGTCCCACGGGATCTCGTCCCAGTGGAACAGGCCGACTTCCAGGCTTTCGGGGCCGGCGGAAAAGCGCGGCTGGGCGGGATCGGCGAAGCGGGCGCGGAAGATCACCTGCACCTGGCCGATTCGGCTGATGGAATACATGGCAAGCACGCCATCCAGCGCGATGTCGGCCTCGGCTTCCTCCTGCGCCTCACGGATGGCGCCGGCCTGGACGGTTTCGCCGAGTTCCATGTAGCCGGCGGGCAGGGTCCAGTAGTCGCGGCGCGGTTCGATGGCGCGGCGGCAGAGCAGCACGCGGCCTTCGTGGGCGACGACGGAGCCGACGACGATCTTGGGGTTTTCATAGGCGACGTGACCGCAATCGCGGCACACGTTGCGCTCGCGGTTGTCGCCTTCCGGGATGCGGCGCTCGAAATCTGCCATGTGGGCAAAGTGCCAATCCCGGCGCGGGATTTCAATCCCTGCGTGCGGGAGTCACAGCAGCTTCGCGTCAGACCGAGAGGTCGAGCAGCGAGCCGCGCGGCATGTTGCGGCCTGGCGCGGGGTCCGGGCCGTTGCTGGCATCGGGCGCCAGCAGCTTTTGGGCTGCCGGGCTTTCGGCCTGGCTGCGCACGCGGTCGACGCGGGTGGTGGCGTCGACGGGGGCGCGTTCGGAGGGGGGCGGGGGCGGACGAACACCACGCGTATCCGCGGGGCGCATGTCGGCGGCCGAGAAGGCGGAGAGGGATGTGTTCGAGATCATGCGCGAACCATGACTCGAACGCGGTTAAGGAGTGGTGAACGGCGCCGGGAATTTTCGGCGCCGCCATGGATTATCCGAGGGCCGCGACGCCGGGCAGGGTCTTGCCTTCCATCCATTCCAGGAAGGCGCCGCCGGCGCTGGAGACATAGGTCATCTGCTCCGCCACGCCGGCATGGCGCAGGGCGGAGACGGTGTCGCCGCCGCCGGCCACGCTGCGCAGGGCGCCGGATTGGGTGGCCTGGGCGACCGCCTTGGCCAGGGCCACGGTGGCGGCATCGAAGGGCGGGGTTTCGAAGGCGCCGAGCGGGCCGTTCCACACCAGCGTCTTCACCGCGGCGAGCTTGGCGATGAGGGCGGCGACCGAGGCGGGGCCGACATCGAGGATCATGGCATCGGCCGGCACGCTGCCCACGGGAACGGTTTGCGTCGCGGGGTTGGGCTTGAACTCGGTGGCCACCACGGCATCCACCGGCAGCACGATCTCGCAGCCGGCGGCGCGGGCCTTGCCGAGGATTTCCAGCGCCGTGGCATGCATCTCCCCTTCCTGCAGGGACTTGCCGACCTGGGTACCCTGGGCGGCGAGGAAGGTGTTGGCCATGGCGCCGCCGATCACCAGCACATCGACGCGGCCGACCAGGTTGCCGAGCAGATCGAGCTTGGTGGAGACCTTGGCGCCACCGACAATCGCCATCACCGGGCGCTGCGGGTGCAGCAGGGCGGCGCCCAGGGCTTCCAGCTCCGCCTGCATCAGCCGGCCGGCATAGGCGGGGCGCAGATGGGCCACGCCCTCCGTGCTGGCATGGGCGCGGTGGGCGGCGGAGAAGGCGTCGTTGACGAAGATGTCGCAGAGCATGGCCAGTTCGGCCGAAAAGGCGGGGTCGTTCTTTTCCTCGGCGGCGTGGTAGCGGGTGTTCTCCAGCACCGCGACATCGCCCGGGGCCATGGCGGCGATGGCCTGCTCGGCCGGGGCGCCGATGCAATCATCGGCGAAGGCCACCTTGCGGCCCAGCACCTCGGCCAGTGCCGCAGCCATCGGGGCCAGCGACATTTCCGGCACGCGCTTGCCCTTCGGGCGATCGAAATGGCTGCACACGATGACGCGGGCGCCCTTCTGCGACAGTTCGCGGATGGTGGGGCACAGGCGCTCGATGCGGGTGAGGTCGCTGATCTTGCCGTCGCGCACGGGCACGTTGAGGTCGGCGCGCAGCAGAACGCGTTTGCCTGCGACGTCGAGGCCGTCGAGGGTTTTGAAGGTCATGAGACGCTCCGTAAGGAAGGAAGCGGTTCTTTTTTGAAAAAAAGAACCAAAAAACTTTTGTCCGTTTGCCCCCGGCTCGCCGTGGAGAGGCGGGTGCAAACGGATGAAGTCTTTTTTGCTTCTTTTTTCTTCAGAAAAAAGAACACTCTTGCTTGCTTAGAGCGAGCCGAACAGCGCCGCGGTATCGGACATACGGTTGGAGAAGCCCCACTCGTTGTCGTACCAGGTGAGCACGCGCACC
>JAIXTK010000281.1 GCA_027483995.1 Acetobacteraceae bacterium
ACTTCACCAGCAGCGGGCAGGGGCGGTACTTCGAGTCCGCCAGGCCTTCGTAGAGGACGTTCATGATCGAAAGCACGGTGTCCAGACCGATGAAGTCGCCCAGCTCCAGCGGGCCCATCGGGTGGTTGGCGCCCAGCTTCATCGCGGTATCGATCGCCACCACGGAGCCGACGCCCTCGTACAGCGCATAGACCGCCTCGTTGATCATCGGCACCAGGATGCGGTTCACGATGAAGGCGGGGAAATCCTCGGATACCGCCGTGGTCTTGCCCAGCGTGCGCGACAGCGCCTGGATGGCCTGGAAGGTGGGTTCATCGGTGGCGATGCCGCGGATCACCTCCACCAGCTTCATCACCGGCACCGGGTTCATGAAGTGCATGCCGATGAACTTCTCGGGCCGGTCGGTGCTGGCGCCCAGGCGGGTGATGGAGATGGAGGAGGTGTTGGAGGCCACCATGGCCGAGGGCTTGAGGTGCGGCACCAGTGTCTTGAACACGGCGCGCTTCACCTCCTCCTTCTCGGTCGCGGCCTCGATCACGAAGTCGCAATCGCCGAAGGCGGCGTAGTCGGTGCTGGTGGTAATGCGCGCCAGGGCCTCCAGCTTGTCCAGCTCGGAGATCAGGGTGCGGTTCACCTGGCGATCCAGGTTGCGCCCCATCACGGCCATGGCGCGGTCCAGCGCATCCTGCTTCACGTCCAGCAGCACCACCGGGAAGCCGGCGAGCGCGCAGACATGGGCGATGCCGTTGCCCATCTGGCCGGCGCCGATCACGCCGACCGTCCGGATCACAGGCATCTCGGCGCTGGCCGCCGCGGAATCAGACGCGGCGGCCGGCGCCTGGACGTTCATCAGCCGCGCTCCAGCTCGGCAGCGAGCTCGGGCAGCGCCTGGAACAGGTCGGCCACCAGGCCATAGTCGGCCACCTGGAAGATCGGCGCCTCCTCGTCCTTGTTGATGGCGACGATGACCTTGCTGTCCTTCATGCCGGCCAGATGCTGGATCGCGCCGGAAATGCCGACGGCCACATACAGGTCGGGGGCGACGATCTTGCCGGTCTGGCCCACCTGGTAGTCGTTCGGCACGAAGCCGGCATCCACGGCGGCGCGCGAGGCACCCACGGCCGCACCCAGCTTGTCCGCAATCGGGTCCAGCAGCTTGAAGTTGTCGCCGTTCTGCATGCCACGGCCACCGGAGACCACCACGCGGGCGGCGGTGAGTTCCGGGCGCTCGCTCTTGGACAGCTCGGCGGAGATCCACTTGGAAACCACGGGCGAATCGACAGACGGTGCCGCCTCGATGCTGGCGGAACCGCCCTCGCTGGCCACCGGGTCGAAGCTGGCGGCGCGCACGGTGATCACCTTCTTGGCATCCGAGCTCTTCACCGTCGCCATCGCGTTGCCCGCGTAGATCGGGCGCACGAAGGTATCGGCATCCACCACGCCGGCGATGTCGCTGATCGGCTGGCTGTCCAGCAGGGCGGCCACGCGCGGCATGATGTTCTTGCCGATGGCGGTGGTGGCGGCCATCAGGTGCGAGTAGCCGGGTGCCAGCGCCAGGATCAGGGCTGCCATCGGCTCGGCCAGGTTGTTCGCATAGGCCGGTGCGTCGGCCAGGATCACCTTGGCAACGCCGGGCAGCTTGGCGGCGGCATCGGCGGCGGCCTGCACGCCGGAGCCGGCCACCAGCGCATGCACCTCGCCCAGCTGGGCGGCGGCGGCGATGGCGGAACGGGACGGCTGCTTGATCAGCCCGCCCTCGTGGTCGATCAGGACAAGAGCGGTCATTCTCAGATCACCTTGGCTTCGTTGCGCAGCTTCTCAACCAGTTCGGCCACCGAGCCGACCTTCTTGCCGGCCTGGCGCTTCGCCGGCTCTTCCACCTTCACCACCGTCAGGCGGGGGGTGGGGTCCACGCCGAGATCGGCGGGCTTCATGGTGTCGATCGGCTTCTTGCGCGCCTTCATGATGTTCGGCAGCGACGCATAGCGCGGCTCGTTCAGGCGCAGATCGGTGGTGATGATCGCGGGCAGGGTCAGCACCACGGTCTCAAGCCCGCCATCCACTTCGCGGATCACGGTCATGCTGTCACCCTCGATGGTCACCTTGCTGGCGAAGGTGCCCTGGGACCAGCCGAGCAGGGCGGCGAGCATCTGGCCGGTGGCCGACATGTCGTCGTCGATCGCCTGCTTGCCCAGGATGATCAGGCCGGGCTGTTCCTTCTCGGCGATCGCCTTGAGCATCTTGGCGACGGCCAGCGGCTGCAGGTCCACATCGGATTCCACCAGGATGCCGCGATCGGCCCCCATGGCCAGCGCGGTGCGGATGGTTTCCTGGCACGCGGCCACGCCGAGGGAGACGGCGATGATCTCGGTGGCGGCGGCCTTTTCCTTCAGGCGCACGGCTTCTTCCACCGCGATCTCATCGAACGGGTTCATCGACATTTTCACGCCGGCGGTTTCCACGCCCGTGCCGTCCGACTTCACTCGGACCTTCACGTTGTAGTCGACCACCCGCTTGACGGGGACAAGGATTTTCATGGGCTGCCGTGCCGTTTCCTGGATGAGGGCGGGGCGTTCGACGGTCGCCAGGAACAGCCCGCGCCCGTTGGTTCGCACCTGCGAAATAGATGGGCCGGACCATAGTTGTGCGCTTGCGCGGCTGTCAAACGCCGGCAGGTCAGGTCTGGCATCAGGACCTGGAGATCAGCAGCAGCAGGCCGAACAGGGCCAGGGCCACGAACTGCAGGCCGATGCGGGCCTGCATCAGCCGGTTCTGGCGGGTGCCGTCGGTGTTGCGGGCCAGGCCCACCAGGCCGGCGAACAGCACGCCGAGCGTGGCGAGCATGGCGAGAACAACCAGGATCATCAGCGCTGTCTTCATGCCCGGTAGCTAGGCACGCAGGCGCGAAGGCGGCAACGCTTATCCGTCGGGGCTGCCCGGCGGCCGGCGGCGGGTTGACGGAATTCGCCGCATCCTCACGCCGGCATTGACACCGCCCGGTGTGCCATGATGGGGCTAGCTTCATGAGACCGAACCCCACTGCCCGCGCGTGGCCTGCCCTGCTGGCTTGGCTTGCCCCCGCTTGGCTTCCGCTGGTCTGGCTGGCCCTCGCCGGCCCGGCCCTCGCCCAGCCCCAGCCGGCTCCAACGGTCACCCCGCAGCAGGCACAGCAGGCGCTGGAGATCCTGCGCGACCCGCAGCGCCGCGCGGAGATCCTCTCCGTGCTGGAAACGCTCGCCCGCGCTGCACCGGGCGGCGCGGGGGCGTCGCGCCCCGCCGTGGTGCCGTCCCAGCCCGCCCCGGGCCCGCGCCCGGTGGCCGCCCCGGTGGAGGAAACCAGCGCGGCGGATTCGGGCCCTGCCACCCCCCCTGGCGCCGCCCCGGCGCCAGCCGCCGCACCGGCATCCACGCCCGCCCCCGCGGCCCCGGATGCGGCGCCGCTCGCGCCAGACAGCCTGGGCGCGCAGGTGCTGATGGGCCTGTCAGACCGCCTGGCCACGCTGTCCGAGGATATCGTGATGGCGGTGCAGACGGTGATCAGCTTCCCGCTGATCGTGCTGTGGCTGGTGCAACTGGCCGGCGATCCCGGCCGCCAGGCGCTGATGCTGGATACGCTGTGGCGGCTGGCGCTGGTGATGGGCACGGGGCTGGCCGCCGAATGGCTGGTCGCGCGCGCCCTGCGCCCGCTCTACCGCCGCCTGGCGGAGCGCGTGCCTGCCGGGCCCGTGCCGTCCGCCGCCGAGGAGGTGGAGGAAGGGGCGGATGCCGCGCGGCCTGCCACGCGCCTGCAGGACGAGGCGCTGCAATCCGCGCGCATCTGGGGCCGGGCGCGCCGCCTCGGGGGCTGGTTGCGGCGCGTGCCGTTCGGCGTGGCCGCCCTGGCGCTGGACCTGCTGCCGATGCTGGCCGTGCTCGCCACCGGCTACATCCTGGTCGGCGGCGTGTTCGGCGATCAGGCCACGCCCCGGCTGGTGATCCTGGCCGCGATCAACGCCTATGTCGTCTATCGCCTGCTGAACGGCATGGTGGGCATGCTGGTGGCCCCGCGAGAGGCGCGGATGCGCCTGCTGCCGGTGTCGGACGAGGTGGCGGCCTATGTGGCGCGCTGGGCCCGGCGCGGCACGGCGGTGGGTATCTTCGGCTATGCCACCATCGAGGCCGGGCTGCTGTTCGGCCTCTACCGCCTGGCGCACGACGCGCTGGTGAAGCTGCTGTTCCTGGCGCTGGCCGGCTTCGTGGTGGCCATCATCCTGCAGCAGCGCGCCGCCGTGGCCGCGCGCATCCGCCCGCCGGAGGAATCCGAAGGCCTGTTCCCCCGGGCGCGGGCCATGCTGGCCCCGGTGTGGCACGTGATCGCCGTGATCTATGTCGCCGCGCTGTGGTTCGTGCTGGCGCTGGAGGTGCCGCGCGGCTTCATCCGGCTGCTGATGGTCTCCGTGCAAACGGCCGCCGTGCTCGGGCTGGCCCGCGTCGCGCTGATCCTGGCCCTGGGCGGGCTGCACCGGCTGCTGAACGCCCAGGCAGACGAGCCGGAGGCGGAGCGCCGCATCGGCGTGGCCGGCCGGCTGGCCACCTACGAGCCGATCCTGCGCGCCGTGCTGCGGGTGGTGGTGGTCACGCTGGCCGTGGCGGGCCTGCTGGAGGCCTGGGGCCTGCCGGTGGCAGGCTGGTTCCTGCGCGCCGAACTGGGTGCAAGGCTGCTGCGCACGCTGGGCTCCGTGGCGCTCACCATCGCGCTCGCGGTGGGCGTATGGGAAATCGCGAACCTCGCCATCGAGCGCCATCTGGCCGGGCTCGCCGCCAGCGCCCAGGCGGCGCGCTCCGCCCGGCTGCGCACCCTGCTGCCGATGTTCCGCTCCGCCCTGCTGGTAGCGATCTGCGTGTTCGTGGGCCTGATCGTGCTGTCGGAGATCGGCATCAACATCGCTCCGCTGCTGGCCGGCGCCGGCGTGTTTGGCGTGGCGCTGGCCTTCGGCAGCCAACGCCTGGTGCAGGATGTGATCACAGGCCTGTTCCTGCTGCTGGAGAACACCATGCAGGTGGGCGACGTGGTCACGCTGGGCGGCATGAGCGGCACGGTGGAGAACCTCTCCATCCGCACCATCCGCCTGCGCGCCATGGACGGCTCCATGCACATCGTCCCGTTCAGCGCGGTCACCACCGTCACCAACCAGACGCGCGATTTCGGCTACGCCGTGGTGGATGTCAGCCTGAGCCTCAACGAGGATCCGGAGCGCATCGGCGGCATCCTGCGCGAGGTGGCCGCCGAGATGCGCGCGGAGGACAAATGGGCCACCGCGATCAGCGCCGATCTGGAGGTGCTGGGCATCGACCGCTTCATTGACAACGCCCTGGTGCTGCGCATTCGCATCCGAACCACCCCGGGCCAGCGCTGGGCGGTGGGCCGGGAGCTGAACCGCCGCATCAAGCAGCGCTTCGACGCCACCGGCGTGCAAAGCCCGATGACCAGCCACCGCGCCCTGTCCCCGCCACACCAGGTGGATGAATCGAGTGGTTGATACCAAACGCCTGAAATGCCGACACTTCCGGCATTTCGGGCGTTTGGTGTCGCGCGCCGGGCTGGCCGGTGGCGGCGCGCAAAGCCAAGAGTCATGTCGGCCGCCATCGACCGATCCTTCATCGGTCGATGGCGGCCGACATGAGAGGGGAACGTCGCTGCCATTCCCCCGTTTGCCGTTCTGGCCTAAACCGGCTCACCCCACCACCATGGCTGGCCCCGCATGCGTTCGCTGTTCTGGCGCCTGATCCTCCTCAGCCCGTTCTTCCTGCTGTTCGTGCTGTTCGCGCTCTCGAACACCGAACCGGCCCGGATCGGGCTGTGGCCGACCGACCTGATGGTGGAAGCGCCGCTCTCGCTGATGATCCTGGGCGCCATGGGCCTCGCCTTCCTGCTGGGCGCGATTTCCACCTGGGTGGTGGGCATCGGCGCCCGCATGCGCGCCCGGCGCTTCGAGCAGGAAGCGGCACGGCTGCGCGCGGAGCTGGAAGCCGCCCAGACGCGCCTCGCCCGCGCCAGCCGGCCCCCCAGCCAGACCATCCTGCCCCCCGCCGGGCGGGATGTGGTGCGGGCATGACCGCGCGGGTCAAGATCTGCGGCATCACCACCGAGGCAGGCATGGACGCCGCCGTGGCGGCCGGGGCCGATTGGGTGGGGCTGAACTTCTTCCCCGCCTCGCCGCGCCACGTCACGCCACAACGCGCCGCCGAACTGGCCGCCCGGCCCGGCCTGCCCACGCTGGTCGGCCTGTTCGTGAAGCCGGAAGACGCCGAGATCGCCGCCGTGCTGGCGGCCGTGACGCTCGACATCCTGCAGGTGTATGTGAATGCCCCCCGCGCCGCCGAAATCCGCGCCCGCTTCGGCCTGCCGGTCTGGCGCGCCGTGGGGGTCTCCGCCGCCGCCGACCTGCCGCGTGATCCCGGCGGCGTCGACGGCTTCGTGATCGAGGCCAAGGCCCCGCCGGGGGCCACGCGGCCGGGCGGCAACGCCGTCACGTTCGACTGGTCCATCCTGGCCGGCTGGCAGGCCCCCGCCCCCTGGCTGCTCGCCGGCGGCCTGGGCCCGGACAACGTGGCCGAAGCGATCCGCGCCACCGGCGCCACGGCCGTGGATGTCGCCTCCGGCGTGGAACGCGAGAAGGGCATCAAGGACCCCGCATTGGTCGCCGCCTTTGCGCGCGCCGCCCGGGGCACCGTGCAGCCGGCATGATCGTCCGCGCCACGCCGGAGGATGCCGCGGCGCTGGGCCGCGTGCACGTGCAGGCCTGGCGGGAGAGCTATCCCGGCATCGTGCCGCAGCCGGTGCTGGACGGGCTGGACCCGGCGGAGCGGGCGGCGATGTGGCGCCGCGTGATCGCGGTCGGCGAGGATGTGTGGCTGGCGCGCGATGCGGATGGGGCGCTACTGGGCTTCGCCAATGCCGGGCCGCAGCGCGAGCCGGCGGTGCTGCCCTTCGCCGGCGAGATCAATGCCATCTATCTGCTGCAGGCAGCCCAGGGGCGCGGCCTCGGCCGGGCGCTCATGCGGGCCGCCGCACGCGGCTTGCTGGCGCGCGGCCTCGGCGCGGCCAGCCTGTGGGTGCTGGACGGCAACGACGCGGCCCATGGCTTCTACGCAGCGCTGGGCGGCCGTGTCGTACTGCGGCGCGCCTTTCCGCCGCCCGCCGAGTGGGAAGGGCACGAGACGGCCTTCGCCTGGGACAACCTGGCCACCCTGGTCGCCTGACGCCACCCCGCAGTGGGGCGGCCAGCGCCACCCCGATATGCCGACACGGCACGGCCGCGGGCCAGCCGCCGCGGCTAGGATGCCAGCCTTCCCTGACCAGGGCCGTTCATGGCGCTCTCCCCCGCCGCCACGCAGCGCGGCCTGTTCCTGTTCCTGTGCCTCGTCTGGGGCACCAACTGGCTGGCGATGAAGGCCGGCACGGCAGAGGTGCCGCCCGGCATCTATTCCGGCCTGCGCTGGACCGTGGCCGGCGCCGTGCTGCTGATCTTCCTCGCCCTCCGGGGCGATCCGGTGCGGGTGCCGCCGCGCCTGTGGGGCCGGATCATCTGGGTGAGCATCATGATGATCCCGCTGAACGCGGTGATCATGCTCTACGGCCTGCGCCATGTCTCCAGCGGCCTGGCCGCCGTGCTGAACTCCGCCCTGACCCCCATCGCCATGGTTGGCTTCGCCGCCATCCTGGGGCAGGAGCGCTTCAGCCGCCGCCATTTGGGCGCGCTGGCCGTCGGCGTGGCCGGCGTGCTGGTGCTGTTCGGGCCGAAGGCCGCCATTGGCGCGCTGGATACGCTGGAGGTGCTGGGGGCGCTGGGCGTCATGATCGGCAACCTGCTCTATTGCTGGTCCTCCGTCTCCGCCCGCCCGCTGATGCGCTCCCTGCCGCCGGTGCACCTGGTGGCGATCACCAATTTCATCGGCGGCGTGGTGCTGCTGGTCTTCGCGCTGCCCTTCGAGCCCGGGGCCCTGCGCGCGGCGCGGCTGGACTGGAGCTGGGTGGCTTGGCTTTCGTGGTGGTACCTGCTGCTGCCAGCCTCGCTCGGTGCCACGATCATCTATTTCCGGCTGATGCGCGATTGGGGGGCCGGGCGCGTGGGCACCTACGCCTTCATCTCCCCGGTGGTGGCGGTGCTGGTCGGCATCCTGGTCGCCGGCGAACAGGTGGGGCTGGTCGATGCCGCGGGCATGGCGCTGATGCTGGGCGCCGCCTTCCTGGCGCTGCACAAGCCGGCCAGCGAAAAGGCGGCGGAGGCGCAGGCCCTGCAAGCCAAGGCGACAGAGTCCAAAACGACGTAGGGCGGGGTTTCCCCCGCCCTCGTTCGCATCACATTCGCATCACAATCGCGCCAGTGGCGCTCAGGCAATCGCGCCAGGGGCGCTCAGGCATTCGCGCCAGGGGCGCTCAGGCAATCGCCGGCTTCACCCCGATCGGGTCCAGCCGGTAGCCACCGCCCTCGGTGATCAGCAAGCGGGAATGGGCCGGATCCGGCTCGATCTTCTGGCGCAGGCGGTAGATATGCGTCTCCAGCGTGTGGGTCGTCACGGCGGCGTTGTAGCCCCACACCTCGTTCAGCAGCACCTGGCGCGCCACCGGTCGGCTGCCGGCGCGGTACAGGTATTTCAGGATCGCGGCTTCCTTTTCCGTCAGCCGGATCTTGCGGTTGCGCGCAACGTCCTGGAGCAGCTTGGCCGCCGGGCGGAAAGTGTAGGGCCCGATGGTGAAGACCGCGTCCTCGCTGTTCTCGAAGGTGCGCAGCTGGGCCCGCAGCCGCGCCAACAGCTCCGCCAGCCGGAACGGCTTGGCGATATAGTCGTTGGCACCGGCATCGAGGCCCCGCACCACGTCGGACTCGTCGTCGGACCCGGTGAGCATGATAATCGGCACCTTGATGCCCTGGCGGCGCAGGCGGGCACACAGGTCCCGCCCATCGCCATCCGGCAGGCCGACATCAAGGATCAGCGCGTCGTAGCGCTCGTTGCCCGCAAGCAGCCGTGCCTCCGCCTCTGTGGCGGTGGCGGCTTCCGTGGCGGTGAACTCGCCGTCGAACGCGAGCTGTTCTGTCAGGACTTCCCGCAAAGCCTGGTCGTCATCCACGATCAGGATGGGGCGCTCGCCCGCCATGCCGTTCTCCTTCTCCCGCCTGCATCCCCGACTTGCGAACAATTCGCCTTGCACCGACCAAAACAGACCGCCGCAATCGAGTCGCAGCAAGCATGCATTGAACGTGCATCCTGGCCAAGGGATGCATCGAAACGTCACGTTATCGTGCTGCCGCGCAAATTGCGCGAGCGACGCATCCGGCGCGGCCGCTCAACCGTATATGCGGCATGCGTCCGGCTGGCTAGGCAGGCGCCATTTTGGCCACACATGAGGGTCATGGTAATGCGATCGCGAAACGCCGGAGCCCGAATGAATCCAGCAGACCACCTGCCGCCCGGGCCAGCCTCGTCGCTGACCGATGCGGCCGCCCCGCGCCCGGAGATGCTGGCGCGTCTGCGCGCCGTGCACCGGGCGGCGGGCGAGCTGCAGCGCGGCACCCCGGTGCTGCTGCTGGGGGCCAACCCGCTGGTGATGGTGCCGGCCGAAACCGTGGGCGCGCGCGGCCTGGCAGAGCTGAAATCGCTCTCGGCCGGGCCCACCGTGCTGTTGCTGGCGCCCACGCGGGCCGCGACCGTGCTGCGCCGCCCGGTCGCCCGGGCGATGGAGCCGGCCGAGGCGGCCATCGCGTTGCGCACCTCTCCCGCCCTGCTGCAGCCGGATGTGCTGCTCGGCCTGGCCGACCCCACCGCCGAGCAGATGCTGCCGGAAGAGCCGGTGCCCGCCGATTGCCCCGCCCTGGCGCCGGCCGCCCTCGCCCTGGCCAAGCTCGCCCGGCTGCTGCCCGCCGTGCTGGCCGCCCCCGCGCCCGACGATGCCGCCGCCCGCGCCGAAGCCATGGGCCTGATCGTGGTGGGGGCGGAGGCCGTGCTGGCACACCCGGTGGAAGCCTCGCTCGGCCTGCGCCGCGTGGCCGAGGTGCCGGTGCCGCTGGAGGATGCGCCCGATGCCCGCATCGTGGCCTTCCGCGCCCCGGATGCGGGGATCGAGCATATGGCGATCCTGGTCGGCCGGCCGGAGGACGTCGCGCAGGCCGGCGGCGCGGCGCTGGTGCGCATCCATTCCGAGTGCTTCACCGGCGACCTGCTGGGCAGCCTGCGCTGCGATTGCGGTCCCCAGCTGCGCGGCGCGATCGCCCGCATGGCGGCCGAGGGCGGCGGCGTGCTGCTCTACCTCGCCCAGGAAGGCCGCGGCATCGGGCTGATGAACAAGCTGCGCGCCTACACCATGCAGGATCGCGGGCTGGATACGCTGGATGCCAACCGCGCCCTGGGCTGGGGGGCGGATGAGCGCAACTTCCTGATCGCCGCCACCATGCTGCAGGAACTCGGCATCGACCGCGTGCGCCTGCTCACCAACAACCCGGGCAAGGTCGCCGCCCTCCAGGCCGCCGGCCTGCGCAGCGTGGTGCGCGAACAGCACGAGATCGCGCCCAACGGCGTGAACGACGAATACCTCGCCACCAAGGCCCGCCGCTTCGGCCACCTGCTCGGCCTGAAGCTGCAACCATGACAGAGGCTGTCGTCCACGCCGACGGCCACCTGGTCTTCCAGGGCCGCACCTTCCGCTGCGCCCTTGGCCGCGCCGGCGTGGTGCCTGCCGAACGCAAGCGCGAAGGCGATGGCGGCACCCCCACGGGCCTGTTGCCCCTGCGCCGCCTCCACTATCGCGCCGACCGGCTGAAGCTGCCGCCCACTTCGCTCCCACGCGCCCCAATCGCGCCGGACGACCTCTGGTGCGATGCCCCCACCCATGCCAGCTACAACCGCCTGGTGCGCCGGCCCTTCGAGGCCAGCCACGAGGAGATGTGGCGCGCCGATGAGCTGTACGACATCGTGGGCGAACTGGGCTGGAACGACGCCCCGGTGGTGCCGTGGCACGGCAGCGCCATCTTCCTGCACCTGGCACGGCCCGATTACGGCCCCACTGCCGGCTGCGTCGCCCTGGTGCGCGCCGACCTGCTGGAGGTTCTGGCTGGTGGGCTGACCGCGCTTCGGGTGATCCAGGGGTAGGCACTTCTTTTTCTGGCGCAGAAGACGCAAAAAGACGGTCTTCGCCCGGGTCTCGGCCAGGGCAACGCGCCAGGGGAGAAACGTTTTTTGGTTCTTTTTTTCAAAAAAGAACTCGCTTTCCTGCTTCCCGTGGCGGGCACACTGTGGCTCGCGCTGGAACAGGGCTGGCGCCAGGGCACCGCCTTGGCCCTCGGTGCCGCGCTGGGCTTCGTGATGTTCCAGGCCAGCTTCAGCTTCGCGGGCGCGTTCCGGCGCCTGCTGGCGGAGCGCCGAGGGGCCGGCGTTCGGGCGCAGTTGCTGATGATCGCGGCGGCGTCGGTGCCGATCCTGCCGGCGACGGCCTCGGGCGAGGTGCTGGGCCAGGCGGTGCGCGGGCTGGTGTTCGCGCCCGGGCTGGCGGTGGTGGTCGGCGCCTTCCTGTTCGGGGTTGGGATGCAGCTGGGCGGCGGCTGCGCCAGCGGGTGCCTGTTCGGTGCCGGCGGCGGCAGCGCGCGGTTGTGGCTGACCCTGGTGTTCTTCGTGCTGGGGGCGACGCTGGCCAGCTGGCAGTCGGAATGGTGGACGGGCTGGTGGGCGCCGGCACCGGTGGCTCTCGGGGTCGTGCTGGGCCCGGGGCTGGGGCTGGGCGTCACGCTGGCCACCCTCGCGCTGGCCTTCGCCGCGGTGTGGTGGCTGGAGCGGGCCAGGCATGGCGCGGCGATGGCACTGCCACGCGGCCTGCTCTGGGCGGCGCTGGCGCTCGCGGGGCTGAACGCCGCCACGTTGCTGGTGGTCGGCCGCCCCTGGGCGATCACCGCGGCGTTTCCGCTGTGGGGCGCCAAGGCGGTGGCAGCGCTGGGGCTCGACGAGCCGGCCTTCTGGCCCTGGTGGGAGGATCCGACGCGGATCGAGGCGCTGCTGCGCCCGGTATGGGCGGATCGCACCACGGCGATGGACCTCGGCATGCTGGCCGGCGCCTTCGTGGCCGCCGTGCTGGCCGGCCGGCTCGCGCGCAGTTGGCGACTCCCGGCGGGGGAGGCGGCCGCCAGCGTGCTGGGCGGGCTGCTCCTCGGGGTGGGGGCGATGCTGGGTTCCGGCTGCAACATCAGCGCCTATGTGTCGGGCATCGCTTCCGGCAGCATGCATGGCTGGCTCTGGATCGGGCCGGCGCTGCTGGGCAACTGGCTCGGCCTGCGGCTGCGGCCGGGATTCGGCATCAGGGATAGCTGAGCGGGAGATTTGACAAATCCCCGTGCTGTCGTGTTGAATTATTCCCGGTAATCACGAATTTCGATCGTGAAATAGGAGGAAGGATGCAACGCGCCGCACTCGGGCTGGCCCTGGCCCTGGCTTTGCCGACCGCAGCTGCCGCCCAGGCACCGCTGGCGGCGCAGGGCTGTCTGGGCTGCCATGGTGCCCAGGGCGCGGGATCGGCTGCCATTCCGGGGCTTACCGGCCGCCCGGCGGCGGAGCTTTCGGCGGCCATGCGCGCCTTTGCCGCCAATGAGCGGCCAGGCACCATCATGGGCCGCATCGCCCGCGGCTACACCGAGGCCGAGATCGTCGCACTCGCCGCCCATTTCGCCGCGCTGCCGGCGGGAGGAAGCCGATGAATTCCACCCTGTCTCGCCGTGGCTTCCTCGCCGCGGCCGCCGCCACCACCCTCGCCATGCCGTCCATCGCCCGCGCCCAGGGCGCCGCGCGCCTTGTCGTGGTCGGCGGCGGGTTCGGCGGCGCATCGGCCGCGCGCTTCGCCCGCATCGCCTATCCCTGGCTCGACGTCACGCTGGTGGAGCCGCAACGCAGCTTCGTCACCTGCCCCTACGGCAACCTGGTGCTGGCCGGCGAGCGCGGCATGGCCGACATCACCCATTCCTTCGATGGCCTGCGCGCCCGCGGCGTGAGCGTGGTGCATGATTGGGTGGAGGGCATCGACCCTGTGGCCAAGTCCGTGCGGCTGCGCGGCGGCGCCACGCTGGGCTACGACCGCATGATCCTCTCCCCCGGTATCGCGCTGCGCTGGGGCGCGATCGAGGGCTACGACGAAGCGGCCTCCCAGCTGCTGCCCCATGCCTGGGTGCCCGCCGATGGCGGGCAAACGGCGCTGCTGCGCCGCCAGCTGCAAGCCATGGAGGATGGCGGGGTGGTGGGCATCTCCATCCCCGGCAACCCGTTCCGCTGCCCGCCAGGGCCGTATGAGCGCATCAGCATGATCGCGCAGTACCTCAAGCGCCATAAGCCGAAATCCAAGATCCTGGCGCTGGATGCCAAGGACGCCTTCAGCAAGCAGCCGCTGTTCCAGGATGGCTGGAAGCAGCTCTATGGCGACATGATCGAATGGGTGCCGCTGTCGAAAGACGGCAAGGTGGTCCGCGTGGACGCCGCCAGCCGCACGCTGGAGACGGAGTTCGGCGCGAAGCACCAGGTGGCGGTGGCCAACATCATCCCGCCGCAATCCGCCGCCCGCATCGCGATCTCCGCGGGGCTTACGGACAATTCCGGCTGGGTGCCGGTGAACCCGCGCAGCTTCGAATCCCGCGCAGCCCCCGGCATCCATGTGGTGGGCGATGCCAATAACGGCGCGCCGATGCCGAAATCCGGCTTCGTGGCCAACAACACCGCCAAGCAGGCCGTGGCCGCCGCCGCCGCCCTGCTGCGTGGCGAGCCGGTGCTGGAGGCCGTGTATTTCAACACCTGCTACAGCCATGTCGGCGACGAGTACGGCATCTCCATCGTTGGCGTGTTCCGCCCAACCGATACGGGCATCACGGAAGTGCCGAATTCCGGCGGCGTCTCCCCGCGCGGCGACCTGCCGGAGCAGCGCCGTGCCGAGGCGGCCTATGCCGATGCCTGGTATGCCTCCATCACCGCGGATGCGTGGGGGTGAGGCGGCGGCTGTTTCTCGCCGCCAGCCTCGCGCTGGTGCCCTGGGCCGGGCAGGCCGCCGATGCCGGGGCGCTGGAAGCGGCGATCCGCGAGGCGATCGGCGATGCCGTGCCCGTCGAGGGCGGGATCGAGCTGCGCGTGCCCGCGGTGGCGGAGAACGGCGCCCAGGTGCCGCTGGCCATCGTGGCTGACAGCCCGATGACGGAGGCCGACCACGTCACCGCCATCCACGTCTTCGCCCCAGGGAACCCCACCCCGGGCGTTGCCAGCTTCCGCCTGTTCCCCGGCCTGGCCCGCGCCGAAATCCACACCCGCATCCGGGTTGCGGAGGAACAGGCGATCCTGGTGCTGGCCGTGCATGGCAACGGCATGGTGCGCCAGGCCAGCGCCGCGCTGAAGGTCACGCGCGGCGGGTGCCTATCATGAGGAGGGGGGCATGAGCACGCTGCCCGGCACCCCCCGCCTGCGCATCCCCGCCCGCGCCCGCCCGGGCGAGGTGATCGAGCTGCGCATGCTGATCGACCACCCGATGGAAACCGGCCTGCGCCACGACGGCAGCGCCGCCCCTGCGCGGGACCTGATCGAGCGGCTGGAAGTGCGCCGCGACGGCGCGCTGGTCTTCGCCGCCGATTTGCGAAACGGCACCTCGCCCAACCCTTACCACGTGGTGTTCCTGCGGATGGAGCGCAGTGCGGAGATCAGCGTGGCCTGGACGGATGCGCGCGGGCGAACGGCCCGCGCGAGTGCCCGCGTGGCGGTGGGCTGAGGCTCAACCGCTACCAGAACCGCCATGCCCCCTGGACAGCAACGCTGCCCCGGCCCCAGCCTTCCGCCATGCCCAACGCCCCTTTCGACCTGACCGTGACCGACCTTGAGGACCTCGCTACCGGGGCCTGGATCCTGGGGACCGGGGGTGGGGGCGATCCGTATTTCTCGCTGCTGGAGGCCAAGCTGCACCTGGCGGCCGGGAAGGGGGTGCGGGTGATCGATCCGCTGGGCTTGCCGGATGATGCGATGATCGGGTGCGTCGGCCAGATGGGGGCGCCGCTGGCGATGCAGGAGCGCATGTGCGACGGCCCGGTGATTGCGCGGACGGTGACGATGATGGAGGCGCATCTTGGCCGGCGCTTCGATGCGCTGATGCTGTGGGAGATCGGCGGCAATAACGGGTTCCAGTCGATCCTGGCGGCGCAACTGCTTGGGCTGCCGGTGGTGGATGCGGATGCGATGGGGCGGGCGTTTCCGCAGGCGGACATGACCAGCTTCGCGATTGCCGATCTGAGCGCCGCGCCGTGGACGATGGTGGATATCCGGCAGAACGCGCTGATCTTCACCGAGGCGGTGGACTGGGCGTGGATGGAGCGGATGACGCGGCGGATGTGCGTGGTGCTCGGCTCCACGGCGGCCACCTGCAAGGCGCCGCGGACGGGGGCGGAGGTGAAGCGGGCGAGTTGCCTGCACACGCTTTCTTGGGCGTTGCGGATTGGCCGCACGGTGCGAGCGGCGCGGGCGGCGCATGCGGATGCGGTGGCGGCGGTGGTGGCGAGCGAGGGCGGCGTGATGCTGTTCACCGGCAAGGTGGGCGATGTGATGCGCCGGGCGACCGAGGGCTGGCTGCGCGGCACGGTGCAGCTGGAGGGGCTGGGCGGGGATGCCGGCCATGCCATGCGGATCGATTTCCAGAACGAGTGGTCGGTGGCGTGGCGGGATGGGGCGGTGGTGGCCACCGTGCCCGACCTGGTGATCCTGCTCGACAGTGCCTCCGGCGAGGCGATCGGGACGGAGACGGTGCGGTTCGGGCAGCGTGTGTCGGTGATCGCGCTGGCGGCGCCGCCGGTGCTGACGACGCCGAAGGGGCTGGCGCATGTGGGGCCGCGGGCGTTCGGGTACGACCTCGATTTCCGGCCGCTGTTTGGAGAGCGCGCATGATCCGCGTGGGCATCGATGTCGGCGGCACCAATACGGATGCGGTGCTGCTGGATGGCACCGCGGTGCTGCATGCGGCCAAGGCGGGGACCACGCAGGATGTGACCGGTGGCATCCTGGCGGCCCTTGCCGCGGTGCTGGGCGAGGCCGGGCTGGCGGCTTCGCGAATCGGCGCGGTGATGATCGGCACCACGCATTTCACCAATGCGGTGGTGCAGCGGCGGGACCTGGCGCGCATCGCCGCGGTGCGGGTGGGGCTGCCGGCGGCGGCGACGCTGCCGCCGTTCGTGGACTGGCCGGCCGATCTGCGCGCGGCGGTGGAAGGGCCGGTGGCGATGATCCGCGGCGGGCATGAGGTGGACGGGCGGCCGCTGGTGCCGTTCGACGAGGAGGCGATGCGGGCGGCGGCACGGCAGATCGCGGCATCCGGCGTGGCGGCGGCGGGGATCTGTGCCGTGTTCGCGCCGCTGAATGCCGCCGATGAGCAGCGCGCGGCGGCGATCCTGGCGGCGGAGGCGCCGGTGGTTTCGGCCACGCTGTCGCACGAGCTGGGGCGGATCGGGCTGCTGGCGCGGGAGAACGTGGCGCTGCTGAACGCCGCCCTGGTGCCGATGGCCACGCGCACCGTGGCGGCGTTCCATGCCGCGCTGGCGGGGGCCGGGATCGATGCGCCGCTTTATATCACCCAGAATGACGGCACGGTGGCCACGGCGGAGGAGGCGGCGCGGTTTCCGGTGCGCAGCTTTGCCTCCGGGCCCACCAACTCCTTGCGCGGGGCGGCGTTCCTGTCGGGGCTGGCGGACGCGATGGTGGTGGATGTCGGCGGCACCACGGCGGATGTGGGCAGCCTGGTGGCCGGCTTCCCGCGCGAGGCGAACAACGTGGTGGAGGTGGGCGGGGTGCGGACGCTGTTCCGCATGCCGGACCTGGTGAGCATCGGGCTGGGCGGCGGCACGCTGGTGGACCCGGCGAACCCCGAGCGGGTGGGGCCGGTGAGCGTGGGGTTCCGGCTGAAGGAACGGGCCTTGGTGTTCGGGGGCCCCGACCTGACCTGCACCGATATCGCGGTGGCGGCGGGGCTGGTGACGCTGGGCGATCCCGGCCGGGTGGCGGGTTTGGATACCGGGTTCGTGCGGGCGGCGGTGGCGCGCATCCATGCGCTGGCAGCCGATGCGGTGGACCGGATGCGGGCGGATGCCACGCCGCGGCCGCTGGTGGCGGTGGGCGGTGCTGCGTTCCTGGTGCCGGACGGGATTGCGGGGATCGCCCGGGTGGTGCGGGTGGCGCATCAGGGCGTGGCCAATGCGCTGGGGGCGGCGATCGCGCAGGTGAGCGGGGAGGTGGACCAGGTGTTCCAGGGCCTGTCGCGCGAGCAGGCGCTGGAGGAGGCGCGGCGCGTGGCGACCGACCGGGCCGTGCGGGCCGGGGCGGACCCGGCGACGGTGGCGCTGGTGGACCAGGAGGACATCCCGATCGCCTACCTGCCCGGCAATTCCCTGCGGGTGCGGGCGCGGGTGGTGGGGGATGTGCGGGGGTAGGCGCGCCCGGACGATGGGCGTGCGTCATCATCCCCGGGTTGGGGTGATTTGGCGCTGATTTGGGTGTGCGGGGGGAAAATTCGGGCGTGGGGGGGGCCGCGGGCAATGCGCGCGCGGGGCGTGGGCAGGGCGCGCGGCAGGGTGCGCATGCCGCGGTTGCGGCGGGTGCCGAAGAGATAGAGCAGGCGACGGAGTTGCAGCGGCAGTTCGCTGGGGAGGAGGGCTTCGAGGTCCTGCCCGGAGTCGGAGTCCGGGAGGGTGATCCACCAATCCATGGTGGTGTCGTGCGCGGGCAGGGCGAGGGTGCGGGCGGCGTGCCGGCGGCCTAGGAGGGCGGTGAGGAGGGAGAGGAGGGCCCGGAGGATGGCGTGCAGACGCAATTCTCCCACCGCGCGCGGGGCGCGGGAATGGGCGGGGCTCTGCGCCCGAAGGGTGGGAAAAACCTCCATTGAGTTAGTTTACACTGATGACAACGATCGGCGCAAAGGTTTTTTTGCCCATTGGCTGCGATGCCGGGTTGAGGCCCGACATGGGGCGCGATTCGATGTGCGTTCCCTGGGAAGACGCTGGGCGTTCGCCTGTTGCGGCGGCGCAGTCTTGCCGGCGCCGGTATAGCTCTTTGCTTTGCGCGCCGCCGCCGGCCAGCCCGGCGCGCGATACCAACCGCCCGAAACGCCGGAAGAGTCGGCGTTTCGGGCGGTTGGTATCATGTCTCTCGTTTGGCTGACCGGTACGCTCGCTGTGACGCCGCTGCCCGGCCGCGTTGCGCGAGCTGTGTCGCGCGGTCCTTCGCCAGCCCCAGCGCGGCCAGTTCGCTGCTCAGCTTCTGGAAATGCGCCCAGCGCTCGGCGTCCAGCCGGCCTTCGTCCAGCGCGCCGCGTATCGCACAGCCGGGTTCGCTGTCGTGCCGGCAATCGCGGAACCGGCATTGCTGGGCCAGCAGTTCGATATCGTCGAAGACGATGCCGAGGCCTTCATCGGCTTCGATCAGGCCCACTTCGCGGATGCCGGGCGTATCGAGGATCAGCCCGCCGCCGGGCAGCAGGAACAGCTGGCGGTTGCTCGTGGTGTGGCGCCCACGGGCATCCGCCGCGCGGATGTCCTGGGTTACCATCCGCTCCTCGCCGAGCAGGGCGTTCGCCAGGGTGGATTTGCCGACGCCGGATGTGCCGATCAGCACACAGGTCTCGCCCGGGGCGATATGCGCCATCAGGCCGTCCATGCCTGTACGCTCGCGCACCGAAAGGACCACCACGGGGCAGCCGGGCGCCAGGGCGGCGATCTCGGCGGCCACGCGCTCGGGCTGTTCGCACAGGTCGGCCTTGGTCAGCACCAGCACCGGCCGGGCGCCGCTTTGCCAGGCGGCGGCGAGGAAACGCTCGAGCCGGCGCGGATTGAGGTCGGCATTCATCGAGGTGACGATGAAGACCACGTCGATATTGGCGGCGATGACCTGCAGCGTTTGCACGCTGTCGGCCGCCCGGCGCACGAAGGCCGTGCGGCGGGGCAGGATGGCGTGGATGGTGGCCGTGCCATTGCCGGCGTTGGCCGACACCGCCACCCAGTCGCCGGCGACGGGGTGGCCACCCTCCCGCGCCTCATGGCGCAGGCGTCCTGAGACCCGGGCGCTGAGGGTGCCGGCATCCGTGACCACGGTATGGGCTTCGCGCTGCTGGACGATGATGCGCCCGGGGATGTGGCCGGCGCGCGCGTGCGGGGCGAAAGCCTGCTGCAGCGCATCGGTCCAGCCATACTGTTCAATCAAGAGCGGGGAGCCTCCCAGGAGGTTGGCATCCTAGCACCAAAACCGGGGCGCTGACCGCCTGGCCGCCGCGCGGCGGTGCCCCATCACGGTCAAAGCCCCGTGTCTGGCGCCGGCATCCGGGGCCCAAGGCGGGCGGCGACAGCGCGAAGGTCACCATCGGCCCCGGCCTGCGCCAGAACGGCCGTGCCGGCCGGGCGCAGGCCCGCGCTTGCGGCCAGTCGATCCAGGCGCCTCGCCATCCCGCCCGATTGCCGGTAGCTTGGCCGGTCATTCCCTCGCCTAGGACGCCTTCCCCCGGATGCTGACGCCGTTTTCGATCGAAGACCTCGGGCGCGTTTTCAACGCGCGCACACTCACCCGGGGGCGATCCCTGGTGCTGATGGGGACGGTGCACGTGGCGCTCAAGGAGGCGTTGATCGAGGTTGAGGTGGAGCACCTCGGCCAGCGCCACATCGCCACCATCCGGCCATCGCCTGCCGGCCCGCGCGTGGGGTTCGTCAACTGGTGCAGCTGTGGCCAGTCCTCCTGCGCCCATGTGGCCGCCGGTGCGCTGGCCGCGCTGGATCGGCACGCCAGGCTGCGCAAGCCGGCGCAGCCGACCCAGACGGGCCAGCCGGCCCAGCCGGGCCAGCCGACCAACACCGCCACGCTGCCCGCCCAGGTGACCGGGGAGCGGCAGCGCCTGGTGTTCGAGGTGTCGCCGGGGCAGCCGCCGGATGCCTGCTACGTGGCCCCCCTGCTGATCGGCGAGCGGACCGGACAGGCGGAGCCCACGACGCCGGGCCGTATCCTGGCCGACCGCAGCAGCCCCGAGACGGTGCGGATCATGGCCCGGATGCTGGGCGCCGGGGAGGCGGAGCGCGTGGCCGTGGCGCCGGGGGCGGTTGCCTCCGTGCTGGAATTGCTGGCGCGCATGGGCAAGGCGCGCTGGCATGCCACGGGCCAGGTGCTGCGCCGGGGCGAGGAGCGGGCATTTCACGCCCATGTGCCGCCGGACCTGCCGCCGGGCTCCGCCGTGATCCTGGGCGGGGCCGGCCCGTGGTATGTGGACGCCGCCACCGGGGCTGTTGGCCGGGTGCGGCTGCGCCAGGCGCCGGCGGCGCTTGCCCGGCCGGTGCCGCCGCCGGCACGGCCGGTGCCCCGCGCCCCCGCCCCTGCCCCCGCACCGCGCCGGCGGAGCGAGCCGGTGCTGGTCCGCGCCGCCGAGCCCGTCATCCAGGAATGCAAGGCCACGCCGGTGCTGCGGTTGCGGCAGTTCAACTGCCCTGATGAGTTCGGCAGCCTGCAGGTGACCGACGCGCTGGTGATCGAGTTCGACTATGAAGGCGTGCTGACCCCGGCGGATGACGAACGCCAGTTCGTGCGGGTTCATCGCCCCGGCGATGCGCCCGGCAGCGAGAGCTTCCTGCGCCGCGATCGCGTGGCCGAGGAAGCCGCCCTGGCCATGCTGCAGCATGATGGCTTCAGCCGGATGCGCGTGGCGGAGGGTGCCACCGCCAAGGGACGCATGGTCTTCGTGTTCCGTGGGCGGGACGCCGCCGAACGCTGGCAGGGCTTCGTGAGCGAGCGCATTCCGGCGCTGCAGGCGCTGGGCTGGCGCAACCTGATCGACCGCGATTTCGGCCCGCGCGTGGTGCAGCTGGTCGGCGACTTCGATATGCGCGTGGCCGATGCCGGGACCGGCAGCTTCGCGCTGGATTTCGGCATCGAGATCGACGGCGCGCGCATCCCGCTGCTGCCCATCCTCTCACGCCTGCTCGACCGCGGCGGCATGGACGCGGCGCTGATCGTGGATGGCGAGGTGATCACCAGCCTGGAGGACGGGCGGATCCTGAAGCTGCCGGCCGAACGGATCCGCCGCCTGCTCACGGTGATGTCCGACCTGCTGGAGGCAGCACAGCACACCGCCAATGGCGGCCTGATGCTGCCGGAAACCGAAGCCGACAGCGTGCTGGACCTGGAGGACCTGCTGACCACGCGCTGGGACAATGCGGAGGCCATTGCGGCCTATTCCGCGCGGTTCCGCGAGCAGCCGGAGATTCCGCCGGTGGTGGTGCCGGCCGCCTTCACCGCCGCGCTGCGGCCGTATCAGCAACAGGGCGTGGATTGGCTGCAGCACCTGCGCGCCAATGGCATGGGCGGCTTCCTGGCCGACGACATGGGCCTGGGCAAGACCGCGCAGACCATCGCGCATATCGCCATCGAACACGCCGAAGGCCGGCTGGACCGCCCGGTGCTGATCGTGGTGCCGACCAGCCTGGTGAGCAACTGGACCGCCGAGCTCACCAAGTTCGCGCCCGCGCTGCGCGTTTCGGTGCTGCACGGGCTGGATCGCCATGCCAAGCGCGCCGAGCTGGACGGGGTGCATGTGGTGATCACCACCTACACCGTGCTGGCGCGCGATGTGGAGGAGATGAGGATGCTGGCCTGGCACCTGGTGGTGCTGGATGAGGCGCAGGTGATCAAGAGCCCCGACGCCAAGGCCACCAAGGCGGTCTGCCAGCTGGATACCCGCCACCGGCTGTGCCTTTCCGGCACGCCGATCGAGAACAACCTGCAGGAATTGTGGTCTGAGTTCGCCTTCCTGATGCCGGGCCTGCTGGGCGACCGCAAGCAGTTCACCAAGCGCTTCCGCACGCCGATCGAGAAGAACAACGACGCGGTGCGCCGGGTGCAGCTGATCCGCCGCATCCGCCCGTTCCTGTTGCGGCGAACCAAGGCGGAGGTGGCCACCGACCTGCCGCCGCGCCACACCATCCTGCGCCGCATCAACCTGGCACCGGAGCAGCGCGAGCTCTACGAGACCATCCGCGGCACGCTCTACGACAAGGTGCGCGAGCAGATCACCGGGCTCACTGCCGCGCAGAGCCGCATCGTTGTGCTGGATGCGCTGCTGAAGCTGCGGCAGGTGTGCTGCGACCCGCGCCTGGTGAAGCTGCAATCGGCGCGGCTGGTGGACACATCGAGCAAGCTCGACGACCTGATGGACATGGTGGAGGAGATGATCCCGGAAGGGCGGCGCATCCTGCTGTTCTCCCAGTTCACCTCCATGCTCGACCTGATCAAGCCGCGCCTGGATGAAGCCGGCATCCGCTATGTGGAGCTGCGCGGTGATACCCGCGACCGTGCCGAGCCGGTGCGTGTGTTCGAAAGCGGCGAGGTGCCGCTGTTCCTCATCAGCCTCAAGGCCGGTGGCAGGGGGCTGAACCTGACCTCGGCGGACACGGTGATCCACTACGACCCCTGGTGGAACCCGGCCGCCGAGGACCAGGCCTCGGACCGCGCGCACCGGATCGGCCAGACCAAATCCGTTTTCGTCTACAAGCTCATCGCCGCCGACACGGTGGAGGACCGGATCGTGGAGTTGCAGCAGCGCAAGACCGATCTCGCGAACATTGCGCTGAGCAATGAGGGCGACATCGCCGGGCTTGAGGTGGATGAGGTTGAGTTCCTGTTGGGCGACAGCACGCAACGCCGGGCCGCCTGACGCGCCTTATGTCGGCCGCCATCGACCGGTTCTGCATCGGTCGACATCAGGGGCGGCGGGTAGGATGGAGCGGGGTGTTGAAGGGCGAGGTTGCGCTTTCTTCCCGGCTATTTCGGGTCGCGGCTGAGTTTCGCGGCGCGCAGGGCGGCGAGGTAGGCGTCCCATTTGCCGGCCTGGTCGCGGCCCAGGCTGTAGAGCACGTCCCAGGAGAAGATGCCGGTGTCGTGGCCGTCGTCGAACAGGAGGCGGACGGCGTAGTTGCCGACGGGTTCGAGGCCGGTGATGCCGACATGGCGCTTGCCGGCGATGGTGCGGCGTTCGTTGGGGCCGTGGCCCTGGACTTCGGCGCTGGGGCTTTCCACGCGCAGGTATTCGGCGGGCAGGCTGAAGCGGGCGCCGTCGTCGAAGGCGACGTCCAGCCGCTTTTCGGCGCGGTGCAGGTGGATTTCGGTGGGCGTGGGCACGCGGTGGCTCATGCCTCGTCCAGCATGCGGGCTTCGTCGGGCAGCATGATGGGGATGCCGTCGCGGATCGGGTAGGCGCGGCGCGCGCTGCGGCTGATCAGCTCGTTGGCGGTGCGATCGTATTCCAGCGTGCCCTTGGTGATCGGGCAGACCAGGATTTCCAGCAGGCGGGGGTCGACGGGAACGGGAGCGGGGGGGGCGGGGGTATCTGACATGTCGCTCTCGGTTCAGCTGGCGCGCATCGGGCCATCGGGCCCGGGCTCGGCGGACTGGTGGGTGTCGATCTCCAGCAGGGTGCGCAGGGTGCGGGCGCGTTCCGGCTCATCCTTCGCTTCCAGCAGGGCCTGCTTCTCGGCGGCGTCGAAGGGGCAGACCATGGAGAGGGTGACGATCAGCTGGTCGTCCGGCATCTTGCCGATCGCATCCCAGTTGGCATCGAAGCCGCGGCGCAGGAAGTAGCTGCGCAGGGCGGCGATGAGGGGCGGGCGGTTGAAGCCGGGCAGTTCGGCGGGGGTTTCGAGGTCGTGCGCGAAGGGGGTGAAGTCGGCGCGGACCCGGCGGTAGCCGCGGCGCATTTCCAGCTCCGTGCCCATGTTGAAGCGGCACAGGCCGGTGAGGGTGATGAGGTAGCGCCCGTCATCGGCCTCGCTGAACGAGGACAGGCGGCCGAGGCAGCCGATGCGGTAGAGGCCGGGGCCGCTGGGGCCGGCGGTTTTCTGCGGATCGGGCTGGATCATGCCGAAGATGCGGCCCTGCCCCAGCGCATCCTCCACCAGCGCCAGATAGCGCGGCTCGAAGATGTTCAGCGGCAGCTTGCCGCGCGGCAGCAGCAGGGCGCCGGGCAGCGGGAATACGGGAAATTCCTTCGGCAGCTCATCGAGCCGTGCCTGGCGCGTATCGTCCATCGGCCCTCCGGGTGGGTTGGCGGCGGCGCTCAGCTGAACAGCATGGCCGACAGCTTGCGCCGGGCGCTCATGGTCACCGCATCGTCGAAGCCCCAGGCCTCGAAGAACTTCAGCAGTTGCAGGCGGGCGGCATCGTCGTTCCAGCCGCGCTGGCGGCGGATGATCTCCAGCAGCGCGTCGGCGGCTTCCTCGCGCTTGTCCATGGCATTGAGCGCGGTGGCGAGGTCGTAGCGGGCCTGGTGGTCGGCGGGGTCGGCGGCCAGGGCGGCTTCGAAGGCGCCGAGCTTCTCGCGGGCGGCGCGGCCTTCCTCGGCGAGCGCCAGGGCGCTACGGGCGCCGGAGACCTCGGCGTGCTCGGCGATCTTTTCCGGCACCTGTTCCAGGGTTTCGTGCGCCTGCTCCATCTCGCCCATGGCCAGCAGGGCGCGGACGAGGCCGCCCCAGGCTTCCGGGTTCTCCGGCTCCTGCTCCAGCACTTCGCTGTAGAGGCCTGCGGCTTCCTGCGGGGTGCCGGCTTCCATGGCGGCCTTGGCCTCGCCGATCAGGTCGGCGGTGGGCATGGTGCCGCCGGATGCCTTGAGCAGCGTTTCGATGAAGCGCTTCACCTCACTCTCGGGCAGGGCGCCCTGGAAGATGTCGGCGATCTGGCCCTGCCAGAAGGCGGCGACGGTGGGCACGGATTGCAGCGGCAGGCCGAGGCGGGAGAGCTGGGCGACGAGCTGCTGGTTCTTGTCGATATCGATCTTGACCAGCTTCACCCGGCCGCCGGCGGCGCGGACGACCTTTTCCAGCGTGGGGGTGAGGGTTTTGCACGGGCCGCACCAGGTGGCCCAGAAATCCACCAGGACGGGGATCTGGCGCGAGGCCTCCACCACGTCCTTCATGAAGGTCGCCTGGTCGCCATCGACGATCATGTTGGCGCCGGCGCCGCCCGCTGCAGGGGCTTGTCCGATGATGTGGTCCATCCTGGGGCCGTCCTCGTCGCGAATACCTTGGGCCTTAGATGTAGCCTGACGGACGGGATGCAAGCCAGGGGGTTAGAGCTGGGGGCAGAACATCTCGTGCAGCACATCGACGAGGCGGGCCACCTTGGGGTCCGCGACGCGGTACCAGATGGTCTGAGCCTCCCGCCTTGTCGCCACCAGGCCTTCGGCGCGCATCTGGGCGAGGTGCTGGGAGAGGGCGGGCTGGGAGAGGCCGACGAGGTCTGCCAGCGAGCCCACGTTCATCTCGCCGCGGGCCAGCAGGTGGCAGAGCACCATCAGGCGGCGTTCGTTGGCGAGCAGGCGGAGCATGCGGACAGCCTCCTCCACGCGCTCCTCGAGCACGTCGAGCGGCATGTCCTCGCCGGGCATCATGTCAGCCACCGTATCAGCATGGTCGCATACAAGCTGGATTGCGTTCCAGCCGCAAGCTTTACCGTTCGTCACAAATGCCGTGGGCGGCTGCGGCCTGGGCAGGGAAGGCCGGCTAGGCGCAGGCCAGCGCGGCGCGGGCCACCTCGCCGATCACGGCCTCCCCGGCATTGGGGTCGGCGATTTCGCAGTAGATCGACAGGATCAGCGGGCCGGCGGGGGCCATGATGAAGCCGACATCGTTGACCACGCCGGGGAGGCTGCCGGTTTTGGTGCCCCAGCGCGGGCGGGCTTCGCCCTTCGGCAAATGGCGGGCGATGCGGCGGTCGTTGGTCTGCTTCTCCAGCATCTGCACCATGGCGGCGCAGGAGGCGGGGGAGGCGGCTTTGTTGCCGAGGATGGCGGCGATGAGGCCAGCGTATTCCTCGGGGAGGGCCCAGTTCTCGGTTTCGCCTTCGACGGGCGGGCGGCCGCGGACCTTGCGGCCGAGGATGGAGCCCTGCATGCCGAGGGACTTCATCAGGGCGTTGGTTTCGGCCATGCCGACGCGGTCGATCAGGATGTTGGTGGTGGAATTGTCGCTGATCGCCATCATCAGGTAGCAGAGGTCGCGCACCGTGAAGGTGATGCCGGCGTGCAGTTCCTTCACCACGCCGCCGCCGGTGGCCTTGTCTTCCTCGCGCAGGACGTGGAGGTGATCGAGGCTGTCGCGGCCCTGGTCGATGCGGCGGAACAGCTCGACCATGATGGGGATCTTCATGGTGCTGGCGGCGACGAAGCGGCGGGTGCCGTTGTGGGCGAAGCGTGTGCCATCGGGGGCGATGGCGGAGACGCCGAGGGTGCAGCCGGCGGCTTCGGCGGTGGTGATGGCGGCTTGGAGCTTGGCGAAGTCGGTCATGGCGTGGCCTCTCGGGCGTTGGCGGCGGCGAGCACGGCATCGGCCAGCACCAGCATGCCGGCTTCGGCCCATTCGGGCGTGA
>JAIXTK010000405.1 GCA_027483995.1 Acetobacteraceae bacterium
CGGCCGAGGCAGTTGGAGAGGCGTGGCAGCCATTCGGACGGTGGCGGGTCCGCTTCGCGACCCGCCCTACACGTGGATGCAGGCAGGACGAGGCGCAAAGCCGGAAACGTCTTTTTGCTTCTTTTTTCAGAAAAAGAAGAGTCTTTTGGTTTGGTCACCCGCTAACTCCATGACAGATGCTACGGCGTTGAGAAAGCACTGGATTGCTTCGCTTCGCTCGCAATGACGGTGTGTGGTTGTGGGGGGTGGTATTACTTTCGCTTGGGTGCGTGGAATTCGAAGGGCGGGTAGTCTTTGGTGATGTCGCTCACCACTTCGATCAGGGCGGGGGCGTTGGAGCCGATGGCTTCGGCGAGGGCGCGCTTGAGGCCGGCGGCGTCTTCCACCCGCCAGGTGCCGACACCGAAGGCTTTGCCGTAGGCGACGAAATCCGGGTTGGTGAGCACGGAGCCGGCGTGGCGGCCATCGAACATGCGCTTCTGGTCGCGCAGCACGTTGCCGTAGCTGGCGTTGTTCACCACGACGGTGACGAGGTTGATGCCGAACTGCATGGCCGTGGCGAGATCGGAGCCGCCGAACAGGAAGCCGCCATCGCCGCAGATGGAGACCACGGGCTTGTCGGGGTGGGCGACCTTCACGCCCAGGGCGGTGGGGAAGCCGTAGCCCAGCGTGCCGTTGAAGCCGGAGGTGATCATGGTGCGCGGCTTGTAAACGGGCAGGCCGTACCAGGCGATGTAGGCCACCTGGGTGACTTCATCGACGATCAGCCCGTCTTCGCCGACGGCCTCGCGGATGGCCTGCACCAGGCCGTATTGCGGCTGGGCCTTGGAGACCTGGGCGAGGGCGGATTCCTTGGCGGCAGCGATGGCGGCGCGGCGATCGGTGCCGGCATTCTTGGCGACGGCGTCGCACAGCGCCTTTGCGCCATCCCTGGCATCGGCGACGATCGGCACATCGACCGTGAGGCGGCGGTGCTCGGCGGGGTCGATGTCGATGCGGGCCATCTTGAGCCCCGCCGGCGAGGGCGCCCAGCGGGTGAGCGGCACATCGAGGCGGGTGCCGATGCCGATCAGCAGGTCCACCTTGTCCCACAGTTCGAAGCCGGCGACGGTGCCCAGCGAGAGGGGGTGGCGGCTGTCGACCACGCCCTTGCCGGTGCGGAAGCTGACCACGGGGGCGCCGATCTTTTCGGCCAGGGCCAGCACTTCCGGCCCTGCTTCGTTGGCGCCGCCGCCGACCCAGATCATGGGAAACTTGGCCGCATCGACCAGCTTGGCCAGCGCGGCGATCTTTTCCGGGTCTGGCACCGGGTTGGGGCGGTTGCCCAGCGGGTCCATCGGCGTGACATCGGCCGTGGCGGGGAACATGTCCCACGGCATTTCCACGGCCACCGGGCCCGGCCGGCCGGACATCATGGCCTGGAAGGCGCGGGCCATGACCTGCGGGGCTTCCGTGGGGTGTTCGATGCGCTCGGCGAACTTGAGCATGGATTTCAGCGTGGCGAGCTGATCCGGCATTTCGTGGAGCTGGCCGCGGCCGCGGCCGATCATGGCGCTGGGCACCTGGCCGGTGATGCACATGACCGGGGCGTTGACGCCCCAGGCGGTGAGCAGCGCGCCCATGGTGTTCATCACGCCGGGGCCGGGCACCACGCTGAAGGCGCTGGGCTTGCCGGTGGACTGGGCGTAGCCGAGGGCCATGTAGGCGGTGGTTTGCTCATGCCGCGCGTTCATCACCCGCAGCTGGTTGGCGTTGCGGGCGAAGGCATCGAACAGCCCATACATCTGCACGCCGGGCAGGCCGAACACGGTATCGACGCCGTGGCGCAGCAACGAATCAACGATGGCGTCGCCGCCGGTCATGCGAGGCATGAGAGTGCTCCTTGGTGGTTCCGTCCCGGGGGGATGCTGGCACGATGTGGGGAGGCAAGGGAAGGAAGGGGTTCTTTTTTGAAAAAAAGAACCAAAAAACTTTTGTTCGCTTGCACGCGTGCCGGGAGGGAGGATGCGGTGTAAATTTATAAAAGTCTTTTTGCTTCTTTTTCTTCAGAAAAAGAAGATTCTTATGCTTTCTTCAACCACATCCGATGCAGGTACATTCGCGCATCATAGCTGAACACCTCCTCCATCCCCATCACGTGCCGGTGCGCCGCGGCGTAGGTGACGCCATAGATCAAAGGCGTGATCCAGGCTTCGCCGAGGGCGATTTCGTCGATTTTGCGATAGATGGCGCGGCGTTTCTCGGGGTCGATGGTGGCCGCGCCTTCGTCCACCAGCGCGTCCATGCGCGGGTCCTTCAGCTTGCCGGCGTTGTAGTAGCCACCGCTGTGGTAGAGGTTGGTGGCGTTGATGGCCGGTTCCGGCTGGCGCGGCCAGGTGGTGAGGTAGAGGTGGGCCTCGTTGCCGTAGTAGAACTTCTCGGTGGCGACCGTTACTTCGTAGACCCTAAGGTTCAGCTTGATGCCGATGGCGCCGAGCTGGGCGCGGATGATTTCCACCGCCGGGGTGTTGAATTCGCTGGGCCAGAGGATGGCGTCGATTTCGAAACCGCCGGGCTGGCCGCCGAGGCGCAGGTGCTCGCGCGCCTTGGCGACGTTGTAGGCGGGGCGCTCCACCGTGGGGTCGTAGCCCAGGGCGCCGGGGGGCCACATGCCGCCCTTGGCGATGATGGCGCGGTTGAAATACACGGCGCGGTTCAGCGAATCCGGGTTCACCGCATGGGCGATGGCCAGGCGCAGATGCGGGTTGTCCAGCGGGGGCTTGGCCATGTTGAAGGACATGAGGAAGGCGACGGAGCCGCCCTCGTAGGGCGCCACGTTGTAGCGCGGGTTGTTCAGGAAGCTGGGCACCTCGCGGTAGGGCACGTAGGCCATGTCCAGCTCGCCGGCGCGCAGGGCGGCGACCTGCACGGTGAAATCCGGGATGACGTTCATCACGATCTCGTCCAGGTACGGCAGCGGATTGCCGGCCTCGTCGCGGCCCCAATAGTTCTCGTTGCGCACCAGTCTCAGGTAGCTGCCGCTGACGTATTCGGCGACCTTGAACGGGCCGGTGGAGGCGGGCTTGAAGCCGTAGTCGAGGCCCAGGGCGCGCACTGCCGCGGGTGAGTTCATCGCCCCGCCGCGATCGGGCAGCACGCCGAGGATGGAGCCGAAGGGCTTGTTGAGGCGCACGCGGACGGTGTGCTCGTCCATCACCTCCGTGGCGTCGATGGCGGTGTAGAGGGAGCGGGCGGTGGCCTTGCTGGCCGGGTCCATCATGCGGTCGAAGTTGAATTTGACCGCTTCGGCGTTGAAGGCGGTGCCGTCGTGGAAGGTCACACCTTTGCGCAGGCGGAACACCAGGGCGCTTGGGTCGGAGACATCCCAGGATTCCGCCAGGGAGCGATCGGGGCGCGGGCGCATCTGCGCGTCCACGTCCACCAGGCTGTCGCAGTATTGCCGCCAGTAATAGGCATCGCCGCCGGAGCGGCCGGTCGCGGGATCCAGCGCGCCGGGGGCGAGGTTGTAGGCGGTGCGGAGGCGGCCGCCATAGGTCGGTTTCTCGGCATTGGCTCGGCCATGGCGGGCCAGCATCACGCCGGCGCCGGCCAGCGCCCCCGTCACCAGGGTACGACGGCGCATTCTGCGCTTCGCGTCCACGGGCGGTCTCCTTCCCATTCTCCGGCCTGCTCGCTGCATTTCTGCCGGCGGCCGGTTGCATGCGGGCAAGCTTGCGGCCCGGCGCGCGATGGCGTCAAGTTTGTCGACAATCGGGCACAAGCCCGGCACGGGAAGGGAACGGCGATGTCCTGGCAGGAAGAGATCGACGAGCTGAACGCGCGGCTGGGCATGGCCGAGGCGATGGGCGGGGCGGAGGGCATCGCCCGGCAGCGCAAGCAGGGCAAGCTGCTGGTGCGCGAGCGCATCGCCGCGATCGCCGACCCCGGCAGTTTCGACGAGTTCAGCGCGCTGGCCGGCCACGGCACCTATGAGGACGGCAAGCTGCAGCACTTCCTGCCCAAGCCCGTGGTGACCGGCATGATGAAGCTGGACGGCCGCAAGGTGGTGGTGACGGCAGGCGACTTCACCGTGCGCGGCGGTTCCGGCGGGCATCGTGGCGGGATGGGGCAGGAACTTTCGGCCGCGGAACGGTCGATCGAGTGGCGGCTGCCCTATGTGCGGCTGCTGGATGCCGCGGGCGGCAGCGTACGCACCTTCGAGGATTACGGCCGTACCTATCTGCCGGATGGCAATGCCTGGACGCAGCTGGATGTGCGGCTGCTGAATATCGTGCCGACCGTTTCGGCCGTGCTGGGCTCCGTGGCCGGGCTGCCGGCGATCAATGCCTGCCTGTCGCATTTTTCCGTGATGGTGAAAGGGATTTCGCAGATCTTCCCCGGTGGGCCGCCGGTGGTGAAGGCCGCACTTGGGCTGGATATCACCAAGGAGGACCTGGGCGACGACCGCATCCACACGCGCATTTCCGGCTGCATCGATAACGTGGCCGAAACGGAGCAGGAGGCCTTCGAGCAGATCCGCCGGTTCCTGTCGTACCTGCCGGCCAATGTGGGCGAGATGGCGCCGCGCACCGAGCCGACGGACGATGCGAACCGCACGGAGGAGGCGCTGCTGTCGGCCATGCCGAAGAGCAAGCGCGCCACCTATGACGCGCGCAAGGTCCTGAACGCGGTGATCGACAAGGGCAGCTTCTTTGAGATCGCGCCGTTGTATGGCCGGGCGCGGATCACCGGGCTGGCGCGGGTGGATGGGTTCCCCGTGGCGATCATGATCAACAACCCGCGCTACAATGGTGGCTCGACCGACGTGGCGGCGGGATCGAAGGCCATGCGGCTGATGCAACTGGCCGATCTGTTCCACCTGCCGATGATCTCGCTGGCCGATGAGCCCGGCTTCATGGTGGGGCCGGATGCGGAGCGCCAGGGCATCGAACGCGCCGGGGCGCGCATGGTGGCGACCGTGTGTTCCACCCGCATGCCGTGGCTGACGGTGGTGCTGGGCAAGCTCTATGGCGTGGCCGGGCAGTGCCACCACCGGCCCACCGGCATGTTCCGCCGCTACGCCTGGCCCAGCGCCAACTGGGGCAGCATGCACATCACCGGCGGGGTGGCGGCCGCCTATCGGCGCGAGATCGCCGAGGCGGCGGACCCGGAGGCGAAGAAGGCGGAGATCGAGGCGCGGCTGCAGGGGCTGGCCTCGCCGTTCAAGACGGCGGAGGCGACCGGGCAGGACATCATTGACCCGCGGATCACGCGGCAGAAGCTGGTGGAGTTCGTGCATGATGCGCAGCGCATCCTGCAGGGGCAGGTGGGGGTGCCGGGGTTGCCTTATCTGCCCTAGGGAAGGAAGGGTGTTCTTTTTTGAAAAAAAGAACCAAAAAACTTTTCTGACTGGCACGCGTGCCAGGGGGCCGGCACGCGTGCCAGTGAAGGAAGTCTTTTTGCTTCTTTTTCTTCAGAAAAAGAAGATACTTGCTTGCCTTCCCTTCTGGAGCTTCGCCATGCGCCGCTTCGCCCTGCTTGCTGCTCTTGTCGCCAGCGCCCCTGCCCTCGCCCATCACGGCTGGGGCAGCTACGACGCCGCAAAGGTCTTCACCATCACCGCGCCGGTGGAGCATCTGGATTGGAGCAACCCGCATGCGCATCTGCGCCTGCGCCACCAGGGCGAGATGTGGGAGGCGACGCTGGCGCCGCTGTCGCGCATGCAGTTGCGCGGGCTGAGCGAGGAGATGCTGAAGCCCGGCGCCACGGTGAGCGTGGAGGGCTATCCCTCCACCCGCACGGCGCGCGAGATGCGGGCCGAACGCATCACGGTTGCCGGCAAGACCGTGGAGCTGCGGTAGCGCGGTGGGCGCGCTGCTCGCGGCCTACGAGGCCTCTGCCCTGGGCGTGGCGGCGCGGGGCACGGTTTGGCTCTATCCCGCCGCCAATCTGCTGCACGTGCTGGGCGCCTGCCTGCTGCTGGGGGCGGTGGCGGTGTTCGACGTGGCCGTGCTGCGGCGCAGCCTGGCGGCGTTGGCCATCGGCCGCATCGCGCTGCCGGTGGCGGCAACCGGGCTGGGGCTGCAGGTGGTGACCGGCATGGTGCTGTTCGCAGCGGAGGCGACGACGATGGCGTATAATCCCGCCTTCCTGGCCAAGCTCACGGCACTGGCAGTGGGCGTGGGCAACCTTGCCCTGTTCCACCACCGCTTCGGCCATGCCATGCGGCTGGGGATGATTCCGCACGGCGCGCCGATGCAGGCCGCGATCTCGCTGGGTGCCTGGACGATTGCGGTGCTGGCCGGGCGCGGGATTGCTTATCTCTAGGCCCAGCCGAGGGCCGAGCGCACCCGCGCCACCGCGTCCTGGTGCGCCTCGTGCGCGCCGGCGAAGCGCAGGCAGACATGGCTCACCCCGGCCGCAGCATAGGCGGCGAGGCACTCGCCCAGCCCGGCTTCCGGCCCGGCGTAGCAGGCCTGGCGCGCGCGCATCTCCGCGCCCGGGCGGTTGTAGTAGCGGCCGAGGAAGCCATCGAGCATCGCCTCGCCTTCCGCCACGCTGCTGGCCAGCGCCACGGTGAGATACATCGCGCCGGCCACCGTTTCCGGCGCTCGCCCCGCGGCTGCGGCGGCCCCGCGTACCTCCGCCAGGCCGTGCGCGAAGCCGGCCGGGTCTGGCGCCAGGGGGAACCAGCCGTCGAAGAATGTTCCGGCGCGGGCCAGGCTGCCCGGGCTGTGCCCGCCGATCCACAGCAGCGGACCGCCGGGGCGATGCGGCACTGGGGCCACCGTGGCGCCGCGAAGTGTCCAGCGACCGTCCCAGTCGACGGGCTCGCCCTGCCATAGCGCCCGGCACAGGCGCAGGCCTTCCATCATGCGGCCGACGCGCTTTTCGAACGGCACGCCGGCGGCTTCGAACTCCGCGCGGATGCTCGGTGCGTCCGACGCGATGCCGACACCGAGAATGAGCCGGCCCTCGCTGATCTGGTCGATCGTGGCGGCCTGGTGGGCCAGCAGCACGGGGTTGCGCAGCGCCGGCAGCAGCACGGCGGTGCCGATCTGCACCCGGGGTACGCGGGCGGCCACGGCGGCCAGCAGCGTGAGGGGGTCGTGGCGCGGGCGGGCAGTGAGGGAATCGCCGATCCAGATGGAATCGAAGCCCAGCGCCTCGGCGCGGGAGGCGAGATCCAGCAGCGGGCGGGCTGCCGGGCGGCCTTGCATGATCTGCTCGCGGGTAGGCAGCAGGTAGCCGATGCGCGGGCCGGCCATCGGCTACATCTCCACGATCACGTAGTCCCGCTCCACCGCCACGGCGAGCGTTTCGGCCTTGAACGGGCCCTTGGCCAGCGTACCGCCGGGCTCCACCGTGACGTTGTAGGTTTTCGCCTTCACGTCGTTCGGTTCGCACCAGCTTTGCCCGGTGCGGATGTCGAACTCCCAGCAATGCCAGGGGCAGCGGATCATCTCGCCCTGCCGCTCCAGCCGGTAGTCGCCGGGGCCGTCGCTGACCAGCTGGCTGAGGATTGCGCCCTCGCACAGCTTGGCGCCCTGGTGCGGGCAGACATTGATCAGGGCGAAGAATTCGCCGCCGAGGTTGAACACCCCGATCTGCCGCCCGCGGACGTTGACGATCTTTCGGCCGCCGGGCGGAATCTCATCCGCCGCGGCCACCACGTGCCGGCTCGCCATCGTGTCGTCCTTCAGTCCAGGCGGTAGAGCGAGAGGGCGTTCTCGCGGTAGATCAGGCGCGCCCAATCGTCCGGCAGCTTCACCTTGAAGGCGTAGCGCGGGTCGTCCTGGTCCCAGTGCGGATAGTCGGTGGAGAACATCACCCGGTCGGGCCCGATCCACTCGATGGTTTGCAGCATGTCTTCCGGACGCTCCGGCTCTTCCATCGGCTGGGTGGTGACCCAGAAATGGCGGCGCATGTATTCGCTGGGCGCCATCTTCAGCGGTGCTTCGGCGCGCAGTCGCTTCCAGGTCTTGTCCAGCCGCCAGGCGAGGGAGGGCCACCAGGCGAAGCCGCCTTCCACCATCACCACCTTCAGATCGGGCAGTTCATCGAACACGCCTTCCGTGGCGAGCGAGATCACCAGCGTCTGCATGGTCTGCACGTAGGAGGGGTGCTCCTCGTGGTAGTAGCTCGGCCAGCCGCCGCCGGTGGAGGCGTGGCCGCTGGTGCCGCCCAGATGCAGCGAGATCGGCAGGCCGTTCGCGGCACAGGCGGCCAGGATCTTGCGGTAGCGGCGGCGCCCCAGCGGTTCCAGCCCGCGCGGCGGGATGTTCACCTGGGCGAAGCGCGAATCGCCGGCGCGCTTCTCGATCTCCGCGATTGCCGCGTCTTCGTCCTCGATGGTGATCTGCACGCTGGCCTTCAGCCGCGGATCGGGATCGCAGAACACGGCGGCCTGCCACTCGTTCACCGCATGCGCCATGGCCGCGGCGAATTCCAGGTTGCGCTCCGCCGCCGCGCCGCCCACCAGCGGGGCGAGCAGGCCGTAGCGCACGTCGTAGAGATCGAGCAGCTGTTCCTGCATCATCGTGAGGTCGCTGCCCGGCGGGCCGCCATCCTTCGGCCAGCTATCCATCCGCATGCCGTTGCCGGGGGACATGCGCGGATACAGCGAGCCCTTGTGCAGCGGCTGGCGGGAGCGGTTGCCGACCGTGATGCGATGCTCGCGCCAG
This sequence comes from Acetobacteraceae bacterium, assembly GCA_027483995.1. GTDB lineage: Bacteria > Pseudomonadota > Alphaproteobacteria > Acetobacterales > Acetobacteraceae > CAMDGX01. The sequence continues at coordinate 8,664 of JAIXTK010000405.1, forward strand.
CGCGCGGACAGCCACGGGTCGAAATCCGCCGGGGTGCGGAAGAACGGGTGCACGTCGCAATCGACGAAGCCCATGTATTGCCGGCCGGGGGTGTCGAGGCGGGTTTCGCGGAGAGTCACGTTCATGGCGTCGTCTCCTGGCAAGGATTCTTCTTTTTGTGAACAAAAAGAAGCAAAAAAACTTCATCCACTGGCACGCGTGCCAGGTGACCTGCGCGCGTGCGAGTGAGGAAAAGTTTTTTGGTTCTTTTTTTCAAAAAAGAACATCCTTCCTTTCTTAGAGGCGCGAATACGTCGCGCGCGGGTTATCGACCATCATCTTCTTCAGCATCGCCGGCGGGATGCCCGGCGGCACGGGATCGGTGCCGTCATAATGCCAGTGGGGATAATCGCTGGCGAAGAGCAGCATGTCGTCGCTGCCCAGCTGGTCCAGCACGCGGCCCAGTGCCTCGCCATCCATGGCATCGAGCGGCTGGGCGGTGAGGCGCACGCGCTCGCGGATGATGTCGGCGGGCAGGCGGTTCAGCCAGGGCACTTCGCTGCGCACGCCGCGCCAGGTCTTGTTCACCCGCCACATGCTCGCCGGCAGCCAGGTGACGCCGGATTCGATCAGCACCACCTTGAGGTCCGGGAATTTCTGGAACACGCCTTCCACCAGCAGCGAGTTCAACGCCGCCGACATGCCTTGGGCGTAGGAGACGTAATCCTCCAGCAGCGTGGAACCCCAGCCGGCCGCGCTCGGCGGATGGCGGAAGGTGGAGCCGGCATGCAGGCCGATCGGCAGGCCGTGCTTTTCCGCCGCGCGATAGATCGGCCACATCTGCCGGCGGCCCGGCGGCAGTTCCGCCATCGCCAGCATCAGCACCTGCACGAAGCGGCGGTCGCCGGCCAGGCGCTCGATCTCCTCGGCGGCCAGTTCCCCGCTGTGCTGCGGCACCAGGATGGAGGCGCGCAGCCTGGGGTCGCGATCCAGCAGTTCCGCTGCCACCCAGTTGTTCACGCCGCGGCAGAGGGCGGCCGAGAGGTCCTCGCTCATCACCGCCTGCGCGCCGTGCAGCACATTGCAGATCGCGAGCGACACGCCGAGCGGGTCCAGCGCCTGGGCCTGGAGCGTGGCCAGGGAGCTGCCGGGCAGGCCCGATGCCGGCTTCCAATCCGGGCGCACATTGATGGGCGCGGCCGGCGGGAAGGCCATCAGGTCGTAGTTCTCGCTGTCCAGCCCGCGGCGCAGCATGTGCTCGCGCCAGTACGGGTCCATGTAGGGCATCAGCGCCTTGGCGTTCGGCACCGCCGGATGCAGGTCGCAATCGATCGCGCCGACCGTGCTCGCCGCTGGTGCCATGGCTTCGCTTGCCGACATGCTTCCCCCTCCGCCATCGCGGAAACCTGATTCCGCCGACGATGCGTGCCCAATGTCAACATCCGCGCATTGACTTCGTCCGAGGCCGGGTCACGATACCGGGGGAAACGGGCCCTCAAGAGAAACGACCAAGGAGTTCGCCGCATGGCCGCCGACGCGCCGCTTTTTGCCGGCCTCAAGGTGATTGACTGCGCCAGCTACATCGCCGCCCCCACGGCCGCGACCGTGCTGGCCGATTTCGGCGCCGAGGTGATCAAGATCGAAGCCCCGAACGAGGGCGAGCCCTGGCGTTACGCCCACACAAGGCCGGGCCTGCCGATGTCGCCGCACAACTACGCCTACATGACCGACAACCGGAACAAGAAGGGCCTGGCCATCGACCTCAAAGCCCCCGCCGGCAAGGAGGTGCTGGACCGGCTGCTGGCGACGACGGACGTGTTCATCACCAACCTGCCGCTGCCGGTGCGCGAGCGACTGGGCGTGCGCTACGCCGATTTCGCGGAGAAATACCCCCGCCTGATCTACGGCTCCTTCACCGCCTATGGCGAGGAAGGCGAGGAGGCGGCCAAGACCGGCTTCGACCTGACTGCCTACTGGGCGCGCTCCGGCCTGATGGACCAGGTGCGGGCGGGGGCGAACGTGCTGCCCGCCGGCTCCGTCGCCGGCATGGGCGACCACCCCACCGGCATGGCCTTCTACGCCGGCATCGTCACCGCCCTGCTGCGCCGCGAACGCACCGGGAAGGGCGGCGAGGTCCGCGCCTCCCTGCTCGCCAACGGCATGTGGTCCAACGCCTTCCTGGTGCAGGCCGCCCTGGTCGGCGCCCCCACCCCCATCCGCCCGCCGCGCGAACAAACGCAGCGCGCCCTGGGCGGCCTCTACACCGCCGGGGACGGCCGCCACTTCCTCCTCGCACTCACCAGCGAAGTCCGCCAATGGCCCGCCATCGCCAAGGCGGTCGGCCGCCCCGAACTGATCGAAGACCCCCGCTTCATCGACATGGATGCGCGGCGCACCAATGCCCGCGCCCTGCAGATGATCTTCGACGACGCCTTCGCGCAGCACCCGCTTTCCTACTGGCGCAAAACGCTCGACGCCGCCGGCCTTACCTTCGGCATCGTCGGCACGGTGGAGGAAGCGGCCGCGGACGAACAGGCGCGCGCGGCGGGGATCATCAAGCCGATGGAAGGCAGCGAGTTCCTCACCATCGACAGCCCGTTCACGATCACCGGGGAAGAGAAGGTGCCGGCCCGGCGCCACCCGGAGCACGGCGAGCACAGCCGGGAGATTTTGCGCGGCGCGGGGTATTCGGAGGCGGAGATCGAGGCGCTGCGGGGGGCTGGGACGATTGGGGGGCCTTAGGGGAGGGACAGAAAGGCCAGGGCTCCGCCCTGGACCCGCTGGGGCCTTAGGCCCCAGGCCCCATTTTATTGCTGTTCGGTCTTGATTA
>JAIXTK010000114.1 GCA_027483995.1 Acetobacteraceae bacterium
GGTGATGAACAGGATCGCCATGCCGTATTCCGCCACCAGCCCGCGCATCAGGTCCAGCACCTGGGCCTGGATCGTCACGTCCAGCGCCGTGGTCGGTTCGTCCGCGATCAGCAGGCGCGGGCGGGTGGAGAGCGCCATGGCGATCATGGCGCGCTGGCGCATGCCGCCGGAGAACTCGAAGGCATACTGATCGATCCGCGCCGCGGGGTCGGAGATGCCGACGCGGGCCAGCATGTCGATGGCATGCGCGCGCGCCTGGCGCTTGGTGAGGTCGGTATGGAGCAGCAACTGCTCCACCATCTGCGCGCCGATGGTCAGCGCCGGGGCAAAGCTGGCCATCGGCTCCTGGAAGATCATCGAAACGCGCCCGCCGCGCACCACCATCATGTCGCGCGCGCGCTTCAGCGCCAGCACGTCGATCGCCTGCCCCTCGTCGTGCAGCACGATCCGGCTTTCCGGCGCATAGACGGTGTTGCCGGGGTTGAGCCGCATCAGCGCCTTCGCCGTGACGGACTTGCCCGACCCACTCTCGCCCACCAGCCCCAGCACCTCGCCGGGCGCGATGTCGAACGAGACGTTGTCCACCGCCGTGATCAGCCCTTCATCGGTGCGGAAGCGGATGGACAGATCCTGCACGGAGAGCAGCGGCGTCTCTGAAAGCGGGGGGGCCATCAGCGGTGGTCCGAATAGGGGTCCGCGGCGTCGCGCAGCCCGTCGCCCACGAAGACAAAGGCGAGCACCAGCACCACGAAGAAGATCACCGGGATGAAATACCACTGGTAGTTCAGCAGCACGTCCGCACTCGTCACGTTCTGCAGCATCACGCCCAGCGAGTTCACCGGATCCTTCAACCCCAGCCCGATGAAGCTCAGCGCGGTTTCCGACAGCACCATGTAGGGAAACGAGATCACGAGATCGACGATGATGTAGCTGGTGAAGCTGGGCAGCAGGTGGCGGCGGATCACGTGCCCGCCGCTCGCCCCGCACAACTGCGCCGCCAGCACGTATTCCTGGTTGCGCTCCGTCAGCAGATGGGTGCGCACCCGCCGCGCCAGCGTCGGCCAGCTGATCAGGCCCAGTATGGTGGCGATGAAAAAGAAGCGCCGCTCCGGCGACCATTCCGCCGGCATGAAGGCGGCCAGCGCCATGAACAGCGGAATCGCCGGAATGGTGCGCACCGCGTCGGTTGCCATCTGCAGCGCGCTGTCGATCCAGCCGCCGCGATAGCCGGAGATGCCGCCGATCACCAGCGCCAGCACGAAGCCGATCAGCACGCCGATGGTGCCCACCGCCAGCGAGGTCCAGATCGCATGCAGCGTGCGCGAGAAGATGTCCTTGCCGGCGCTGTCGGTGCCGAACAGGTGGATCGAGCCCTGGTCCACGCCGAACAGATGGGTGGTGAACGGAATGCCGGGGATGTTCACCCGCAGCTCCGTGCCGGGGATCTCGAAGTCCAGCGACAGCAGCCGGTATTCCCAGCCCTGCACGAAGAACTGCACGTAGCGCCGCTTCTCCATGTTCACCGTGGTGACCCAGCGGAAATTGGTCTGGATCGAGCGGGTGCGCTCCAGCGTGTAGAGGAAGGGCCGCCAGGAGCAGCCGTTATGGTCGCAGAAGCGCGGGATCTGCGGCGCGCCGTTCATGTAGTCGCGGTTGCGACCGTTGATCGTGGGGTCGTACGGCGACAGCACCGGCGCGAACAGCCCCACCAGCACCATGAAGGCCAGCACCGCGCCGGCCACCATGGCGGCGCGGTTGCGGCGGAAGCGCGCCCAGATCAGCTCGCCCTGGCTGGCGGTGAAATAGGCCTCGCGGGATTTGCGATCCGGGGCCGCGGTGGCGGTGGCCATGCCCTAGCCCCCCATCACGCTGCGGCGCACGCGCGGATCAGCCAGCGCCAGCAGGATATCGGTGAGGAAGTTCAGCGCCACGATGGAGCCCGTCAGCAGGAAGATGATGGCACCCGCCAGTTGCTGGTCGTTCGAACGCGCCAGCGCCTCCAGCAGCAACGCACCGGATTCCGTCAGCACCAGGATCACCGCCACGATCGGCAGCTGGTTGAACACACGGTTGAGGTCGAAGCCGAGCGAGTTGATGATCGGCCCCAGCGCATGCCGCGCGGGATAGCGCCACAGCAGCGCCGCCCCGTGCACGCCGCGCGCCCGCGCCGCCATCACATACAGCTTGCCGTACTCGTCCGACACCAGGGCGCGCACCGATTGCATGGCGAACGCGGTGGCGGACCAGCCGAGGATGAACACCGGCAGCCAGGCGCGCGACAGGAAATCCATCGCCTTGTCCCAGCTCCACGGCGCGTCGCGCATCTCGCGGGAGAACAGCCCGGTCATGGAATCGCCGAACACGATCGTGGAGAACAACATGATCATCAGCGCCAGCAGGAAGTTCGGCAGCGCCAGGCCGAGATAGGACACCAGCCGCAGCACGTTGTTCAGCACCGGGCTGGAGGCGGTGGCGGAGAAGATGCCCACCGGCAATGCGATGGCATAGGCGAAGATCAGCGCCGCGGCGCAGATGCCCAGGCTCAGCAGGAACTTGTCGCCCACCAGCTGGCTCACCCGCACGCGCAGGATGCAGGATTCGCCGAAATCGCCTTCGATGAACACATTGCCAACCCAACGCACCCAGCGCTCCACATAGGGCTTGTCGAGCCCCAGCCGCCGCTCCTCGGCGCGGATATCGGCGATGGTGATCTGCTCGCCCTGGGTGGTTTTGTAGGCAAGGTAGCGCTCGGCGCAGTTCGCCGGCACCAGCGCCATCAACGAGAACACGATGAAGGAGACGGTCAACAGGGTGATCAGCGCCATGGCGGCGCGCATCACGGCGAAGCGCAGGAACAGGATCATGGGATGAGGCGGGCCTCCGTCCGCGCCTTCCGGTCACCCGCCTTGGGGCGGATGGCCGGGGCGGCGCGGATGGCGGTTACTTCCCGTCCGACAGGAACCACTGCTGCGGCCGGTAGGGGTAGGTGCGGTAGTAGTCGGCGGACCAGGTCTTGAACTCCGGGAAGTTCTTCACCCGGTTGCGGTGGTACACCGGCGCCGGCGCCTGCACCGTGCCGATCCACAGCAGGCTTTCGGTCATGGTCTTGGCCAGGCGGGCGCCGAGATCGTTGGCCTCCTTGCTGCCGGGGGCGGCAGACTGGAAGGCGGCGATGTCGGCCATCATCTGCTCGACATAGGCTGGCGGCTTCTCACCCTTGGCGCCGTTGGATTCCACGTATTCGGCCCACAGCATGCCGATGCGCCCGCCGAAGTAGTTCTCGAAGGGCGGCACGAACAGCTCGGCATTGCCCTGGATCAGCGCCAGCGGCTGGCCCTTCAGCCACGGCACCACATCAAGCTGGTTGGCCGATTGGGCGGAGCGCAGCTCGTCTGGCGTGATCTCCTTGATGGTGGTGCGCACGCCCACCGCACTCCACTGCTGCGCCACCAGCTCAGCCACCTGGGCGGGCATGCCCTGGGTGGCGAACTGGATGTTCAGCGTGAAGCGGGCGCCGTTCGGCAGCTCGCGCGCACCGTCGTTGTCGCGGTCGCGCATGCCGATCTCGTCCAGCAGGCGGCGCGCCATGGCGGGGTCATACTGGATCAGGTGGCCCTGCAGCGCCGCCGGCACGAAGGGCGGCAGCGGGCTGAATGCGGTGTACTGGCGCGGTTCGCCCAGGCCGAAGAAGGCCACCTCGTTGATCTCGGCCCGGTTGATCGCCACCGACATCGCCTGGCGGAAGCGCAGGTCGGAGAACAGCTTGCGCTTTTCCGGGTCGGCCGAGGTCACGTTGAAGCCAAAGGTTGGCATGGAGATGGTGGGCCGCAGGTCCACGCTGTAGTCGCCTTTCTGGCGGTGCTCCAGCAGCATGGGGGCCGCCGGCAGCTGCACCGACTGGCTCTTGTAGTCGAACTCCGCGTTGATCGCCTTCAGCAGCCGAACCTCGTTCTCCTTCACGTAGTCCTCGGCGAAGCGGCTGATATAGGGCAGCTGGTTGCCGGCGGTGTCCACCATGTGGAAATACGGGTTGGCCACGTAGCGCCGGCCATCCGCCGTCTCGGAGATGGTGATGAAGGATTCCAGGGTCGGCGCCGTCGCCTTCGGCAGCTTCGCCACCTTGTCGGGGTGGGACAGCATCGGCGTCGGCACGTCCTTCCAGTCGGAGTTGGCGTAATAGGCCGCCACCGCCGCGTAGCCATTCTCGAAGCCGAGCGACTTGGCCAGCGTGTCAGCGTCCTTGTTATGCTTCGGGTGGAAGCGCCCGATGAAGTGCACCGGCTGGAACGGCTGCGAGTAGTGCGACGCGAAGAAGGCCAGCAGCCCAGGCTTGGGCGCCGGCAGCTTGAACTTCACCGTCAGCGGGTCGATCACCTCCACCGTCATCGGCTTGCCGCCGACCAGCACATAGTCCTTCGGCTTCTTGGTGATGGCCTCATCGAACATCAGGTCGTCGTGCCAGAACTTGATGTCGGCCGCGGTGAACGGGGCACCGTCGGACCATTTGTGCCCACGGCGCAGGTGGAACGTCAGCTCGGTGAAATCCTTGTTCCACTCCCAGCTCTTGGCCACGTTCGGCACGATGGTGGCCAGGTCGTCGGAATAGCGCACCAGGCTGACATGCCGGAACGACAGCAGGTCGGAGGTGCCGGCCTCCGGCGCCTCCGACAATCCGACGAAGGTGCCGCCGTAGCGGCCGACCGACTCATACGGCATCACCACCAGCGGCTCGGCCGGCAGGCGCTCGGCCAGCGGCGGCAGCGCGCCGTTGCCGGCGATGCGGGCATTGAGCTGCTCGATCTCGGGGTTGGCCTTGAAGACCAGCTTGCAGTTGGCGGCCTTTTCGAACTCGGAAAGCTCGAATTGCTGCGGGAACGCCCCGCGCAGGCCACCGCTGCTGGCCACCGTCGCAGGTGGGCAAGCCCCCTGCGCCAAGGCGGAACCAGCTGCCAGGACATATGCCAGGCCCGCAATCATCACGCGGGCCATCGTTCGTTCGGTCATGAGCCACCCTTCCCCTTGCGCTGAACGCGCGTCGCCACGCCAACGCCTGCTGCGGGCCGCCTGAAGTGCCTCTACCCCGGTCCTGCGCGGCATTCTCGTGCCATCTACCGTCAAGCTGCAGGATCTGAAACGAGAATAGGGTGACAGTTTTGCGATTGTCGATTGGTTTCTTCCCTCCCCGGCAGCCATTGGCGGGCTGGCTGGTTCCGGCTCCTGGAATTGGCGGCGCTACGGCAGCAGGTCCCGCAGCATGATGTCCCAGGCATAGGTGGCGGCGTAGTCGTGCACCAGGAACAGCGTCACATCCGGCCGGTATTCCTGCATGAGCGCGCGACGCAAGCGGGCACGCTGTTCGCCTGACAGCTGCGGCAGGTTGTTCAGCGACACCTGCACAACCTCCCGGAAGTAGGGTGTGAACCCCTCGGCGACAAAAGCCCCGAAGCTGTCGGTCAGCATCAGCAAACGGCCCTCCGGGCCCGGCCCCTGGTATCGGCGCAGGTCCTCCAGCAACCGTGCCACGTCGGCCCCCAAAGCGGCCTCGAAGCAGGGAGAGCCGATGCAGGCGACCACCCCGGCCTCGGACGCATTCGCCACGGTCACATCACCCGCAATACGAACCCCGGGAAAGAAGCCGGTGATGTCGGAGCGCTCGCGCACCACGCGTGTTGGCATCGGGAAGGCGGCGTGGCGTTCCAGCTTCGTCTCGGCGATCCATGCCGCGCTGCGCAGCGGGCCGATTCCGGCCCAGTGGAAGTTCTGGCGCGGGATCCCCGGGGTTGCGGGATCGAGCGCGGAGAGCAGCGGATGCAGGTTCACCACGCGGGCCCGCATGGGATCGGGCAACGCGGCGACGATCCCCTCCAGCAGGGGCGAGGCGGCCCGGCACTGGCGCTCCAGCCACGCCGGCAGTTGCGAGGGGTAGAGCGCCGACGCGCTGGGCACCAGCACAACCAGATGCCGGGCCGGGCTGGCGGCATCACTGCGTTCCAGCACCGTGGCGAGGGATCGCGCGATCTCCTGGCGGCGTGCCGCCGAAACCAACCCGCCGCAGGAGGTGCGGATCAGGCTGTTGCGATAGGCCTCCCCGGCCGCATGCGACGCCAGGAAGATCCGGCCTTCGCGGCCCATCAGGATCTGCGGCGAGCTGAAGCTGCCGAAGACGCGGTATTGGATCTGGTCCAGCGCATCCAGATAGCGCTTGCGCAGGCCGAAATGGTCGCGCAACCAGGCATCCACCCCCGCAGTCCAGGCCGGCAGGGCGGCAAGCGTGGCCGGCGAGGCCGGGAAGGCGGCCGGCGCGCGGTTCTCGCCGCGCCGCGGCTCGCTGCGGATCGCGAACTGCATCACCGCAGGGGCAGCCAGGATCACAAGCGCGGCAAGAACGAACAGGCGCTGCAGCAACCGGCGGATGGGGGCGGCCAGCGGTTTCTCCATCGCCCTGCCCTCAGAACCGGTAGTAGATGAAGGGGCTGTACGTCGTGCCGCTCACCACCGCCACGGCCAGCAGGAACAGGGCCAGGAAGCCGGCATACATGGCGGCATCGCGCCCGGCCTGCCACGCCATGCCGCCGCCCGGGCGCACCACCCAGCCCCGCCCCTTCGGCATTGCGCAGGCCGACAGCACCGCGCCGGCCAGCAACGCCGCCGCCACGCGGTTGTCCAGGAAGGCGGCGGCCGGGGCATCCAGGCCGTCGCCCCCGCCAAATCCGGCCATCGCCGCATAGAAATGCCCGGCCTGCACCAGCGTCTCCGCCCGGAACAGCACCCAGCCCAGCACCACCATCAGCACGAGGTAGCCGTGCCGCAACGGGCGCCATAGCCGTGCCACGGCGGCGCCCAACCCGGCCCGCTCGGCGATCAGCAGCGCGCCGTGCCACAGGCCCCAGGCCAGGAAGGTCCAGCTGGCGCCATGCCAGAACCCGCACAGCACGAACACCAGCAGCAGGTTGCGAAAGGTGGCCGCGGCCGAGCCGCGATTGCCGCCCAGTGGGATGTAGAGATAGTCGCGGAA